>DATMJI010000156.1:0-4360 GCA_035553895.1 Acidimicrobiales bacterium | reverse complement strand
GGCGCTCGAGGAGGCGGACCACGGGCGCCGCCGAGCTGCGCCGCGCCCGGGCCGACGTGGCCAGCATGGCCACCGTGCTGGGGCCGGCGGCGCCCGCGGTCCGCCTCCTCGAACGCCTCACCCTGGTCTCGGTCGCCGAGGGCCTCTCCCCCGACCAGCGGGCGGCCTACCGGGCGGGCGTGGGCCAGGTCATCGCCCGGGAGCTGGACGCGGTGGGGATCCTCTCGGAGGGGAGCTTCCAGCTGACCTCCCGGGAGGCGACGGTGCCCCTCACCCTGGTCAACGGCCTGGCCAACCCCGTCGAGGTCCGCCTCGAGCTCGAGAGCGACAAGCTCGACTTCGTCGAGGCCGGGTCCGGGCGGGTGGGCACCGGCGCCACCGCCCGGGCCCTCACCCTGGAACCGGGCCGCAACCCGGTCATGGTGGCGGTGGAGGCCCGTGCGTCGGGCGACTTTCCCCTTGCTATCAGCGTGCGCTCGCCCGACGGGCGCCTGACGGTGGCCGCCACCCGCCTCACCGTGCGCTCCACCTTCCCCTCCGGTGTCGGGCTCTTGCTGTCGGTGGGCGCCGGGCTCTTCCTGGCCCTGTGGTGGGCCCGCCACTGGCGCACCAGCCGGCGCGACCGGCGGCTGGTGGCGCCCGCCGGCGCCGGCCCGCCGTGAGCCCGGCCGCCGGCGCTCCGTCGGCCCGGCGGTCCTCGGCCCTGGTGGGGGCGGGCATCCTGTGCAGCCGCCTGGCCGGACTGGTGCGGGAACGGGTCATCGCCGGCCAGTTCGCCACCGGCTTCGCCGTGGACGCCTTCCGGGCGGCGTTGCGCATCCCCAACCTGCTCCAGAACCTGCTGGGCGAGGGGGTCCTGTCGGCCTCGTTCATCCCCGTCTACGCCCGCCTGCTGGCCGAAGGCGACGAGGAGGAGGCGGGGCGGCTGGCCGGTGCCGTGGCCGGCCTGCTGGCTGCCGCCGCCGCCGTGCTCATCGTGGTCGGGGTGGTCTTCGCCCGCCCCATCACCGCCCTGCTGGCGGCCGGCTACACCGGGGAGCGCTTCGAGCTCACCGTCACCCTGGTGCGCATCCTCACCCCGAGCATCGGCGTCCTGGTGCTGTCGGCCTGGTGCCTGGGCGTGCTCAACAGCCACCGCCGCTTCTTCTTGTCCTACGTGGCCCCCGTCCTGTGGAACGTGGCCCAGATCGCCGTGCTGGTGGCCGCCGCCTCCCGGGGCCTGGGCCAGGCGTCGCTGGCCGTGGCCCTGGCCTGGGGCGCGGTGGCCGGCTCCCTCCTCCAGCTCGGGGTGCAGCTGCCGGCCGTGCGCCGCCTGGTGCGCCCCCTGCGCCTGTCCCTCACCACCCGCCGGCCCAGCGTGCGCACCGTCCTGGCCCGCTTCGGGCCCGCCGTCGCCGGCCGCGGCGTGGTGCAGCTCTCGGCCTACCTCGACTTGTTGCTGGCCAGCTTCCTCGCCACCGGCGCCGTGGCCGCCCTCGGCTACGCCCAGGTCCTCTACCTGCTGCCCGTCAGCCTCTTCGCCATGAGCGTGGCCGCCGCCGAGCTGCCCGAGCTCAGCCGCCTGGGCGATGCGGCCGGAACCGATCCCGGGTCCGCATCCCCGGCGGCGGTCACCACCGGCATCCCCGGTCCGGCCCGCCGGGTCGAGGAGGGCCTGGCCCGGGTCGCCTTCTTCGTCGTTCCCACCGGGGCGGCCTACCTGGTGCTGGGCGACCTGGTGGTGGCGACGGTGCTGCAGACGGGGCGTTTCGGTGCCGACGACACCCGGCTGGTGTGGTACGTCCTCGCCGGGTTGACCCTCGGTCTGGTGGCGACCGCCGCCGGGCGGGTGCTCCAGAGCGGGCTGTACGCCCTCGGCGACTCCCGCTCCCCCGCGGTGGTGGCCGCCGTGCGGGTGGCGCTCACCGTGGTCCTCGGCGTGGTCCTCATGCTGCAGCTCGACCGGGTGGCGGTCGCCGGGCCCGGCCTCGCCGGCCTCGACCAGGTCGGGAACCTCCCGGCCTGGTCACCCGTGCCGGTGGGCCTGCGCGACGGGTCCCAGCCTGGCGCCGCCCTGCGCCTCGGCGCCCTGGGGCTGGCCCTGGCGTCGGCCGCCGGTGCCACCCTGGAGCTGATCCTGCTGCGGCGCCGCCTGGCCGCCCGGGTGGGCCCGGTCCGCCTCGGAGGCGGGCGCGCCGGCCCGGTCGCCGCCGCCGGCCTGGCCGCCGCCGTCATCGCCGCCCTGGCCAGACCCCTCGTCGCCTCCTGGCCCGCCCCCCTGGCCCTGCTCGGTGCCGGCCTGCCCGCCGCCGCCGTCTACGGCGGGCTGGCCCTGCGCCTGGGTGTCCCCGAGGCCGGCCACCTCCTCGGCGCCGTACGTCGCCGCCTCCCCGGCCGCCACTGAGATCGAGCCCGCCGGCCCGAGACCGGGCAGGCGGCGCGTCTCCTAGACTCCGGCCGACCGTCACCCTGACGGAGGGGGAGCCCATGACCGTACGCGTGGTGACCGACAGCGCCTGTGACGTGCCCGAATCACTGGCCGCCGAGCTGGGGGTGCACATCGTCCCCCTCACGATCCGCTTCCGCGAGACCGAGTACGTCGACCGCACCGACCTCACTCCGGCAGCCTTCTACGCCAAGCTGGCCTCGTCGCCGGACCTGCCCGAGACCGCCGCCCCCTCGCCGGGCGCCTTCGAGGCCGCCTTCCGCCAGGCCCTGGACGAGGGGGCCGACGGCATCGTGTGCATCGACATCTCCTCCAGCCTCTCGGCCACCATGCAGTCGGCCCGGGCCGCCGCCGGCGCCCTGGGCGACGCCGCCGAGGTGGCGGTCCTCGACTCCCGCTCGGTGAGCTGGGGGCTCGGGAGCCAGGTGGTGGCCGCCGCCCGGGCCGCCGCCGAGGGGGCGGCACTGGCCGAGGTGGTCGCCCTGGTGGAAGACATGGTGCCCCGCACCCGCGTCTACTGCGCCCTCGACACCCTCGACAACCTGAAGAAGGGGGGCCGTATCGGCGGCGCCCAGGCCCTGCTCGGCACCTTGCTCTCGATCAAGCCGGTCATCGACGTCAGCTCCGGCGAGGTGGAGGAGGCGGGCAAGCCCCGCACCCGCACCAAGGCTCTTCGCTTCCTGGCCGACCGGGTGGCGGCCCACGGCCAGGTGGAGAACCTGGCGGTGATGCACGGCGGGGCCCCCGACGTGGAGCAGTTCCTCGAGCTGCTCGCCCCCATCTGTCCCCGGGAGGCGATCCACGTGGGCGAGATCGGGGCCACCATCGGCGCCCACGCCGGGCCCCGGGTCATGGGCGCCACCTTCCAGGTCGCCGGCTGAGCCACTCGCCGGCGCCCGGCGATGAACCTCGGCCCCGGTGGGCGCCCGGTACGGTGAGATCGACGTGGCTGATACCCCTCCCGCCCCCTCCCCTGCCGGCCGGATGGCGCCGGGCGCCCGGGTCGGGGGCCGCTACCAGCTGGTCACCCGGTTGGCCAAGGGCGGGATGGCCGAAGTGTGGGAGGCGCTGGATGAGGTCCTCACCCGGCCGGTGGCCATCAAGATCCTGCTGCCCCACCTGACCGCCGACACCGCCTTCGTCTCCCGCTTCCGCCACGAGGCGGTGGCGGCCGCCCGCCTCTCGGACCCCAACATCGTCTCCATCTTCGACACCTGCAGCGACGGGGAGGTGCAGGCCATCGTCATGGAGCTGGTCCGGGGCTCCACGCTGCGCCGCCTGCTCGACGAGCGGGGCCACCTCACCTCCCGGGAAGCCGTCGACATCGCCATCCAGGTGGCGTCGGCCCTGGAGCACGCCCACGGCAACGGCCTCGTCCACCGCGACGTCAAGCCGGCCAACATCTTGCTCTCGGACGACGGCCGGGTCCTCGTCGCCGACTTCGGCATCGCCAAGGCGGCCGAGGGGGGTGCCGACCTGACCGAGGTGGGACAGGTGGTGGGCACGGCCAAGTACCTCTCCCCCGAACAGGTGGAGGGGGCTCCACTCGACGCCCGCTCCGACGTCTATGCCCTCGGCGTCGTGCTCTACGAGATGGTCTGCGGCCGGCCCCCCTTCAGCGGCGACAATGCCACCACCACCGCCGTGGCCCGCCTGACCTCCCAGCCGCTGCGCCCCCGCCAGGTGCGCCCGGGCGTGCCGCGGGCCCTGGAGCAGGTGATCCTGCGGGCCATGGCCCGCCGGCCCGGCGACCGCCACGCCTCGGCGGCCGAGCTGCGCTCGGCCCTGGAGCGCCTCGATCTCCCGGAGCGCCCCGGCGACGCCACCGTCGCCGGCGACGCCACCGCCCTGTCCGCCCCGGGCGGGGCGCGCGCCAACGGGTCCGGGCCCCCGCCCGCGCCCCCGGGGGCGCGGGCGGGGGCCCGGACCCGTTGG
>DATMJI010000155.1:0-15198 GCA_035553895.1 Acidimicrobiales bacterium | reverse complement strand
CCCGCAGCCCTACGGCGGCCGCCACCTCGGCACTCTCCCGGAACAGCTGGCGCTGGGCCTCCTGGAAGTCGGCGTCGGGCACACCGGGGGGGACGATCTCCTCTTGGCGGAACACGTCCCGGTCAGCCGACAGCCAGGCCTCGACCAGGCCGAAGGTCGTGGGCCGGTAGACCCGCACGGTGGTGAGCAGCAACTGGCCCGAGATGGGGTCGGGGGATCGCCCCAGCTCCACCCGCTCGGCCACCGAGATGGCTGATCCCGGGGCGATGACGAACAGGGGCAGGCGCACCAGGGCAGCGAGAACGACGACGACGGCCACGGCGGTACCGGCGATCCACGGCGCCCGCCGCCAGGGGCGGGTCAATCGAAGATCTCGGAGATGCCGATGCGCTGGCAGGCCTCGATCCACGCCGGCAGATTGGAGCGCAAGACCACGTCCTGGCCGCCCGCCGCCTCGGGATCGAGGACCAGCACCACCACATCGCCTTCGGGGCCGTCCCGCCACCGCTCCGGGGGCAGAGGCATCGACCCTTGCCAGTAGCCGTGCACGCTGGTCCACGGCACCTGGAAGAAGATCCGGTCCGGTCGCCGACCATGGTCCAGGCGCGGGTCGCGCTCGCCGAGCATCATCACCCGTCGCTCGGTGGCCGTGGTGGGCATGGCGTCGGACATCTCGGAGGGGACCAGGCCCTGGAGGTAGCCCTCACCGACCAGATCGAGCTCCCGCTCGTCGCCGTCGAGCCACTTGCGGGGGATGATGCCCTTCACGGCCCGGCCCGAACCCGCCCCGAGCTCAGCCGACAGGGACAGCGTCGTCGAGGTAGTCGACCACCTGCTCGATGGCCTGGCGCACCAAATCGCCGGCGTCGGACGCCATGCCCGTGCCGGCCCGGTCGGCGTCGACCACGGCCATGTCGTAGGGGATCACCCCGGCCAAAGGAACGCCGTACTCGGCGCACACCTTCTCGAAGAACTCGACGTCGTCGGGCATGCGGGCCTTGTTGCCCACCCCCACGGTGCGGGGGATCCCCAGCTCCTCGGCCAGGGCGATGGTGCGGGCGGCGGTGATGATCGACTTGCGGCTGGGCTCCATGATCACCACCAGGATGTCGGCGTAGGCCAGGGTGCCGCCGGAGCGGCTCAGGTGCTCGAGGCCGGCCTCCATGTCGACCAGGGTGACGTCGGACTGCGACTCCAGGGCGTCGCCCAGGAAGCTGCGCACCGAGGCGTGGCCGCCGCAGGTGCAGCCGGCACCCGCCTCGTTGACCTTGATGGCCGAGATCAAGGTGACGCCGAAGGGCGTGGTGCGCCCGTACTCGTCGATGACCTCCTCGGCGCTGAGGTCGCCCTTGGCCCCCACGATCAAGGCCCGGGGCAGCTGGGGCACGGCTTCGACCTCCTCGAAGGTCAAACCGAGCGACATCCCCAGGTTGGGGTTGGAGTCGGTGTCGATGGCCACCACCCGCCGTCCCCGCTCGGTGAGCGAGCGGGCGATGAGCGACGACGTGGTCGTCTTGCCCACCCCGCCCTTGCCGACGATGCCGATCTTCATGGTGCAGCTCCCTTCGAGCATCTACGTGACGGGTCCAGCCTACGCCCCGGCCTCGCTCCTTGGCAGGGCTCCTGCGGCTCCCGCCGCCCTCGACGCTAGGCGGCCTGGCCCAAGGCGGCGGCGCCGTTGGCCTTGCAGCGGTCCGACAGGGCGGTCTGACCCGCCTCGCGGTTGGCCGCCTCGCCCTTCCAGGCGTTCAGCGCCGGGTCCTGAAGGGCCCGGCCGTAGGAGAAGGTGAGCACCCAGGGCTGGGGGCCCATGGCGTTCATGGCCTGGAGGTGCTGGGTGGCCATCTCCGCCCCCTGGCCCCCCGAGAGGAAGGCAATGCCGGGAACCGCCGCCGGCACGGTGCGGCGCAGGCAGCGCAGCGTCTGCTCGGCCACCTCCTCAACCCCCGCCTGGCGGGCGTTGCCCTTGCCGGAGATGACCATGTTGGGCTTGAGGATCATCTGGTCGAGGGCCACCCGGTGCTCGGCCAGGGTGGCGAAGACGGTGCGCTGGGTCTCCTCGGTGACCTCGAAGCAGCGCTCGATGCTGTGGTCGCCGTCCATCAGCACCTCGGGCTCGACGATGGGCACCAGGCCCCCTTCCTGGCACAGGGCGGCGTAGCGGGCCAGGGCGTGGGCGTTGGCGTCGATGCAGTAGCGGCTGGGCATGCCGTCGCCGATGGTGATGACCGCTCGCCACTTGGCGAACTTGGCTCCCAGCTCCACGTACTCGGCGATGCGCCCTCGCAGCCCGTCGAGGCCCTCGGTGACCTTCTCGTCGCCGGCCTTGGCCAGCGGGTTCGCCCCGGTGTCGACCTTGATGCCGGGCAGGATGCCGGCGTCGGCCTGCAGCTTGGGAAAGGGGGTACCGTCGCTGGTCGACTGGCGGATGGTCTCGTCGTACATGATCACCCCGCTGACCGAGTCGCTGAGGCCAGGGGTGGTGAAGAGGGTCTCACGGTAGGCCCGCCGGTTCTCCTCGGTCGACTCGATGTTGATCGAGGCGAACCGCTTGCCGATCGTGCCGGTGCTCTCGTCGGCGGCGAGGATGCCCTTCCCCGGCGCCACCATGGCCTGGGCCGTGCTCGTGAGGTCTGTGCCCATCAGCTCTGCTGCTCCTTGCTCGAGGGGTGGATCGTGGGCGCGAGATTACGCCAGGCCGTCACCCCTTGTCGACGGAGGAGGAGTCGCCGAGCTCCCGGAGCCGGAACCGGGCGTAGGCGGCCAGGAGTACCAGTTGGCGTTCATGCGGCGCCGGCCGATGTCGTGGTTCTTGGTGGCGCACGGGTCGGGCGTGCGCACCACCGTTGCCGCTGAGGGTGTAGCGCCGCAGGGAGGTGTCGCCGATGCGAGCGTCGGCGGGGATGGCCGAGAGGTCATGGCGCAGGTAGGAGCACACCGGATTGCCGGCGGACCACGACCCCGGCGCCATCACCTGGCCACCCGCCGGAACGCCTCGCTGCCCGCCACCTCGCCGGCGGTGCACAGCTCCTCGAGGAACAGGGCGGCCGTGGGGGTCAGGTCCTCGCCCGAGCGGCCCACGGCGTGCCAGTTGCGCTCCAGGGGCAGCCCCGGGGCCCGCCATTCCTGCAACTCGCCCTGGGCCAGCTCCCGGGCCACGGCGTCGCTGGAGATGAGGGTGACCCCGAGGCCGGCCAGCACCGACTCCCGCACGGCCCCGTTGGAGCCGAGGGTCAAGGTGGCCGGGGCGATGCCCAGCTCCTCGAAGAGCTCCTCGGCCGTGGCCCGGGTGCCCGAACCCGGCTCCCGGACCAGCCACACCTGGGTGGCCAGATCCGAGACGTCGACCTCGTGGTTGCCGTCGGGCCCGGCGCTGGAGCTCTTGGGAGCCACCATCACCAAGCGGTTGGACCGGGTTGCCAGGGTGGCGAAGTGCCCGCCGGCGGGGGGACGGCCGCCGATGACCAGATCGACCTCCCGGTAGGACAGCAACTCCCACACCCGGTTGCGGTTGCCGACCTCCAGGGTCACCTCGGCGTGGGGCCAGCGGGACCGGAAGGCGGCCAGGAACGGCGGCAACACGTGCTCACCGACCGTGGTCACCGCCGCCAGGCGCACCCGGCCCCGCTCGGGCCGGAGCTGGCCGGCGGCTGCCACCCGGGCCTCCTCCAGCAGGGCCAGGGCGTGGCGGGCGTAGTCGGCAAAGACCCGGCCGGCCGGCGTGAGCTCCAGGCCCCGGCCTTGGCGGGTGACCAGGGTCACCCCGAGGTCGCGCTGGAGGGCGGCCACCGCCGCCGAGACCGCCGGCTGGCTCACCACCAGGGTGGCGGCCGCCGCCCGGACCGAACCGGCGGCGGCCACCTCCACGAAGGCCCGGAGCTGGGTGATGGTCATGGCCTAAGAATAGTCTTATCAATCCCATCCGTACTCGTAGGAACAGCCAGCCGAACGGGCGATCGACGGTCAGGCTCCGGGCTCTTCCGCCGCGGCCCGCTCCGCCCTGGCCTCGGTGAAGTAGGCGCCCAGGGCGCCGGCCAGGGAGGCGAAGATGACCAGGGCGTAGCCGGTCAGCACCAGCGACAGGGCCCGGGCGAGCGCTGAGGCCGGCTCGAAGACGAGGGTCCCGCTCAGCGCCAGGTTGGCCGACCACCAGAGGGCGTCGCCGAGGGACCCACCGCCGGTCGCCTGCCCCTCGACCATGTAGAGGAGCTGGGCGCCCGACAGGATCACCACGACGGTGGTCACGGCGAGGAAGCCCAACCGCCCGCCGAGCAGCGTGCGGGCGGTACCGATCGTCCGGTAGGACGACCCGACCACCCGGGCGGCGGGCAGGAGGCGCAGGACCCGCACCGCCCGCACGACCCGCAGGACCCGCAGCGCCGGCAGCACCAGGAACAGCACCGACGGCCATCGCCGGCGCAGGAAGCGCAACGGGCTGCCGGAGACCCAGAGCTTGGCCGCGAACTCCACCAGGAAGATGCCCCAGATCACGTTGCCGGCGAGCATGAGCTCGTCGCGCTGGGCCGAGGGGGCGACGAGCTCGTAGGCGACCAGCGCCGCCCATACGACGGCGAGCACCGCCATGGGGATGTCGAGGCGCTGTTCGATCAACGCCGCCAACCGCTCGCTGCGGGTCGGCTCCTCATCGGCGTCGACGTCGAGCGTCGGTGGCGTCCGGTCCGGATCGCTCGTCATGCCGCCAAGGTGGCGATCCTCGGGTGCGTCGCCGGCACCGGCCGGATTCCCGCCCGATGCCGGGTGCTATCCGGTGGGTTCGGCGGGCGTGTCCTCGACGGGGGCGCCCTGGAAGCTGGCCAGGACCCGGTCGAAGACCGGGGCCAGCTCGTCGAAGTCGTCCTCGGGCGCGACCTGGAACAACACCACGTGCATGGTCTTGCCCTTGAACAAGAAGTAATGGGCGTTGACCACCTGGGTCCCCGAGGCCTCGTCGGTGAAGCGGCCGAGGTAGAAGATCCCGGGCATGCCGTTGACCTCGAGGGCCTGGCGCTGCACCACCTGGATGGGTTCGGCCCCGGCGATGCGATCGGTGACCGCCTGCACGTCGGTCAGCTCCTCGGCGGTGTCGATCACCGTCTCGATGGGCTCCACCCGGATCATCAGCGAGCTGTCGCCCCCGGCGCTCAAGACCAGGCGCATGCTGCCCTGCGGGCGCCGCAGCGGCACCCACGACTCGGGGTGCTGCAGGCTGATGCCGGTCTCGGGGTCGGTGAAGACGACGAAACCCTCCTGGAGCTCGCCCGACAGCGCCGGTGGCGGCGCCCCGTCACCCTGGGCGGGGTCGGGGGCCGCCGGCTGCTCGGCGTCGCCGGCGGGGGTCTCGTCGGAGCCGCCCGTGAAGACCAGGACGGCCCCGAGCACGGCCAGGGCAGCCAGGGCGGCCCCGATGCGCGTGGCCGACCACCGACGGCGCGCGGGGGGTGGCGTGGCCGTGTCGAGCGGCGGGGTCTGCCCCCCGACCCCCGACGGGGGCGATCCTTTGTCCACATCCACCGCCATGACCAGTCCTCCTCGCCGGGAACGCCCGTGCCCCCTGGCCCTGCGCGTTGACCAGCGGCCTCGATGGAGCCTAGTGTGGCGGCACAGGCACCGAAAGGCGCCGCAAACTGACAAGAAACGGGGAGGGTGCCGATGGTTTCGCTGAGTGGTTGGTACGTGGGCTATGTGATCGCCCTGGTGGTGCTGGTCATCGTCGTGGTCCTGGTAGGGATCATTCTCGGGCTGGCCCGGCGCATCGGGGTCCAGGCCCTGGCGGCCACCGAGGGGCTCGATCAGGCCCGCATCAACACGCTGGCCCTGTGGGACGTCGACAAGATCAACGGTGGGGTGCGCTCCATCATCAGCAGCGCTGAAGAGGCCCGAGCGGCACTGGAGGGAGAGTGATGACAGCACCTGTTCTGGCTCTGGCTCAAGAGCACATCACCATGTGGTGGGTCACGCTCGGACTGGGCGCGGTCGTCATCATCGCCGTCATCGTCTTGCTGTCCCTGCTCATCGCCCTGGTCGACGACATCGACGTCAACGTCCGGGAGGTCTGGGACACCGCCACCCGGGTGGCGGCCAACACCGCCACCACGTGGATGCTCCAGCAGACCACCGTGCGCACGGCCGAGCTCGACGCCGAGGTCCAGCGCCACGCCCAGCTGCTCAACGCCCAGGGAGGTCGCTGATATGACCCTGCAGGTCGTGCTCACCGTCCTCGAGATCGCCCTGTTGGTCGTGGTTCTGGCCTTCTTCTTGAACCGGGTGGCCAGCCAGCTCAACAGCATCTCGGCCAACCTGGCCCGCGTCACCTTCGGTGTGCGGGCCGTCGAGACCCAGTGCGCGGTCATCGGCCCGGCCGCCGACCGCATCAACGCCAACCTGGCCAGCGTCGCCGCCGGCCTCGAGCAGGCCGCCGCCCAGGCCGAGCGCCTGGCCCGCTAGCACTGCCACATCGACCCCCTCAGGGGGTCGCCGAACACCCCACACGACCGAGGTCTCGCCCGAGGCCTCGGTCGTGTGGCGTCCGGCCCCCGGCCGGTGCCGACCGCTACTCTGGACCGGTGAACCGCCCCCGGTCCCGATTCCTCGCCTTGGTGGCCGTGAGCGCCCTCCTCACCGGTGCCTGTTCCGACGGCGGTGGCGACGGAGGCGGGGACGGGGAGAGCGAGGTGGCGGCCAACGCCCGGGCGGCGGCCGTCAACATCGGCCTCACCGACCTACCCGAGGGCTATGGTGCCGTCCCGCCCCAGCAGGACCCCGGGGACCAGCCCTCGCCGCTCCAGGGCTGCGTGGAGGATCTCGGTGGCACCGTCACCTCGGCGTCCTCGCCCACCTTCCGCCTCCAGACCAACGAGAGCCTGCGCTTCGTCGCCTCCCAGACGGCCATCCTGGCCGATCCGGGTACGGCCGAAGAGCTCCTCGACATCGTCCCCGAGGCTCCGACGCTCACCTGCCTCTCCGAGCGCCTGGGGGCGGGATTCGCCCAGCTCCTGCCCCGCACCACCACCGAGGCGCCCCTCACCCTGGCCGCCGACGGGGACTTCCCCGGCGTGGGCGAGACCAGCCTGCGCCTGGCCGGCGACGCCGTCCTGGCCCGGGAAGGGGCCGAGGCCCCGATCAGCGTCAGCTCGTCCCTCGTGCTCGTCCGCACCGGCGACACCTTCACCGTCTTGGTCTTCGGCGGCGTGCTCGAGCCCTTCCCCATCGAGCTCCAGCGCTCCCTGGCCACCACCGTGGCCGACCGCCAAGCCGACAGGCAGGGGTAGCCGCCGGCGCCCGCGGGGCGCCGGCACCCGTTCTCCGGTACCCAGGTAGCGCCAGGCACCGTTGCGTCACCGGAGAAGCTAGAGCCGCCTCCGGCACAGTCGTCGCTGGCATGGGGGCAGGGCGGGCCTACTGCCGTTCTCCGGTACCCAGGCGGCGCCAGGCGCCGCTGCGGCACCGGAGAAGCCGGGGTGGGCCGGGGGCCCGCCCCGTGGCGGCGGCAGGCGGGACGCGACGAGGCCCCCCACCCGGATGGGCGAGGGGCCTCGGAGCGGTCGTCGGTTCGACCGACTTGGGACTACGGGCAGTTGGTGGCGACGATGACCGTGGCGTTGCAGATGCCGTTGGCGCTCACGCCCACCGACTTCAACAGGTTGTCGACGTTGGTGAGGTCGTTGTCGATCTCGGTGGTCTCGACGATGATGACGTCGGCCCGCCGGTTGATCTGGGTGACCTCGTTCTCGATGGAGGCCACCTCGGCGTCGACCGCCCCCAGCTTGGCGTTGATCTCTCGTGCCGTGCTGTTGATGGGGCCGACGCTGCCGAGGATGCCGTTGACGTTGCCGTTGATGCTCTTGACGATCCCGTTGATCGACTGGGCCGTGCTCAAGATGCTCGACCCGGTCTCGTCGATGCTGGCGGTGACGTCGATGATGCGCCCGGCCTGGCCCGACAGGGGCTCGGCGGCGGCGAGGATCTCCTCGGCCATGCGAGCGGTGTCGTCGAGCATGGCCACCATGTCGAGGTCCTCGTCGATGGGACCGACCTCGCCCACGATGACCTTGACCCGGTCGTCGATGGAGCTGGCGGCCAGCAGGGTGCGGGTGAGCATGATCACGGCGAACAGGGCGAAGCCGATGGTGATGGCCAGGTTGGCGGCAACGATGCCGTGCTCCTGCCGGGCTCGGGTGATCAGGGTCGTCATGCGCTGCACCCCAAGGTGGAGAGCAGGGTGGAGCTGCAGATGCCGTTCAGGCTGCCGAGCACGCCGGCCCCGTCGTTGCCCAGGGTGGCCACGATGCTGTTGGCGTCGCCCAGGGCGGGGTTGAGGTCGCCGTTGGCGATGCCCACCCGCTGGTGGATGTTCTGCACGCCGTCCTTGGCCGGGAACTCACAGCTGTTGTCGGTGCCGTTGATGGTGCCCGGGTCGAGGGTGCCGTGGCAGTTGCCGTTGGGCATGTTGGCGCTGACCAGGGTGCCGGTGATGGAGCCGGTGAGGCCCTTGACCGACTGGAGCAGGCCGGTGGTGTCCTTCAGTGAGCCGTCGATGGTGACGAGCATGCCGGTGGTGTTCTTGAGCGAGCCGTCGGTGTCGATCAGCGACGAGTTGACGTCGACCAGCTTGCCGTTGATCGAGGTCAGGTTGGCCACGATGGCGTCGGCCTGGCCGGGGATGGGCTGGAGGGCGGGGTCGATGCCGCCGAGGCTGGCGTTGACCGACTCCACCTGGTCGGGCAGGGTGCGCACGTCGCCCCCGGCGCCGGTGACGGCGTCGTCGGCGGTGGCCAGGTTGCCGTTGATGGAGGCCAGCGAGGTGGTGATGGCGATCAGGTAGACCACCACCACCAGCACGACGACGGCCAGCAGGGCCACCCACACCTTGAGCCAGCGGGCGATGAAGCGGCTCTGGTCGGCCCCCTCCCGGAACCGGTAATCGGATTGCGGTGTTGCTGCGGTTGCCATGTGTCAGTCCCCCCTAGAGCCCGAGAATGTTGAGCAGGTCGAGGCCGCCGAGAGCAGCCAGGTTGACCGTCTCGTTGATGTCGGCCGCCAGGACGTCGGCCCGCTGAGCCTGGCCCACGATCGTGCTGGTGTCGTTCTGGATGTTCTGGGCCAGGTCGATGGTGGTGTCGAGGTTGCGGTTGATGAGCTTGACGCCCTCGTCGATCTGCTGGGCCAGGTCCAAGATGGCGCTGGCATCGCCGTTGATCCCGCCGGCCAGGCCGTTGATGGCGCCGGCGGTGCCGTTGATGGAGCCGGCCAGGCCGTTGATCTGGCCGGCCGTGCCGTTGATCGACTGGGCGCTGCCGTTGATGGTGCTGGCCAGGCCGTCGATGGACTCGGCCAGGCGGATGACCTCGTTGAGCTGGCCCTCGAGCGGCTGGGCGGTGGCGAGAATCGACCCGGCCCGCTGGTTGGTCACGTCGAGCTGGAGCACGGCGTCAGTGGCGGTGTTGATGCCACGACCGGTCTGGGCGATGTTCTCCGCCTTGGCGTCGATGCTCTCAGCCGTCGAGGCGGTGCGCTGCAGCAGCAGGGCGGCCACCGCCACGACCACCAAGACGATGATGAGCGAGAAAGTCGCCTGGCCCCGCTCGTCGGCGACCAGCCCCCTTCGCTGCGTCTTCAATATGTTTCCCCCTGAGTTGGCTCGGGCCCGGGACGGCGGTTCGCGCCTCGTGCGGTGATCTCGCCGCCCCACCCGATGAGTTGGTGTGTTGCGCCGGGAGACTGTAGGCCACCAACACGCACAGTGGCAAGCACCCCGGCACCCATCCAGACGGGCTCGACCGCGAAACGTGACGGCGAGGCCCGGTCGCTCGGGGGGCGGCCGGGACGCGAAGCGGCCCGTGGCCGGGGCCACGGGCCGTCTCGAGGAAGCGTTGCCGGCACCGATCGGGCCGGCGCCGGGACACCTAGCTCTGGCGCACCTTCTGCTTGGCAAAGTTCCAGATCGTGTCCGTGGTCTGCTCCACCTTGTGCTTCTCGCGCACGTGGTTGGCGACCTTGGCCTTCAGCTCCTCTTCACTTCCTGCTCTGCCTGACCACCTGCAGGCATGGTCGGCGTCCCTTCACCTGAACTCGTACGCCACGGCGAATCCTCCTTGGTCGGTTGCTGGTTGTTCGAAGCTGGGCTGTCGTTCGGATCAGCGCCCGCGCAGGCGACTCGTACGGGCGCCACCCGTGGTGAGGGCGCCCCGCGAACCGGCACCGACCTGGCCACCGCGGGCCAGCAGGCTCTTGAAAGCGGTGTCCATGGCCACGACGTCGGCGAGGATATCGTTCACCACCCCGCGTACGGGCGCCACCTGGTTGGCGATGGCCCGCACGCCGATGATGATCGTACCGAGCGTGAAACTGACGTCCCGCAGCGTGGCGGCAATGGTGATGAGGTAGCCGGCCAGGGCGGCCACCACCAGGAACACGCCGATGAGCGTGACAATCGTTGCTGCTCCCATGATCGTTTCCTTACCTTTCCTGCTCGAGAGACATGCTCGGGACACCGGTCCCCGGCGGCGCTGCGCCGGTCACAGCAGGCGCTCCAGCGCCGCGCCGTAGCGGCCCACGTTCTGGCGGGCAACGCCCGTGAGCTCGCGGGTCTTGGCCAGCCGGGGCACGGCGTCGAGCGTGCCGGTGAGCTTCACCCCGTGGTCGAGCACATCGTCGGCGTAGGCCTTGATCTCGAACGTCGGCCGGAGAACCCGGTTCAACAAGATCAGTACCACCGGGATCACCACCGCCAAGAGCAGGATGTTTCCGATCCACCACCAAGCCATGCAGTCCTTCCCCCCTCGTCATCCACCCGGCGATGCTCGCCCGGTGCCTGTTGGCCTCAGTATATGTCGGGCCAGTATAGAGGGCGTGAAAGTGACGATGCTGTTGGCCGACGCCGCCCAAGCCGTGGGCGGCAAGCTCTACGTCCTGGGCGGGGGGTGGTCGGTCGTGGGCCCGGGACCGGCGGCCATGGCCATCGCCATCAAGATCGACGTGCCCTGGGATCAGGCCAACCGGCGGCACCGCTGGGCCCTCGATCTGGTGGACGAGGACGGCCGGCCCATCCGCGCCGGCGCCCCCGGCGCCGAGCGCGACGTGCAGATCAGCGGCGAGTTCGAGCTGGGCCGGCCGGCCGGGATGGCCGAGGGCAGCCCCATCGACCTGCCCCTGGCCATCAACATCGGTGCCCTGGCCCTCCCGCCGGGACGGCGCTGCGTCTGGCGCCTGAGCATCGACGGCGACACCCACCCGGCCTGGCAGCTTTCCTTCAGCGTGCGCTCTGCGTGAGAATTCATCCCGCTCGGCGGAAACGCCGGCGGGCGGGAGCTGACCACCGAGCGTGGTATGAGGCCGGCGCCCCCCGCTGCCGGGCCCGGGGGGCCGGGGTCCGTTCAGGCCTCGGGGGCCGCCGGCGCCCGCTGGTCGATGCGATCGGCCGGGGCCTGGCCGGAATCGACCTCGTCGTGGGTCCAGTCGGGCTGCTTGGTGCGGTGGTCCTCGTCGAGCAGGGCCCGGCCTTCGACCAGGTCGACGATGGGGGCGATGAGCTCGGGCTCGGCACCGGCCAAGGCACCGGTGGCATGCGCACGGGCCTGCTCGCCGAAGAGGGCCAGCACGCTGCCCACCACCTGCTGGTGCTGGATGCCCAGGTAGCAGCGGGCACCGTCGGCCACCGTCGACAGCTTGTCCTGCACCACCGCCAGGTCGTGGTCGCCGGCCCGGGACGAGCGCAGGAGGTCGAGGCTCTCGGCGATGGCCCGGCCGTCCTGCTTGCAGGGGGTGCACTGGCCGCAGGACTCGACCGCCAGGAACCGGGAGACCCCGGCGGCCACCGCCACCAGGTCGCTACGGTCGTCGAAGACGATGAACCCCGCCGCCCCCAGCCCGGCACCGGCCGCTTGCATGTCCTCGTAGGTGAGGGGGGTGTCGAGGGCGTCCTCGGGGAGCACGGGGTTGGCCACCCCCGACATGGCCGCCACCACCCGGGCACCCGGCAGGGCGCCGCCGCCCAGCTCGTCGATCACCGAGCGCAGGGGGGTGCCCATGGGGAACTCGCCCACCCCGTGGCGCTGGGTACGGCCGGTGATGGTGCACACGATGGTGCCGGGCGACTCGGGCGTGCCCACCGAGCGGTACCAGTCGGGGCCCTCGGCCAGGATGCCGGGGACGTTGGCCAGGGTCTCGGCGTTGTTGACCAGGGTGGGCGGGGCCGGGGTGGGGTTGGCCTCGCTGGCCATGGTCACCTCGGCGGCGGAGACGGTGTCGCCACCGATCTCCTCGATGCCGTGGCGGAAGGGGGGGGCGATGCGGGGGAAGGGCTGGCGCCCGGCGAGGACCTCGAGCAGGGCCGTCTCCTCGCCGTAGAGGTAGTGGCTCGGCCCCTGGACCACGGCGAGCTCGACCCCCTCGGTCCAGCCGGCACCGGTCACCTCGGCGATGGCGGCCTCCATCCGGGCGACCTCGGTGGCGAACGACGCCTTCATGGCCAGGACCACCCGGTCGGCGCCGATGGCCGTGGCCGCCACCAGGGCCCCCTCGAGCACCTTGTAGGGGTTGGCCCGGATGATGGCCCGGTCCTTGAAGGTGCCCGGCTCGCCCTCGGCAGCGTTGACCACCACCGTCGGGGGCACCGACGCCGAGAGGCTCTCGGCCACGGTACGCCACTTGCGGCCGGTGCTGAACCCGGCGCCCCCCCGGCCCCGCAGGCCGGCTGCCTCCACGTGGTCGATGATCCCGATGGGTCCGAGGCGGCGGGCGGCGTCGAGACCCCGCCCCCCACCGGCGGCGCGGTGGTCGGCGAGGGTTGCGACGGGCTCGGGGTCGAGGATGCGCGGCGGGAACACCGGCGCCGACGATAACGCCACCCGGCCCAGGTCTGCGGGAACTCCCAGGCTGGCGCCAGCTCCCTCTGAGTCGGGCGCTTCATCATCTCCTTCGACAGAGAGGTCCCAACGTGGGACCCGGACGAGGAACGGAGATGCCATGAGGATGTCCAAGCGGATGGCGGCGGGTACGGCCGCCGCCTCGATGGGGATCGGGGGGCTGGTGGGCGCCGCCGTGCTGGCCCCCGCGGTGAGCGGGGCCCAAGCGGGCGATGCCTCCAGCGAGGCATCGGTCGAGCGGGCGGCCCACCCCCGGGCGGCGCACGGGGGAATCGACATCGCCCCCCTGGACGAGGTGGCCGAGACCATCGGCACCAGCTCCGGCGAGCTGCGCCAGGCCCTCGGTGAGGGCCAGACCGTCGCCGAGGTGGCCGAGGCCAACGGCGTCGACCCCGACACGGTGGTCGACGCCCTAGTGGCCGGTGCCACCGAGCGCCTCGAACAGCGGATGGCCGAGTTGCCCGAGCGCATGGAGGGCCTCGTCAACGGCGATTTCGACAGGCCGGTCTTCGCTGGTCACGGCCGGCACCACCACGGCCCGCCCTCGGGTGCCGTCGACGAGCCGCCGGACGGCGCCTCGTGACTCCCACCGACAGCGCCGGGACCGCCCCCCACGGTCGCGGCCCCGGCGCCAGGACCCGATCCGTGACCCCACCGAGGCCCGACGACACGCCAGAGCTTTCCCCGAACGGGGCGCCCGCCGACTCGCCCGACGCCCCGGCTCCGGCGCCGGCCGCCGCCGTCATGTCCATCGGCGTCCCCCGCGCCACCGAGGCCTCACCCCCGGCCTAGACACAGCCGTCCCTGGTCGTTCTGGTGGTCGACGTGGGGCGCCGACGGCGTGCCGGGACCACCAGAACGGCTGGGATGCGCTCAGAAGCGGTCGGCCAGCCAGTCCCAGGCCTGCCGGAGGGGGTGATCCTCGCTGGCCCCGCCGCCATCCGCCGGCGGGGCCAGCGGCTCGGCAGCCGGGTCGGGGATGACGACGAAGGACTCCTCCCCCGGGCGGATGAGGTGGTACTCCTCCCGGGCCAGGCGCTCGATCTCGGCGTCGTCGCCCAGCCGCCGGGCCCGCTCCTCGAGCCGCCGGTTCTGCTCGTCCAGCACCTCGAGCTGCTCCTCGACCCGGTTGAGCGATGCCCGCTGGGCCAGGAGGGTCCGCGTCGGGAACACCGCCACCACGAGCACGGCCACGAAGGCCAGGGTGACCAGCACCACCCACAGCCGGCGGCGCACGCCCTCAGGCCTCCGGTCCCGGGCGGGGGTTGAGGGCCGCCCGCCCGAGGAAGGCGGCACTCTCGCCCAGCTCGTCCTCGATGCGCAGCAGGCGGTTGTACTTGGCCACCCGGTCGCTGCGTGCCGGTGCCCCGGCCTTGATCTGGCCACAGCCCGTCCCCACCGCCAGATCGGCGATGGTGGTGTCCTCCGTCTCCCCCGAGCGATGGGACAGCACTACCGTGTAGCCGGCATGGTGGGCCAGCGAGACGGTGTCGAGGGTCTCGGAGAGGGTGCCGATCTGGTTGGGCTTGACCAGGATGGCGTTGGCCACCCCGCCAGCCAGGCCCCGCTCCAGGCGCTCGCTGTTGGTCACGAACAGGTCGTCACCCACCAGCTGCACCCGGGACCCGAGCGCCTCGGTCAAACGGGCCCATCCCTCCCAGTCGTCCTCGGCCATGGCGTCCTCGATGGACACGATGGGGTAGCGGTCGCACAGGTCGACCCACAGCGCCACCAGCTCGTCGCTCGCCAGCGTGCGGGCCTCTCCCTCCAGGCGGTAGGCGCCGTCACCGAAGAGCTCGGTGGTCGCCGGGTCGAGGGCCAGGGCTACATCGGTGCCGGGCCTGAGACCGGCCGTCTCGATGGCCGCCACCAGCAGCTCGAGGGCCGACTCGTTGCTCTCCAGGTCGGGGGCGAAGCCACCCTCGTCGCCGACGGCGGTGGCCAGGCCCCGACCCTGGAGCAGGGCCCTGAGGTGGTGATAGGTCTCGGTGCCCCACCGCAGTGCCTCGGAGAACGAGGCCGCCCCCACCGGCACGACCATGAACTCCTGGAAATCCACGTTGTTGTCGGCGTGCACGCCCCCGTTGAGGACGTTCATCATGGGCACGGGCAGGACGTGGGCGTTGACCCCGCCGATGTAGCGGAACAGCCCCAGGTCGAGCTCGGCCGCGGCCGCCCGGGCGGTCGCCAGCGAGACCCCGAGCAGGGCGTTGGCCCCCAGCCGGGACTTCGTGTCCGATCCGTCGAGGGCGATCAGGGCGGCGTCGAGGCGGCGCTGGTCGAGGGCGTCGAGGCCGACCACCCGCTCGGCGATCTCGCCGTCGACCCCCGCCAC
>DATMJI010000154.1:0-2037 GCA_035553895.1 Acidimicrobiales bacterium | reverse complement strand
GCCCACCCCCGAGAGCGTCGCTCGCGCCGTCGAGCAGCGGCTGGCGCCGCTGTTCGCCCGATTCCTGGAGGCACAGGCTCGCCGAGGCCCGAACCCGGTGGCGGCCGACGAGGTGGCCGGGGAACGGTTGCGGTTGAAGCTCCAGGGCGTCGCCCACCAGTTGCGGGCCACCACCCGGGCCCTGGCCCGCCTGGAGGCGGCAGTCCGCCTGGCCGACCGGCCCCCCGGCGGTACCGGGCCCACCCTGGCCGAGGTCGTCGGTCCGGACCTGGAGGCCCTCCGCCGCCAGCTGGGCAGCCTGGAAGAGGCGACGGGGCAGCTGATCCCGGGTACCGGCCCGGTGGCGCACCGGGAGGGTGATGGCAACCCCTGGTGAGTGAGTCCGCCCGCCGGTCGGTGCTGGTCGTTCTCGGCACCCGGCCCGAGGTCATCAAGTTGGCACCGGTGGTGCGGGCGCTGCAGGCGCGCCCCGGCGTCTCGTGCATGGTCTGCTCCACCAGCCAGCACGACCAGTTGCTGCGCCAGGCCCTGGCGGCCATGGAGCTCGAGGTCGACGTCGAGCTGGAGCCGGCGGCTCCCGGCCGCCAGCTGGCCGGCCTGACCGCCCACCTGGTCTCGAGCCTCGATGCCCTCCTTGCCGACCGGGAACCCGACTGGGTGGTGGTCCAGGGCGATACCACCAGCGCCTTCGCCGGTGCCCTGGGCGCCTTCTACCGCCGGGTCCCGGTGGCCCACGTCGAGGCGGGGTTGCGCTCCGGCGACCGGTGGGCGCCGTTCCCCGAGGAGGTGAACCGCCGGGCCATCGCCCTGGTGGCCGACCTCCACTTCGCCCCGACGCCCCGGAGCGCCGCCAACCTCCGGGCCGAGGGTGTGCCCGACGCCGCCATCGAGGTCACCGGCAACACCGGGATCGACGCGCTGGAGTGGGCCCGGCCCCGCGTGCGGGCCCGGACCCCGGCGGCCGTGCCGGCCGGGCTGCCGGCGGCGCTCGAGGGTCGCCGCTTGGTGCTGGTGACCGGGCACCGCCGGGAGTCCTTCGGTCCCGGGCTGCGCAGCATCTGCCAGGCCCTGGCCGAGCTGGCCGAGCGCTTCGAGGACGTGGTCGTCGTCTATCCCCTCCACCTGAACCCCGAGGTGGAGGTCCCGGTCCGGGCCCTGCTCGGCGGCCGGCCCCGACTCGTGCTGCTCGGGCCCCTCGGATACCTCGCTATGGTCTGGCTGTTGGAGCGGGCCCACCTCGTGCTCACCGACTCGGGGGGGATCCAGGAGGAGGCACCGAGCTTCGGGGTCCCGCTGGTGATCCTGCGGGAGACGACCGAGCGTCCGGAAGTGGTCGAGGCCGGTGGGGCGGTGGTGGTGGGAACCGACCGCCGGCGCATCGCCGGAGTGGCCGCTGAGCTGCTGTCGAGCGAGGCGGCCCACCAGGCCCTGCGCCTGGAGGCCAACCCGTTCGGCGACGGCAATGCTGCCGGTCGCATCGCCGCCACCCTCTGTGGCGGCGAGTCAGGTGCCTGGCGGGTGGGCCCGGTGCGCTAGCCTGGCCCGGCCGTGGACCAGTACCTGCCGCTCCTCGTGATGTTCGTGCTGGCGGTCGGCTTCGTCGTCCTCAGCCTCGTCACCTCCAAGCTGATGGCACCGGGGCGCCCGACGCCGGCCAAGGAGGCGCCCTACGAGTGCGGGATCGTCCCCACCCGGGGCCCGGCCCGGCGTTTCCCGGTGCGCTTCTACCTGGTGGCGATGATCTTCATCGTCTTCGACATCGAGATCATCTTCTTGTTCCCCTGGGCGGTGATCCACCGGGAGCTGGGGCTCTTCGGCCTGTGGGCCGTGGTCGCCTTCATCGTTCCCTTCTTCTTGTCCTTCCTCTGGGAGATCGCCGAAGGTGGCCTCGACTGGGGCCCCCTGACCCGCACCCGCAGCCTCGGCGCCCTGGGCGGCACGGCCCTGCCCCCGTCGTCGTCGGTGCGAGTTGTCGGTCTGGAGGGGCGCTCGGCGCCGCCTGGAGCCGGGGAGGCCGAGCGTGAGGAGGTGGGGGTC
>DATMJI010000153.1:0-10587 GCA_035553895.1 Acidimicrobiales bacterium | reverse complement strand
GGGCCAGGGCTTCCCCGACCCCGACGACGGGACGGTGCCCGACGACCTGGCCGCCGTGGTGATCACGGCCACCGCCCGCCTGGTGACCAACCCGGCGCAGCTCGAACGCGAGCACGCCGGGGAGTACATCGCCGTCGGGTCCTTCGCCGGCTGGACCCTGCCCGAGCTGGCGGTGCTGCACCGCTACCGGAGGCGCACGGCGTGAGGAATCCCGGCGCCACCGTCGTCGAGGTGTGGGAACGGCCGACTGCCGAGCCGATCTTCGACCCGGCCACCGGCGACCTGGAGTACCTGCCCGACATCCTGGTCGAGCGGGTGCGGGGCCACTTCGGCATCCTGTCGGCCGAGGAGCGCCAGGACCGCAACGTCGGGACCACCGAGGACGTGGAGGCCTACGCCCTGGTGCCGGTGTCCTCGGTGGTCACCGCAGCCCATTACGTCAAGCTGTCGGGCCACCGTAGCGTCGAGGGCACCTGGGGCATCGCCGGCACCGAGTGGCGCCCGACACACCTACGGCTGCTGCTCAAGCGGGGAGCGCAGTAGTGCGCAGCGTTCCTTGACACCCGAGCCACCGATTGCGGATAGTGAGTGCGTGCGCCGCGTGGCTGACGAACCACCGAAGAAGGAAAAGGGCGGCTTTTTCAAGGCGCTGGACGGTGACTGGCCACAGCCACAGCACTATCAGGCCATCGTGGAACGTGCGGAGCGCCTGTGGTCGGAAGGGAAAAGCACCTTCGTTTATCGCCAGCAGGCGACCTCGCACCTCAATGAGGACGGGCTGACCGAGGTGTTGGACAGAATCGTCGCGATCGGCTGGCGCCTGCACTCCACCGCCCTGTCGTTCAACAAGGTCGCCCTGAACACTGAGGTCGCCCTCTTCGTGTTTGTCCGCTAGTCCCCTCAGCGCTTCACGCTGACGGACCACCCATTTTACAGCGGATAACTGAGCTGCTTTCGCTCGCCGCTGACCAGCGTTTACGCAGGTCAGCACACCGCTAAGGCCCCGGCACTTATCAGGGATGCGCTCTAACCGACTGAGCTATAGCCCCCGCTCCAGCCCCGAGGCTACCCGACGGCGGCGGCTACTTCCCGGTGGCTTCGGTGTCCTCACTGAGCACGATCCTGATGCCGCCCACCACGTCGCCGATGAGGTTGTAGAGCACGGCCATCAACAGGTTGGCCAGCGAGCCGGCCACCACCAGGATCACGCTGCCGGCCAGCGAGGCCACCATGAGGGGCCCGGCCCGGAGCCGAAAGTCGGTGAAGCCGACCTCGTCCATGAACCCCTCGAGATTGTCGATGAGGCCCACCGCACTGGCCCCGAGCCACAACAGCACGGCCGCCACGAACAGGGCCAGGGACAGGCTCACGTAGAACAGCACCGAAACCCGCAGCACCGACAGGGGCCGGATCCGGCGCAGCACCACCTTGGACGACCGGGGCGACCGGCCCCCCTCGGCCGCTGCCGAAGCCCGCTTGGCGGCCTGGGGGGAACGGAGACCCTTGCCTGCTTTGATGCGGGACGAGGCCGGGGCCCCCTTCTTGTAGGCCCCCTTGCCCTTGGGGCCCTTGGGCCCCCGGCGGGTGGGACCACCGGCGCGGCGGGTCCGCTCGGTCACCGCCGAGCGCACCGCTTGCAGGGCACTCGGCGAGCGCGCTGCCTGGGAGGACACGCCCCGGAGCCTACCCTTCGGACTCCGCCGCCACCGAGGCGCCGCCGCCGGTCCGGGTGGCCCGGGCGGCCACCTCGGCGCCGCCGACCCGCACCCTGACCTCCGCGTCCACGCCCTCCTGGACGTAGGACACGACCTCGGCCCCGTTGTCGCCGGCCACCTCCCGGGCCACCCCCTCCCCCTCGGCCGCCCCGGCCAGGGCGGCGGCGTCGGCGGCCGTGCGGGCCCGGGCGGCGGCCACGGCGTCGGCCCCCATGCCGGCCAGGCCCACGCACAACCCGCCGAGGGCCACGATGACCAGGGCGACCAGGGGCAGCACCGACCCCCGCTCTCCCACCCCCGGCCGTTCTCGGCGCGTCCAGCACCCCGCATGGGGGCGAAAACGCGCCGAGAACGAAAACGGGAACGGAAAGACAGGCATGGCTTCCTCCTCAGTGTGTGAGGGAGACCGGGAAGGGGGAAGCCGGATCGGAAAGTGCCGAGGTTACACCAAGGTGGGGGGATCGGAGGCGTCCTCGGCGGCCAGCACCGGGGCCACGGCCGCCACCGTCTGGCCGGAGTCGAGGGCCATGACCCGCACGCCGGTGGCGTCGCGGCCCTGGGAGGTGATGGCCCGCACGGCGGTGCGGATCACCACCCCGCCGGTGGCCACCAGGATGATCTCGTCGTCGAGGCCGACCATGAAGGCGGCCACGATGCGCCCCCGCCGGGCCGTCAGCTTGATGCCCTTGACCCCCTGGCCGCCCCGGGCCTGGGTGTTGAAGCGGTCGAGCTTGGTGCGCTTGCCGTAGCCGGCGTCGGTGACCAGCAGGATGTCGCAGTCGTCGCGGGCCACGTCGCACGACACCACCTCGTCGTCGGGGCGCAGGCGCATGCCCCGCACCCCCCCGGCGCTACGCCCCATGGCGCGCACCTCGTCCTCGGCGAAGCGGATGGTCATGCCCGCCCGGCTCACCATGAACATGTCGTCGGTGCCGTTGGTGGGCAACACCCGCACCAGCTCGTCGCCGTCGCGCAGGTTGATGGCGATGAGCCCGGCCCGCAGCGACGAGTCGTACTCGGTGAAGCGGGTCTTCTTCACCTGGCCCTGGCGGGTGGCGAAGAACAGGTAGCGATGGGTCTCGTAGTCGCGGGTGTCGATGATGGCCTGGATGCGCTCGTCGGCCTCGAGGGGCAAGAGGTTGACGATGGCCGTGCCCCGGGCGGTGCGCTCCTTGACGGGGATCTCATGGGCCCGCAGCCGGTACACCCGGCCCCGGTTGGAGAAGAACAGCAGGTAGGCATGGGCCGTGGTGGTGACGATGTGGGTGACGTAGTCCTCGTCGCGCAGCTTGGCCCCCTGCACGCCCCGGCCGCCGCGGCCCTGGCTGCGGAAGGCGTCGGCCTGCACGCTCTTGACGTAGCCGGTGGCCGACAGGGTGACCACCAGCTCCTCGTCGTCGATGAGCTCGAGGTCGTCGATGTTGCCGGGGTCGAGGGTGATCTCGGCCCGCCGGGGGCTGGCGTAGCGCTCCCTCACCTCGGCCAGCTCGTCCTTGATGACGCCCCGCAGCCGGCCCTCGTCGTCGAGGATGGCCCGCAGCTCGGCGATGGTGGCCTGCAGCTGGGCCAGCTCTTCCTCCAGCTGGGAGCGGCCCAGGCGGGTGAGGCGGGCCAGGGTCATGTCGAGGATGTGGTTGGCCTGGATCTCGCTGAAGGAGAAGGGCTCGGCCATGAGCCCGGTGCGGGCCGCCTCCCGGTCGTCGGAGCCCCGGATCAGGGTGATGATCTCGTCGATGAGATCCAGGGCCCGGATCAGGCCCTCGACGATGTGGGCCCGGGCCTCGGCCTTGCGCAGGCGGAACTGCGAGCGGCGGGTGAGCACGTCGCGCTGGTGGGCCACGTAGGCGTTGAGGGCCTGGGCCAGGTTCAAGGTGCGGGGCACCCCGTCGACCAGGGCCACCATGTTGACCCCGAAGGTGGTCTGCAGGGGGGTGTGCTTGTAGAGGTTGTTGAGCACCACGTTGGCGTTGGCGTCGCGCTTGAGCTTGACCACCAGCTTGGTGTCGTTACCGGCGGACTCGTCGTTGAGGTCGGCGATGCCCTCGACCTCCTTGGACTCCACCAGGCCCTTGATCTTGAGCAGCACCCCGGCCGGGCTCACCTGGTAGGGCAACTCGGTGATGACGATGGAGGCCCCGCCCCGGGCCGACTCCACCACCTCGGCCCGGGCCTGCATGCGCACCGATCCCCGGCCGCTGCGGTAGGCGTCCATGATCCCCGAGCGCCCGAGGATGAGGGCCCCGGTGGGGAAGTCGGGCCCCTTGACGAAGGCCATGAGGTCGTCGGGGGTGGCCTCGGGGTGGTCGAGGAGGTGGTTGACGGCGTCGATGACCTCGGCCAGGTTGTGGGGCGGGATGTTGGTGGCCATGCCCACGGCGATGCCCTGGCTGCCGTTGACCAACAGGTTGGGGAAGCGGCTGGGCAGCACGGCCGGCTCGGTGTACTCGCCGGAGTAGTTGTCGACGAAGTCGACGGTGTCCTCGTCGATCCCGTCGAGCATGACGTTGGCCAGTGGGGCCAGCCGGCACTCGGTGTAGCGGGAGGCAGCCGGCGGGTGGTCAGGTGAGCCGAAGTTGCCGTGGCCGTCGACCAGGGGGTGGCGCAGGCTGAAGTCCTGGGCCATGCGCACCAGGGCGTCGTAGATGGCGCCGTCGCCGTGGGGGTGGTACTTGCCCATGACGTCGCCGGTGACCCGGGCGCACTTCATGTGGGAGCGGTCGCTACGGGCCCCCACGTCGAGCATGCCGTAGAGGATGCGGCGGTGGACCGGCTTGAGCCCGTCCCGGGCGTCGGGCAGGGCCCGGCTGATGATGACGGACATGGCGTACTCCAGGAAGGAGCGCTCCATCTCCTCTTGGATCTCGACGGGCTCGATGCCGCCCAGCGCCGTGTCGCCGTCGCCCCCGGGAAACAACGTGTCACTCATGCCACTGCCCCTAGATATCCAAGAAGCGCACGTCGGTGGCGTTGGAGGTGATGAAGTGCTTGCGCTGCTCCACGTCGTCGCCCATGAGCACGCTCATGACCTGGTCGGCGATGGCCGCCTCCTCCACCGTGACCTGCAACAGGGTGCGGGTGGCCGGGTCCATGGTGGTGCGGCCGAGTTCGTCGAAGTCCATCTCCCCCAGGCCCTTCAGCCGCTGGAACTCGAACTTCTTGGGGGCCTGGGCGGCGACGAAGCGCTCCCGGGCGGCGTCGTCCTTCAAATAGACCTTCTCCTTGCCCACCTTGGCCGAGTACAGCGGGGGCTGGGCGATGTAGACGTGGCCGGCCTCCACCAGCTTCTCCATCTGGCGGAAGAAGAAGGTGAGCAACAGGGTGCGGATGTGGCCCCCGTCGACGTCGGCGTCGGCCATGACGATGATCTTGTGGTAGCGGATCTTGGCCACGTCGAAGTCGTCGCCCATACCCGCCCCGATGGCCCGCACCAGGGTCTCGACCTCGTTGTTTTTGAGCACCCGGTCGATGCGGGCCTTCTCGACGTTGAGGATCTTCCCCCGGATGGGCAGGATGGCCTGGGTACGGGGGTTGCGACCCTTGATGGCCGACCCGCCGGCCGACTTGCCCTCGACGATGAACAGCTCCGCCTCCCGGGCGTTGCGCGACGAGCAGTCGGTGAGGGTGCCGGGCATGCCCGCCCCCTCCAGCGGCGACTTGCGCCGGGTGGCGTCGCGAGCCTGACGGGCGGCCTGACGGGCCCGGGCCGCCTGGATGGCCTTGTTGACGATCTGGCGGGCCTCGCTCGGGTGCTCCTCGAGCCAGTCACCGAGCTTCTCGTTGGTGGCCCGCTCCATCAGCGAGCGGATGGAGACGTTGCCCAGCTTGCCCTTGGTCTGGCCCTCGAACTGGGGATCGGTGAGGCGCACGCTCAAGATGGCGGTGAGGCCCTCGCGGATGTCCTCGCCGGCGAGGCGGTCGTCCTTCTCCTTGAGCTGGCCCCGGGCCTTGGCGTAGGCGTTGATGGCGTTGGTCAGCGCCTTCTTGAAGCCCTCCTCGTGCATGCCCCCCTCGTTGGTGGCGATGCCGTTGGCGAAGGAGTGGATGCCCTCGTAGTAGGCCGTGTTCCACTGGAAGGCGACCTCGACCTCCTGGGACTCCTCGCTGGCGGCGAAATATCCCACCCGCTTGAACAGGGCCTCCTTGGAGGCGTTGAGGTGGCGGACGAAGTCCTCGATGCCCCCGCTGTAGCGGAAGACCTTGCGCTCGTGGTCGTGGCCGGGGCGCTCGTCGGTGAAGCGGATCTCCAGGCCCTTGTTCAAAAAGGCGTAGACCTGCAGCTTCTCCAGCAAGGTCTGGGCCCGGAAGTCGGTGCCCTCGGAGGCGAAGATCTCTGGGTCGGGCCAGAAGGTCACGGTGGTGCCGCTGCGGCCCCTCGGGGCGCTGCCCACCACCTCGAGCCCCCCCTGGGGCCGGCCCCCCTTGGCGAACTCCATGCGGTGGCGCTTGCCCCCCCGGTCGACCTCGACCACCAGTCGCTGCGAGAGGGCGTTGACCACCGACACGCCCACGCCGTGGAGCCCGCCGGAGACCTTGTAGCCGCCGCCCCCGAACTTGCCGCCGGCGTGGAGCACGGTGAGGACCACCTCCACGCCCGACTTGTTGCGGTACTTGGGGTGGGCGTCGACGGGAATGCCCCGCCCGTTGTCGGTTACCCGGCAGCCGCCGTCGTCGAGGAGGGTGATGTCGATGCGGTCGCAGTGGCCGGCCATGGCCTCGTCGACGGCGTTGTCGACCACCTCCACGAAGAGGTGGTGGAGCCCGTTGAGCCCGGTGGAGCCGATGTACATGCCCGGGCGCTTGCGCACCGCCTCCAGGCCTTCGAGCACCTGGATGTCCTTGGAGCCGTAGGAGTCGTTCTCAGCCACGCGCGCCTTTCACGGGTCCTCCACCGAGGGCGTCCGGATCCCGCCAACGCCGCCAAAGGGGCTGGTCAGGGGCACCAAACGCGATACGGAGAGTCTACCAGGAGCCTGCCCCGGAGGGGCGGACCGGCGGGGCCCCGGCCGGGTCAGGGGGCGCCGGGGCGGCTGACCCGGACCTTGACCTCGACGACCACGCCCTCGCCCACCACCTCGGCCAGGCGGGCCAGCACCTCGGCGCCCAGCCAGCGCAGCTGGGTGGCCCAGGCGGGGTCGTCGACGGCGACCACCAGCACCCCGTGGCGCAGCGAGCGGGGGCGGGCGTGGGCCGCCACCGCCTCGCCCACCACCTCGGGCCAGGAGGAGAACACCGCCGACAGGGCCTGGGCCGCCGGTCCTCCCAGCGAGCGGCTGAGGCGGTCGAGGGAGTCGCCCACCGGGCGCGGCTCGGGACCGGGCCGCCCGGGCAGGGGCACGACGGGGCTCACCGCTCCACCAACCGCCCGCCCGCCACCCGCACCACCCGCTCGGCGGTGGTGCCGGCGGGCAGCTCGCCGGTGGTGGTCAACAGGGCCTGGGCGACGGGCAGCAGGCGCACCAGGGCGGCGCTGCGGGCGGCGTCGAGCTCGGAGAACACGTCGTCGAGCAACACAACCGGGGCCGAGCCGGCGGCCGCCTCCACCAGCCGGTGGCCGGCCAGGCGCAGGGCCAGGGCCAGGGACCGCTGCTCGCCCTGCGAGGCGTGGGTCCGGGCCGCCATGCCGGCCACCTCCAGCTCGACGTCGTCGCGATGGGGACCCACCGTGGTGGCCGCCCGGCGCACGTCGTCGCCGCGGGCGGCGGCCAGGGCCGCGGCCAGGCCCTGGTCCCGCCACCCCGGCCGGTAGCCGATGCCCACCCGGGAGGCCCTGTCGGCCAGCTGGTCGTAGCAGGCGGCCACGAGGGGCCCGAGGGAATCCACCGCCTCGCCGCGAGCGTCGGCCAGCCGCTCCCCCAGGTCGGCCAGCTTGGCGTCCCACACGTCGAGGGTGGAGGCGATGTCGGGGCCCAGGCGCCCTCCGGCCTGGCGCAGCAGGGTCGAGCGCTGGCGCAGCACGCGGTCGAGGTCGCCCCGCACCGCCCCCAACCGGGGCGAGCGGGCCACCACCAGATCGTCCACCCAGCGGCGCCGCTGCGAGGGCCCGCCCTTGACCAGGGCCAGATCGTCGGGGGAGAAGACGGTGACCCGCACGGTGCCGGCCAGCTCCGACACCCGCCGCAGGGGCTGGCGGTTGACCAGCACCCGGTCCCGTCCCGACGGGCGCAGCTCGGCTTCCACGGTGGCGGCCGACGTGCGGCCCGGCACCTCGAGGTCGATCTCGGCCCGGACCACGGCGTGATCGGTGCCCGCCCGCACCAGCGCCTCGCCCGGCGCCCCCCGGAACGAGGACAGGTTGGCCAGGTAGCCCACGGCCTCCAACAGGTTGGTCTTGCCCTGGCCGTTGGCCCCCACCACCGCCGTGAGCCCCGATGCCGGCGCCAGCTCAGCCGAAGCGAAGTTGCGGAAGTCGCTCAGCCACAGGTGCCGCAGGCGCACCGCGGCAGCCTCAGCTCACGCGGATGGGCATGAGCAGGTACAGGTAGTCGTCCCGGCCCACGGCCCGCACCACCGCCGGCTTGAGCCCGTCGAGGGTCTCGAGGGTGACCTCGTCACCGGCCACCACCTCCACGCCGTCGGCCAGGTACTCGGGGTTGAACGAGATCCCCATCTCGGTGCCCTCGTACTTGACGTCGAGCTCCTCCTCGGCCTGGCCCACGTCCTGGGTTACGGCGCTGAGTTGCACCGAGTTCGCCCGCAGCTCCAGGCGCACCGGAATGGACTCCTTGGCCAGCAGCTTGACCCGGCGCAGGGCGTCGAGCAGTGGCTCGCGGCCCACGGTGAGTCGGTTGGGATGGTGCTCGGGGATGAGCTGGCGGTAGTTGGGGAATTGGCCCTCGATGAGACGGGTGGTCACCCGGGTGCCGGCAACCTCCCCGGCAGCGGGATCGAAGGCGCCGATCTCGAAGGTGGCGTCGCGCTCCCCCAGGCGCAGGGACACGGACTCGGCCCCGACCAGCACCCGGACCAGCTCACCCAGGGCCCGGGACGGTACCAGCACCGACTGGCCCTCCCGCAGCACCGACGCGCCGGGCAGGTCGCGCACGGCCAAGCGGTAGGAGTCGGTGGCCACCAGGCGCAGGCCGTCGCCCTCGGCGGCCATGAGCACGCCGGTGAGGATGGGGCGGGCGTCGTCGTGGCTGGCGGCCGGCACCACCTGGCGCAAGGCGTCGACCAGGGCGGCGGCGTCGAGGGTGACCTGCTCGGCGGGGGCATCGGGCACCCGGGGGAAGTCGTCAGCCGGCAGGACCCGCACGCTGAAGTGCGAGCGGCCCGAGGCGATGGCAGCCGCCGTCTCCCCCACCTCGACGTGGACCGCCCCCGGCTCGAGGGCCCGCACGATGTCGGCGGCCAGGCGGGCGGGCAGCACCGCCACCCCGTCCTCGGACCCGGCCACGGTGAGCGCCACCTGGATGGTGAGATCGAGGTCGCTGCCGGTGAGGATCAGCCGGTCACCGGAGAGGGCGGCGCGCACTCCCGAGAGCACGGGCAGGGCCCCGCCCCGGCTGGTCACGGCCCGGGTGGCACTGCCCAGAGCTTCGACCAGGACATCTCGCTCGCAGCGGAACTTCATGCTCGCCCTACTCCTTCTCCTAGAGAAAGATCTTCCAGTAGTGACAATAAGGGCTGTGGATTGGGGACAAGTGGCCATCGGTGCTGGTCAGGCCCGGTCTGGGTGTCCCACCCGTGCTCCACAGCCATCCCCCACAGTGTCCGCCTGGGCGAGACGGGGGTTCCCGGCGGTGGACAACCGCACGTCGCCCACAGGGTCGTCCCGAGGCGGTCCGCAGGGATGCCCACAGCTACTTGGTCCCCCGGATGGTCTGCATGAGCTCGGTGACCTGGTCGTAGATCTGGCGCCGCTCCTTCATGAGGGCGCCGATCTTCTCCACGGCGTGGATGATGGTGGTGTGGTCCCGGCCCCCGAAGTGGTGGGCGATGGCCGGGTAGCTGAGGTCGGTGAGCTCCCGGCACACGTACATACCCACCTGGCGGGCGGTGACCAGGGGCCGGCGCCGGCTACGCCCGCACAGGTCCTCGACGCTGAAGTCGAACATCTCGGCGGTGGCCTCGATGATGATGCGGGCGGTGATCACTCGCGGCCGGGCGTTGGTGAGGATGTCGCCGAGCACCGAGGCGGCCATCTCGGCCGACAGCGGGGTCTGGTTGAGGCTGGCGAAGGCCGAGACGCGTATGAGGGCGCCCTCGAGCTCGCGGATGTTGTTGGTGATGTGGGTGGCGATGAACTCGAGGACCTCGTCGGGGATGTGACGCGACTCGCGCTCGGCCTTCTTGCGCAGGATGGCCAGGCGGGTCTCCAGCTCGGGGGGCTGGATGTCGGTGATCAGACCCCACTCGAAGCGGCTGCGGAGCCGATCCTCGAGGGTGGCGATGGAGCGGGGTGGGCGATCGGAGCTGATCACGATCTGGCGGTTGGCGGCGTGGAGCTGATTGAAGGTGTGGAAGAACTCCTCTTGGAGGCCTTCCTTGTTCTCCATGAACTGGATGTCGTCGATCAACAGCACGTCGTTCTCGCGGTAGTGGCGTTTGAAGGCGGAGGTGGTCCGGGTGCGGATGGCGTCGACGAAATCGTTCATGAACGACTCGCAGGAGACGTAGCGCACGGCGTAGGCGGGGTAGTTGTGCCGGACGTACTGGGCCACGGCGTGCAGGAGGTGGGTCTTGCCCAGCCCGGCCACGCCGTAGATGAACAGCGGGTTGTAGGAGCGGGCCGGCGTCTCGGCCACGGCCAGGGCGGCGGCGTGGGCGAAGCGGTTGGAGGTCCCGGTGACGAAGGCGTCGAAGGTGTAGCGGGGGTTGAGCGACGCCTGCATTGGTGGGGCCAGGGTGGCGCGGGCGTCGCTCAACCCCCGCT
>DATMJI010000152.1:0-9652 GCA_035553895.1 Acidimicrobiales bacterium | reverse complement strand
CGTCGTGGGCCTCCCGCAGGAGCACCGTGGTGTTGCGCACGAACGCGGTCTGGCGCTCGGGCAGGGCGGGGACGGCCGAGGCACCGATCTCGGGGTCGGCGGGGAGGTAGATGGGGGCGGCCATCACCTGCTCGCCCCGCTGGAGCCCGACCATGGTCTTCCACGGACCGGACACGGGCACGGGATCGGCGGAGACGTAGCGGCCCGGCCCCACCTCCTCCAGGGCCGAGAGCACCCGGCCGCCACCCTGCCAGGAGACGAGCCCGAAGGCGCTGGCTCCGGCGGCGGCGTCGGCGGGTTGCAGCTCGACCTCGACGTTGGCCACGTCGGCGCGCACGGCGGCGTCGGTTCCCGCCGGCTGGAGGCGGACGACGGCGCCCACATCCCCCACCTCCCGGGGCAGGGGGTAGGCGAGCACGGCCAGCAGCACCACCAGCGCCCCGCCCAGGGCGGCGGCCGGTACCCGGTCGCCGCCGGCCCGGACCCGGGCCACGCCCACCGCCAGCACGGCGCCGGCACCGGCGGCCAGGGGCGACAGCAGGAGGGCCTTGGGCAGCACCGAGGCCGACACGTGGAACCACCCGAGGGCCTCGACCCAGACGATCTCGGCGGCCAGGCCCAGCGTGCCGATCCCGGCGGCCGACACCACGGCGAAGCGCAGCCGCCGCTCCGTGCCCAGCCACCACCCGGCCGCCTCCACCACCAGCATGGCCCCCAGGTAGAGGGGGAAGCGGGGGACGGTGTGGTTGAGGGCGCCCCCGACCAGCAGGGCCAGCAGGCTGCGCAGGACCAGGAAGGCGAGCAGGGCCTTGGCCGCCCCGCCCCGGCCCAGGGCGACCCGGGCCAGCACCAGGGCGAAGCCCGAGGCGGCCGCCACCAGCACCGGCAGGAACAGCACCTGGAACTGGGGGACGCCGAAGTCGAACTCCCCCTGCACGGTGGACAGGGCGGTGAGCACGGCGCCGAGCACGACCACCTCGACGATGCGCCCGAGCAGCGTCGGCTCCGCTTGGCCCCGGGCCTCGCGCATCATCAGCCACAGGGCGACGGTGGCCAGGCTGCCTGCCCCCACCAGCATGAGATGGGTCGGGCTCCACAGGGTGACGTCGATGCCGAAGGCCTGGTGCCACAGCTCGTCGAGGGGAAAGGCGATGAGCCCGCCCAACCCCAGGGCGCCCAGGGCGAAGGCCGACCACGGCACCTGCAGGCCCCAGATGCGCCGGCCGGCGTCGGCCTTCTCCAGGGTGGCGAAGAGCACGACCACGCCGGCGGTCACCAGGAGGCCCCCGAGAGCGAGCACGATCATGGTGTGCGAGGGGGTGAACAGGTTGACGTCGCGCCCGAAGTCGATGTGGAAGGCGACGTCCCAGTACAGCCCCGACACCCCCACCCCGAGAAGGAACAGCCCGGTGAGCACCCCGGCCATGGACCAGCCCGGGTAGCCGGTGAGGCGGCGCAGGCTGGCCCCGATGGGGTGCACCAGCACGCCCACGATGTCGGTCTTGTCCCCGGGCTCGCCGGCCAGCACCAGCCCCAGCACGATGACCAGGTAGGCCACGAAGGGCACGATGAGGTAGAGCCAGTGATCCCAGGTGATGGTCTCCATCACGATCCTCCTACCGGTTGGGGAACGGTGTGGGGGCGCACGACGCGAGCCGCCGTGGAGCGGGCTGTCGCCTCCTCCATGGCTTTGGCCAGCGTGGCCCCCACGGCCAGCGAGGCCAAGGGGCGGATGCGCCGGAGGGCGTCGGTGACCTCGTCGAGGCGGTCGCCGGGCATCCCGGCGGCGGCGAAGGGCTCCCAGACGTAGCGCTCGAAGAGCCCGACGAAGCGCTCGGCCACCCGGGCCATGTCGGCCTGGAGGGCGGCCACCTCGTCCTGGGTCACCTCCAGGGGGACGCCGACGGCCACCAGCTCCTCGCCGGCGTGCAGCAGGCTCGGGCTGGGGATCCGGAAGTGTTCCCCGTCGACCTCCACCAGGCCCAGCTCGATCGCTCGCAGGGCCAGCGACGGGTTGGTGGCGGTGTCGGGGAAGCGCTCCACCAGCTCGGCCAGGGTGGCCGTCTCCGGCTCCTCGTCGCTCCAGGGCTCGGTGAGGGCCTGTTCGAAACCGAGGACGTCGGCCAGGCTGTGGCCCTCTTCCCAGGCCCGGAGGAGCTCGGCGATCCCGGCGAGGGAGAACCCCTGACCCTGGAGGCGGGCGACCAGGCGCAGCCGGGCCAGATGGCCCTCGTCGTAGTAGCCGGTGCGGCCCACCAGGGCGGGGGGCGGGAGGATGCCCTGGGTCTGGTAGCTGCGGACGTTGCGGGCGGTCGTGGCGGACCGAGCGGCCAGCTCGTCGATGGTCATCCCTCCCCGGCGCCTCCCCACGGGAGGGACCCTATCCTACATTGATCCATGTCACAAGAGTTCTCGTATAATTTTCCCGGCGGACCTGTGGGCGTCATCGCGGTGGCTGTGGGTGAACCTGTCGACAACTGTCGGTCCGGCTGGGGACGATGCCAAGAAGTTGGGGACGCCCTGTGCACGATGCCGGCCGGCCCTTGACCCCGGCCGGGCCCGGGCGCAGGCTGGCACCAAGCCAGGAACCGAGATGCTGACCCCGACGTTGGCCCCCTCGAGATCCCGGGCCCTCGGGCCCGGGGTGGCGAGGCACGCTGGGAGGAGCGCAGGGACCAGGTGAGGAGGAGGGGGTTCGTCGTCCCGCCGCCACCGGGGCGGACGGAGCACCAACCCCTGAGCCCGAGGGTCCGGCCCCGAGCGGTCCGGGAGGCACCCGTCTCCCGGCCCTCCGGGGCCGGGTTCGCGCTGGCCCGGCGGCGCCGTCCCGTCGAGCACTCCGACGATTGGGTACGGTCCCTGGCGATGCGCGCCCACCGCCTCGGTGTCCTGGCCTTCGGCGTGGCCGGCGCTGTCGCCGGCTGCTCGGACGGCTTCGGTTTCGGGGCGCCGGACCCGGTCACCGACCAGGGCGCCGACACACTCGAGCTGTGGCGGGGGGTGCACTGGACGGCGGCGGCCGTGGGGTTGCTCGTGTGGGGTCTGGTCCTCTACTGCATGCTGCGCTACCGCCGGCGGGACGACGCCCTGCCCAGCCAGTCGGGCGAGAACATCCCCATGGAGGTGCTCTACACGGTGACGCCCCTGGTGATCGTGGGCGTGCTCTTCGCCTTCACCATGGCGACCCAGCAGAGCCAGATCGAGCTCAGCGACGACCCCGACGTGGTGGTCGACGTCGTGGGCTTCCAGTGGTCGTGGCGCTTCACCTACCCCGAGGAGGGCGTGGTGGTGAACCCTGACGGCGTCGGCGCCCCCGAGCTGGTGGTGCCGGTGGGCGCCACCGTGCGCTTCCGGCTGGAGACGGCCGATGTCAACCACTCCTTTTGGGTGCCCCGCTTCCTGGTCAAGCGTGATCTCATCCCCGGCATCGACAACCAGATCGAGGTTGACGTGACCGAACCGGGGCGGTGGGAGGGCCGCTGCGCCGAGTTCTGCGGTCTCGACCACTACCGGATGAACTTCTCGGTGCGGGCCGTGCCGGCGGGCGAGTACGACCAGTGGCTGGACGACCAGCGGGCGGTGCAGGTGGCGCCCGAGCAGGGAGCGTCCTCGTGAGCGTGATCGTCGCCCCGCCCGAGCCCCCGTCGTCCCCGGCGGGGGAGCCCGAGGAGAGGGAGGCCACCGGCCTGCTGGCCTGGCTCACCACCACCGATCACAAGCGCATCGGCATCAGCTACATGGTGACGGCCTTCGCCTTCTTCCTGATCGCCGGGGCCCTGGCCATGCTCATACGGGCCGAGCTGGCCGCTCCCGAACTCGAGCTGGTCGACGCCGGGACCTACAACCAGCTCTTCACCATGCACGGCAGCATCATGATGTTCCTCTTCATCGGCCCCTTCGCCTTCGGGTTGGCCAACTACCTCGTCCCCCTCCACATCGGGGCGCCGGACATGAGCTTCCCCCGGCTCAACGCCCTCAGCTACTGGCTCTTCCTCGGTGGGGGCCTCACCATGGTCTCGGGCTTCCTCACCTCCGACGGGGCCGCCGACTTCGGCTGGTTCGCCTACGCGCCCCTGTCCGGTGACGCCTTCTCCCCCCAGGTGGGCGCCGATCTGTGGCTCATCGGCCTCGTGCTCACCGGGTTCTCGGGCATCTTCACCGCCGTCAACATCGTCACCACCGTCTTCACCCTGCGGGCACCAGGAATGACCTTGTTCCGCATGCCGCTGTTCACCTGGAACATGCTCGTCACCAGCGTGCTGGTGCTCATGGCCTTTCCCGTGCTCACCGCCGCCTCGGTCCTGCTCTTCGCCGACCGCCAGTTCGGGGCCCACATCTTCGACCCGGCCATGGGGGGCTCGCCCATCCTCTGGCAGCACCTCTTCTGGTTCTTCGGCCATCCCGAGGTCTACATCGTGGTGCTGCCCTACTTCGGGGTCTTCACCGAGATCTTCGCCGTGTTCTCCCGGCGCCCGGTGTTCGGCTACCGCGGGCTGGTCTTCGCCACCCTGGCCATCGCTGCCCTGTCCATGGGGGTGTGGGCCCACCACATGTTCGTGACCGGGGCCGTGCTCCTGCCCTTCTTCAGCGGCTTGTCGTTCCTCATCGCCGTGCCCACGGGGGTGAAGTTCTTCAACTGGATCGGCACCATGTGGGGCGGGCGCATCACCTTCTCCACCCCGATGCTCTTCGGCATCGGCTTCTTGTTGACCTTCGTCTTCGGGGGCATCAGCGGGGTCATCCTGGCTGCACCCCCTCTCGACTTCCAGCTCAGCGACTCGTACTACCTGGTGGCCCACATGCACTACGTCCTCTTCGGGGGATCGGTGTTCGGCGTCTTCGCCGCCATCTACCTGTGGTTCCCGAAGTTCACCGGCAAGTTGTTGCACGAGGGGCTGGGCAAGCTCCACTTCGCCACGGTCTTCGTGGGCGTGCACCTGACCTTCGGAGTCCAGCACTACCTCGGCGTCCAGGGCATGCCCCGGCGGGTGGCCGGCTACCTCGAGACCGACGGGTTCACGGCGCTGAACGTGGTCTCCACCGCCGGCGCCTTCCTCACCGGAATCTCCACCTTGTTCCTCCTCTGGAACGTCTTTATCAGCGTGCGCCGGGGCCGGCCCGCCGGCGACAACCCCTTCGACGGCCACACCCTGGAGTGGGCCACCTCCTCCCCCCCGCCTTCCCACAACTTCGACCGGCCACTGCCCCCCATCCGTTCCGAGCGCCCGGTGTTCGATCAGAACCATCCGGACGCGCCGTCGGGGCCCTCTGCGCCCGATGGCGACTCCTCCGACCGGGCGGTCCGGCGCTGATGGGCTCGGCCGACTTGCGCGAGGCGTCCGGCGCCCGGGTCCAGTCCCGCATCTTCATGGGCATCGGCACCTTCCTGGTCCTGGCGGCGATCGTCTACGGCGTCACCGCCCAGGAGCGGGCCGGCACCACCATGCTCGCCCTGGCCGCGGCCATGGCCGCCATGGTGGGGGTCTACCTCGGCCTGCACGCCCGCCACGATCCCGGCCGGGGGGAGGAGGAGGAACCCGACGAGGCGGCGGAGGGCAAGCCCGCCCAGAGCGAGGCCTACCTGCCCCACGCCAGCGTGTGGCCCTTCGCCATGGGGATGGGGATGGTGGTGATGGCCAACGGCCTGGTGCTCGGGGGCTGGGCCCTGGTGCCGGGGGCCCTGCTCACCACCTTCGCCACCGTCGGCTACGCCCGCCAGTCACGGCACCGGGACTAAAGCGCTGCGTTCTGCGGGATCAGGGCGGCGCCTGGCGCCGCTGGGGCACCGGAGAAGGGTGGGCGGCGCCCGACTGCGCCCCTACTCCGTCTCCCCCAGGGCCCGCAGGAGCTGGTCGACCTGCTCCTGCTTGCGGCTCATCAGGTGCTCGACGAAGTGCTCGAGGGCCTCGGAGCGGGGCTCCTCCCCCGACTTGGGGATGACCTTCTGCAGGGCGGCGATGACCTCCTCCTCGGCCTCCACCAGGCCTCGGACTGCTCGGGGAGCCTCGGTCTCGACCGCCAGGGGTGCCACGTCGGGCACCGGCGTCCCGCCCAGGGCGACGATCTTTTCCACCAGGCGCCGGGTGTCGGCCAGCTCGGCGACGGCGTACTGCCAGAACCGCTCCACCAACCCGGTGTAGGCCAGGCCCCCGATGGATCCGGCCGCCAGGGTGAACTGCAGCGTCGAGCGGTACTGCAACGACAACACGTCGCCCAGCAGGGCCAGGGCCTCGTCGACCTCCATCTCCTCGCTCATGAGGGCCAGACGGTAGCCGTCACGGCGGACCTGCGCCGTTCTGGTGGCCCGGACGAGCCGTTTCCGGCCTCTCCGGACCACCAGAACGCCGGGAAGGGTCAGGGGACGTCGATCACCTGCTCGCAGCCGTGGGAGAAGCCGGACAAGGTGTCGGAGCCGCCCTCGCCGTCGCAGCGGTCGGGAGCCCCGGTGCCGCCGGCGAGCCCGTCGTCGCCACTCCCGCCGAAGACCTCGTCGACGCCGGCGTCACCGGCCACCGTGTCGTTGCCGGCGTCGCCGTCCACGGTGTCGTTACCCGATCCCCCGCGCGCCAGGTCGTTGCCGTCCCCGCCGGAGACCACGTCGTTGCCCGAGCCGCCCTCGACGGTGTCGTTGCCGGCCTCGCCGTAGATTTCGTCGTCTCCCGACCCACCGTCGAGGCGGTCGCGCCCGTCCCGGCCGCAGATGATGTCGTCGCCACCGCCGCCGTAGACCCAGTCGTCGCCGGGCCCGGCGTCGATGACGTCGGGGCCCGGGGTGCCGTGGATCCGGTCCCGGCCGTCGGTGCCGACGATGGTCGGCTCGTCACAGGGATCCCCGATGGGGACGAGGCCTTCACCCCGGGCGAGGATGTAGGGGAAGCCGACCGAGCCGTCGGGGGCGGTGAAGGTCCCGTCCGCTCGCTCGGCGATGGCCAACACCAGGAAGTCTCCCGGCCACGAGTCGAACTGCTCGTGCACCGAGCACGACCAGTTGGACAGGTCGGCGTCGGTGAGGCCGTCGATGGCCGGGTGGGTGGCGACGATGTGGGCGTCGTTGTGGCACTCGGCGGTTTCCACCGTGAAGGCACCGAGGCCCGCCAGCACCGGAACCGGAGTAAACGGGCCGGCGCTGTCGTACTCGCAGCTGAGCGAGACGTAGAGGCCGGTCCGGCCGCCCTCGTCCACGGCGAAGGCCACGCTCTTCTCGGTGAGAACCTGGCCGCCCTGGCCGGCGTGGAAGACCGGGTCGGTGCCGTTGATCACGACGTTGCCGTCGATCACCGGGCTCCACGTGGCCACGTTGGCCTCAGCCGCCCCCAGGTAGCCCGAGGAGCAGGTGGGGTCGCCGAGGATGATGGCCCGGTACGAATCGAACTGGGCCGTGCTCATCGCCGACCAGGTGGCGGCGTCGACCACGTCGACGGTGAAGCCGAGGGCACTGGCGGCGGTGGCCTCGATGCTGCCGGCGCCGCCGGAGACACTCGGGCCGTAAATCAAGACGGTGTCGTCGCCGGCAGCGGGCGGATCAGCAGCCGCCTCGCCCACGGCGAGGGTGGCGAACACGGCCAGCACACAAAGCAGGGCGCCGATGCGCATGGACCGGGGCCACCGGTGCGCCGCTGGGCCAACTGAAGCTTCGGTTCCTGTCATGGGTACCCTCCTGCTGAGACCGCCACCGGTCGAGGTCGACCTCGGCGGACGGGGCGCCGGATCGGATGAACGCGGCGGATGTCCGGAGAAGCGGCGAACAGTAACACTTCGGCGGTCCACCTAGGTGCGAGCGACTGCCGTCGCTGGTCTCGACATTGAGCAGCGGCTCCGCCGGACGTTGGAAGTGGGCTCAACACGACGGTCGCGGTGCCCGACGTCATCGGCGAGCCGCTGTCCGAGGCCATCGCCACGGTCAGCGAGGAAGACCTCGGCGTGGTCGGCAATGGCGTTCCCGCCGGGGATCCGCAGACCGGCGACGCCGTGGTCATCGCTCAGGAACCACCTCCCGGATCCTTGGTAGCTGTTGGCGCGTGCGTCGGGTTCCGCACCAGGCGGTGAGGCCGGGGGCGCCGCCAGACCGGGCGAGCGCAGACCGGGGTGGCCTCAACGCCGGGATGTGGCGGACTCCGAATCCATCGCTGGAGCGCCCTCCGCCTCGGACTCGGCGTCGGGTGCGTCGCCAGCCGCCGGCGGTTCGGGATCGCCGGTTCCGGGGGGCGGGCGGTCGCGGCGGGCCAGCTCCTGGCACAGCCGGAAGGTGACGGCGCCGGCGACGGGGGGCAGCACCAGCAGGGCGATGCGGAAGGCCTGGAACAAGGCGTTGACCGAGGTCTGGAAGGTGACGGCCAGCACGTCGCTGGCCCCCCCGAAGAACAGCACCGTGTAGAAGGTGAGCGTCGAGATGCCGAAGGCCGTGCGCAGGGGCCGGTCCCGGGGGCGGTCGAGGAGGTGGTGCTCCCGGCGGTCGCCGCTCAGGCGGGCCTCGAGGAACGGCCAGGCGGCCAGCAGGGCGAAGGTGATGCCGGGCAGCAGCACCGAGGGGTAGAAGGGGGTGGGGAGCTCGAAGCCGAAGGCCCGGATCTCCCACGCCGGCCACAGCCGCAGGGCCCCGTCGAGCCAGCCCATGTACCAGTCGGGTTGGGAGGCCGAGCTGACCTCGGCCGGCCGGTAGGGCCCGTAGAGCCAGATGGGGTTGATCTGGGCCAGCCCGCCCAGGGCGCACAGCACGGCGGAGGTGAGGAGGAAGGCGCCGAGGCCCTTGGCGGCGAAGGTGGGCCACACCCGCTCGCCCACGATGTTGTCCTCGCTGCGTCCCGGCCCGGAGAACTGGGTGTGGCGCTGGCGGGCGACCAGGGCCAGGTGGGCGCCGAGAAGGGCCACGATCACCGCCGGCAGGATGAGGATGTGGATGACGTAGAGGCGCTCGATGAGGTCGGGCCCGGGGAACTCGCCGCCGAAGAACAGCGAGGCCAGCCACGTCCCCGCCACGGGGATGGAGATGGCGATGTTGTAGGCGATGCGCAGCCCCGTCCCCGAGAGCTGGTCGTCGAGTAGGGAGTAGCCCACGAAGCCGTTGACGATGGAGAGGATGAGCATGCCTACGCCGATGAGCCAGTTCAGCTCCCGGGGCCGGCGGAAGGCCCCGGTGAAGAAGATGCGCATGAGGTGGATCACCGTGGTGGCCAGGTACACGTTGGCCGCCCAGTGGTGGACCTGGCGCATGACCAGGCCGGCCCGGACCTCGAAGCTGATCTCGAGGGCGCTGGCGTAGGCCCGGGTCATCTCGATGCCCTGCAGCGGCCCGTAGCTGCCCTGGTAGACGACCTCCTCCATGGAGGCGTCGAAGAAGAAGGTGAGGTAGACGCCGGTGGCGATGAGGATGACGAACGACCACAGGGCCAACTCACCGAGGAGGAATGACCAGTGGTCGGGGAACACCTTGTCGAGGGCCTTGCGGGCGAAGCTTGCCGCCCCCAGCCGGGCGTCGAGCCAGCGGGCCGTCCGCCGGCTGAGCGGGGTCGCCTTGCGCAGAGCCTCTCCCACCGATCCTCCCCGCTAGGTGCGGCCGCGGTCCCAGAACCCGCCGCTCACCGGCTCGGAGAAGTCGCCGGTGGCCACCAGGAAGCCGTCGGCGTCGACGGCCAGCGGGAGCTGGGGGAGGGGG
>DATMJI010000151.1:0-9800 GCA_035553895.1 Acidimicrobiales bacterium | reverse complement strand
GCCGCGGCGGGCGGGCGCAGTCCCCGTCGACGGCAGCGCCCTGGGCGCCGCCCCCAGCTGGTGGCACCTGGCGGCGGCGGGTTCGGGCGTGCCCGCCGTCGAGCTCCGCAGCGAGGGGACGCTGGGCGACTGGTGCCAGGTCAGCGCCGACTTCCGGGGGGCCTACTACGGCGTCGCCCCCTTCCTGGTCGACGATCCCGCCGGCGAGCTCGGAGACGGCGACGCCTTCCCGGCTCTGGTCACCGTGGGCCTGGTCGACCCGGCCGAGTGCCTGTGGGGAAAGCGCCCGACCCGCCACGGCCGGCGCCCCTGGCGGGCGCCCCGGGTCGACCTGGCCCGGCTGGAGGCGGAGAGCGACCTCGGTCCCTGGGCCCGGGCCCGGCTCGTCCCCAAGGTGGTGGTGGCCACCCAGACCCGGGTGGTGGAGGCGGCCGTCGACGCCGGCGGGCAGTGGTTGCCGTCGACCCCCCTCATCAGTGCGGTGGCCGATCCCGGGCGGCTCTGGCACCTGGCCGCCGCCCTGTCGTCGCCGCCGGTGTCGGCGTGGGCCCTGCACCGCTGGGGTGGTACGGCGCTGTCGGCCGGGGGTCTCAAGCTGAGTGCTGCCCAGGTCCGGGCCATCCCCTCACCGCCACCCGGGGCGGGCTGGGACGAGGCCGCCGCTGCCCTGCGGGAGGCCAGCACCGCGGCCGACGCCACCGGGCGCCGGCGCTGGCTGCGGGCGGCCGGCGAGGCCTCGAGCCGGGCCTACGGCGTGCCCGACTCGGCCGTCGTCGACTGGTGGGAAGCCCGCCTTCCGGCCGAGCGCTGATCGTCCGCCGTGGCCGCCTCGGCTTTCTGTGCACGAAACCACGGTTGAGATGGTCTCGTGCACACAAAGCTGCGGGTCCGCCGTGGCCCCCTATGTCCCGGCCAGGCAGGCGACCACCGGGGCGAAGGCCTCCAGGGCGGGCTCGGGCACGGTGACGTAGGAGATCCCGAACCGCTCCCGGTGGGCCAGGAGGGCGTCAGCCACCGCCTCGGGGGGTCCGAGGACGGCGTGGGGGCTGGAGGCGACGGCGTCGGGGGGCAGGTGCCAGCGCTTGGACAGTGCCTCGGCCTCGCCGGCGACCGAGACGTGGGGACCCACCCGGGCGGCGAGGATCAACACGTTGAGCTCGAGGTCGGCGAAGCGCTCGCCGGCCGCCCGGCGCAGGGTGGCCAGCTTGTCGTCGGTGGACTGTGGGGTGACGTCGGCGGCGTCGAGGGAGCCACCGGGTCGGGACCGGGGTGCCAGGCCGACGATGTCGGCGACCCGGCCGGCCAGGGACAGCAGCCGGGGCCCACCGCCACCGAGGAACAGGGGCGGCCCGCCGGGCTGGACGGGAAGGGGGCGCCCCTCCATCTGGTGGATGCGGTAGTGCTCCCCCGCGAAGCTGAACGCCTCGCCGGACCACAGCCCCCGCAGCACGGTGATGGACTCCTCCAGGCGGGCCAGGCGGGTGGCGCCGGGGTCGAAGGCCATGCCCGCCGCCTCGAACTCCTCCCGGCGCCAGCCCGCTCCCACACCCAGCTCCACCCGCCCGCCCGACAGCATGTCGACGGTGGCCGCCTCCTTGGCCAGCAGGACGGGGTGGCGGAAGTCGTTGGCCAGCACGAAGGTGCCGACGCGTAGGTCGGTGGTGGCGGCCGCCGCCGCGGCGATGGCCGGCAGGGGAGCCAGCTGGTCGCCCAGGTGGTCGGGCACCAGCATGGTGGCGTATCCCAGGTCCTCGACGCGCCGCGCCGTCTCGGCCCAGTCGTGGCCGTGGTCGAAGCCGGCCAGCGCCAGGCCGAAGCGGAAGGGTCGGGGCGCCGGCACCCCGGCGACGCTACCGGTGGCGCTGGACCGGGTGCCGGTGACCGGGCTATCCGCTGGGGCGGGGTGGGGGGCGGAAGTACGCTGGTCGGTTGATGCCCGCCCCGCTCCCCGTCACCGGTGCCTGGCGTCCCGGCGACCCGGCGGGGGGCCGGCGCTTCGTCCGCCTGGCCACCGATCGCCCCTTCGTGCTCGAGGGCGGGGGCCAGCTGCGCGACATCAGCGTGGCCTACGAGTGCTGGGGCGAGCTGGCCGCCGACGCCGGCAACGCCGTGCTGGTATGCCATGCCCTCACCGGCGACAGCCACGCCCGGGGCGGCATCGGCCCCGGGCATCCGGCCCCGGGATGGTGGGACGGGCTGATCGGGCCGGGCCGGGCCTTCGACACCGACCGCTGGTTCGTGGTGTGCGCCAACGTCCTCGGCAGCTGCCAGGGCACCACCGGCCCGGCCTCGCCCGACCCGGCGGATCCCGGGGGCCGGCCCTACGGCTCGCGGTTCCCGGTGGTGTCGATCCGCGACATGGTGCGCACCCAGGAGGTGGTGGCCCGCCATCTCGGGGTGGCGCGCTGGCTCAGCGTGGTGGGGGGCTCGATGGGGGGCATGCAGGTGCTCGAGTGGGGGATCATGTTCCCCGAGCGGGTGCGCTCCCTGGTGCCCATCGCCACCGTGGCCGCGGCCAGCGCCCAGCAGATCGCCTTCGGCAGCGCCGGGCGCAAGGCCATCCGCCTCGACCCCCGCTGGCGGGGCGGCGACTACTACGGCGCCGAGCCCGGCGACGGCCCCAGCGAGGGTCTGGCCGTGGCCCGCAGCATCGCCCAGATCACCTACCGCAGCGACGACGTCTTCACCGACCGCTTCGGGCGGGAGGTGGTCGAGCCCCTCGACGGGTTCACCCTCTGGCAGCGCTTCGAGGTGGAGCGCTACCTGGAGTACCACGGGGCCAAGCTGGTGCGGCGCTTCGACGCCAACTCCTACCTGAGCCTCACCAAGGCCATGGACCTCCACGACGTCGCCCGCGGCCGCGGCGGCCTGGAGGAGGCCCTGGCCCGCATCTCGGCGCCCACCTTGGTCATGGGCATCTCCTCCGACGCCCTCTACCCCCGCTACCAGCAGTGCCAGGTCCACGACATCCTCGCCGCCCAGGGCACGCCCAGCGAGTACGTGGAGATCGACAGCCCCCATGGCCACGACGCGTTCTTGATAGACCTCGACCAGGTCGGTACCGCCCTGTCCCGCTTCCTGTGCGCCGTCGACAAGTCCGAGCCCCGATGAGCGACGTGAGCGACGTGGGGAGCGACCCCGACCCGCCCTACCGGATCGAGACCCGGGCCATCCTGGCCGGGCGCAGCGCCAACGAGGGCTCTCTGGCGGCCCCCCTGTGGGCCACCAGCACCTTCGAGACGCCCGATGTCGATACCAGCCGGCGCCTGGCCACGTCGCTGCGGCCCGCCCGCTTCTACAGCCGCTACGGCAACCCCACGGTGCGGGCCTTCGAGGAGGCGGTGGCCGACCTGGAGGCAGCACCGGCGGCCCAGGCCTTCGCCTCGGGGATGGGGGCGGTGTCCTCGGTGGTGCTGGCCCTGTGCTCGGCCGGCGATCACGTGGTGGTCCAGCGCGAGCTGTACTCGTCCACCTCCCTGCTCTTCGCCGGGGTGTGCCCCCGCCTGGGCATTGAGGTCAGCTTCGTGGCCGCCTCCGACGCCGGTGCCCTGGCCGGGGCGGTGATCCCCGGGCGCACCGTCCTCGTCTTCGTGGAGACGCCGGCCAACCCCGGCCTGCAGCTGGTCGACCTCGACGCCCTGGGGGCGATCCAGGGCCCGCTGCGGGTGGTCGACTCCACCTTCGCCGGCCCGCTGGTGCAGCAACCCCTGGCTCACGGCTGCGACCTGGTGATCCACTCGGCCACCAAGGGCCTGGCCGGGCACAACGACGCCACCATCGGGGTGGCGGCCGGGGCCGACGATCTCATCGGCTGGATCTGGAACTACCACACCGTGCACGGGGCCGTGGCCTCGCCCCACGACGCCCTCCTGGCCCTGCGGGGGCTGCGGACCCTGCCCCTGCGGGTGCGCCAGCAGGCGGACACGGCCCAGCAGGTGGCCGAGTTCCTGGAGGGCCACCCCGGGGTGGTCCGGGTCCACTACCCGGGGCTCGACTCCCACCCCCAGCGCGACCTGGCCAAGCGCCAGATGGCCCACGGCGGCGGGTTGGTCAGCTTCGAGGTGGCCGGCGGGTGGGAGGCTGCCCGCCGCTTCGCCGAGTCGGTGCGCCTGGCCCGCCTGGCCACGTCCCTGGGTGGGCCCGAGACCCTGGTCACCCACCCGGCGTCGACCACCGCCGCCAACCTCAGCGCCGAGGAGCGGTCGGCCATGGGCATCGGCGACGGCCTGGTGCGGCTGTCGATCGGCCTCGAGCACGCTGCCGACGTGGTCGCCGACCTGGCCGCCGCCCTCGATGCCGCCGGGGCCGGGGGCTGACCACCTGCCGGAACTGCCCGAGGTCGAGTACTACCGCCGCCTGGCCGAGCGAGCTCTGGCCCGTCCGGTCTGTGAAGTGCGGGCCCCCGACGCCTGGTACCTCAAGGGTGGGGTCACGGCCAGCGCGCTGGCCGCCGCCCTGGTGGGGAACCGGTTCACCACCGCCCGCCGTACCGGAAAGCTGCTGCTGCTTGACACCGACGGGGGTGCCACCCTCGGCCTGCGCTTCGGGATGACCGGCCGCCTCCTGGTCACCCCACCCACTCACCCCCGTTCTCGGCGCGTTCTGCACCCAATTCAGGGCCCAAAACGCGCCGAGAACGAGGGTGAGTGGGGTTGGGTCGGTGTCGAGCGGCTGTTGTACTCCAGTGACCGGGAGGAACGGGCGTGGGACCGCTTCGGCGTGGACTTCGCCGACGGCGGGGCGCTGGTCATGCGCGACCCCCGGCGCCTCGGGGGGGTGTCCCTCGATCCCGACGAGTCCCGGCTGGGCGTCGACGCTGCGTCCGTCACTCCCGCCGGGCTGCGGCGGGTGCTGGAAGCCAGCGGGGCACCCCTCAAGGCCCGGCTCATGGACCAGTCCCGCCTGGCCGGGGTGGGCAACCTCATCGCCGACGAGGTGCTGTTCCGAGCCGGTCTCGACCCCGCCCGCCCGGCCGGCGGGCTGTCACCGGCCGAGATCCGCCGGCTCCACCGCCACCTGCGCCAGACGATCGACGACCTGGTGGCGGGCGGCGGGTCCCACACCGGGCGGCTGATGCCGGCCCGCACCGCCGGGGGTACCTGCCCCCGGGACGGCACGCCGCTGCGGCGCACCACGGTGGGCAGGCGCACCACCTGGTCGTGTCCCCGGCACCAACGCTAGGTCGCCCTCTACCATGCGCCGGGTGGGGGAGCGACGACGAGCCGCGGCCGTCCTGGCCATGATGGGGGCTGTCGTGGCGGTGGTGCTGGGACTGCCCGGGGGCGCTCGCGGCGCCCCGCCGGCGGCGGCCCAGCTCATGACCCTGCCCCCGACGACGACCGTCGCCCCGGCCTCGACCACCACCGAGGCGCCGGCGACCACGACCACGGCCGACACCCCGACGACGACCAGGCGGGCCACCACCACGACGCGGGGCCGGGTGGTCCCCACCACCCGGCCGGCCCCGGCGACCACCCGCCCCGGTGCCCTCGCCGCCACGTCGACGTCCTTCTCGTTCGACTCGCCCACCACATCGGGGCGCGGCGTCGGGCCCCCCGAACTCGGCGAGCGGTTGGTCACCACCACCACCGGGGCCGAGGTGGTGGCGCTTGGCGGGGGATCGGACGGGCCCGGTCTCAGCACCGGCACCCTCGTGGCTCTGGTGGTGGCCGGCCTGCTCGGGGTGGCGCTGGTGCTGACCCTCATCACCGTGCGCTACGTGCGCATGACCCGCCCCGGCGGCATGTAGCGGGGGACGGTCACCGCCGGTCGCCGACCCACGGCAGGGGTAGGGTGCGAGCATGGCCGAAGAGCTCGACGTGGACGCCATGCTCCAGCGCTTCCGGGACCGGGCCAAGGCGGTGAAGAACCGCACCCTGCCCCCCGTGGGCGGCCCCGAGCGCCAGCAGTTCATCGCCCAGGCCCAGGCCGACTTCCAGGACTACGCCATCATCGGCGACGCCGAGGCCACCCTGGAGGACGGCGTGCTCGTCCTGCGGGTCGATCTACGCCCCCCCGAGGCCCGAGCCTGACGGGACCCGGACGACTTGGTAGGATCGGCAACCCACGCGGACGTGGCTCAGTGGTAGAGCATCACCTTGCCAAGGTGAGGGTCGCGGGTTCGAATCCCGTCGTCCGCTCCAAGAGGTGCAGGTCAGAGGGGTCCGAGAGCGCCCCTCCTTCGCGTCCGGCCCTCCCTGCTCCTCCCGGTGCTATTGCTTCCGGCCTTCGTTCACTGCCGTGCAGGCCGGAAGGACCTCGGCTGGATGGAGGGAATGCAGTGGCCGGTCAATGGCGTCAACGGGGGGCGCGATCGAGCTGCGGGCATTCCGGGGCAGGGACGAGTTCACCGGTCGTAAGCGCCAGGCCGACAAGGCCCTGGCCGCGTTCGTTTCCGGACTGAACCAGGGCGGTCCCGTTGCCCGGCGGGGACGGAGCCTGGGCGATCGTCTCGATCGGTGGTTCGAGTCGAGTTCCAGCGACTGGTCGCCCGGCACCGCCTACCAGACCCGCTGGCTGATCGACCACCGCCGTGCCGCTACTTGGTGCTGACCGACTCAGCAGATCAACTATTCGAGAGTTGACGGATCCACAGCAGAGGTATGTTCCAGGTTCTGGCCGATGCGGATCAGGTTCCTGGTGCTTCGAGCGACAAGCGAAGCGGCGCGAGGCGCGCGCGATTCTCGATGCCTACCACCAGGAGCAGCTCCGAGCACTCCTTGAGCACGTCCGCGACGGCTTCGCCCAGCTCGACGCCGGCGAGATCGATGAGGTCGAACTCGATGACCTCATCCACCGCCACAAGCGGGCCGCGCGTGAGCTCTGGAGCTTCTGCGGATCGAGTGCCAGCCAGTGGCTGCACGCAGCGACAGCCCCTCGAATACCTGAGCGACCGCGGCGAAGAGCACGACTGGTGGGCGAGAGTGCTTAGCGTCGAGATCGAAAACTGACCCGGGTCCTCGAACCCGTCAGGCACGTCGGGGCGGGATTGCGGTCGCTCTGAAGGCGTGTGTACTACATATCGTGATACACTCTAGCGCATGGGCCAAGCCATCTCGGTACGGCTTGACGACGAAGCTGAACGGGCACTCCGCGCGCTGGAGGCGGCAGGGATGTCCCGGTCCGACGCCATCCGGAGCTCATTGATCGCGTCCGCTCGTCGACTGCGCGAACGGTCTGCGCTTGCCGCGGAAGTCGCCGTGCTCGAAGCTGACGAGCACGACCGGGACGAGATGCTCGTGATCGCTGGCCTGATGGAGTCACTCCGTGGTCCGGGGTGACGTATATCGCTTCAAGCCTCCCCAGGGCGTTGGACACGAACAACACGGTGATCGCTACGGCGTCGTCGTTCAAGCCAACGAGTTTCTTCCCCGCTCAGTCGTGATCGTCGCCCCGACATCCACGAGTGCCCGCGCTGCGTCATTTCGACCCGAGATTGACCTCGACGATCAGACGACTCGAGTGCTCGTAGAACAACTTGGCGCCGTGGACGCGTCACGACTCGGAGATCTTTCTGGCCACCTGAGTCCCGAGCAGATGTGGGGCGTCGACGAAGCGCTCGCTACGGTCCTTGGCCTCGGCTGAAAGCACAAGCCGCACCGATCACCCGCGCCGAAACCACGCGGACATTGGTCGCGGGGTCATCGCTATCGGCGCATAGCCGGCGGAGCGCCGGCGACACTTCCGGCAGCCTGCCTGGTTACCGGGCGCCCCGAAGTGCTGTTACACGGGTGATCCACCGGCCGACCACCTGGCCCGGAACTGAACGCGGATCCCCGTCGGCCCGGTGACCCACCTACGTAGAAGGACAGCGAAGGATGCTCCGACGGCAGTCGTCGGCGGCGGTCAGCCGGTCAGACCGAGTTGGGCGGCGACGCCTGTCGCGTCGAAGTAGGAGCGTTCTTCGGCGATCAGTCCATCGGAGTCGATGGTCCAAAACACGGCGGATTCGAACACGATTCTCCTTCCGGTCGGTGGCACGTCACCGCCGGGCATCGCCAGCGGACCGGCGTTGGTCCCTTCTGCCGAGAGGACGAAGGCGGTCCGACCACCAGCGTCGATCGAGTTGCCGACCTGCTTCCAGGTCATGTCCGGGAATGCCTGCACAATGCCTTCGATCATCGATCGGATCGCGTCGCGACCCTCGGTCGGCTCGGGTAAGAACGGGTCATGGAGCACCGCGTCCACGGCGAAGAGCGAGGCCCACCCGCCGGGGTCCTTCTGGTTGAAGGCTTCGACGTACTGACGCACGACTCGGTCAGCGGACATGGCAGTCTCCCCATACGCGGCTTCTCGGGACAGGCCGAGCGTGCCCGAGCCGTCCGACCACGTCGATACCACACTTCTGGTAGGCGAATCGGCCTCAGTGCACGCGGCGGAGCGGTCCGCCGCGGATCGGCTTTTCCACGCTGACCCGCTGACCGTTGTCCTGGACCCGGGGCTCGAAGTTCTCGAAGAACAGCGCCCCGACGAGCTCCCGCCGACTCCGTACGCCCACCTTCTCGAAGATGCTCTTGAGGTGCTGCTGAACGGTGTGGGGTGAGATCTCGAGGCGGTTCGCGAGCTGGGTGGTGGACCGGCCCTGGAGCACGAGTCGCGTGACCTCCCGTTCTCTCGGCGTGAGCCCGTGGATCGCCATCAACAGGGGGGTGAGGCGGTCGGGGTGGGCGGGATCGATCATCACTGCAGCCTTTGGGGTCCGTCCCACCGCAATCACCATGCCGTGCACAGAGATCCAACATCCGTCGACCGACCGGACCAGGACCGTCGACTCTCCAGCGGGATCCTCGCCGCGAGCGCATGCGAGTGCGGCCGAGGCAGCGGACGCGATCGAGGCAGGCAGCGATCCACGAGCCGATCGACCGCGAAGACGCTCGATCCAACGAGTCGCTCCGGCGCTGAGCGAGACGATCTCCCCGTCAGCATCGAGGATGATCAGCCCCGGAACGTCTGGGCGATCAGGGTCCATCGCTTCACCGACCACGAGTCCTCGCCTGATGCCTTCGGCAAGGTCGGGTGCGACGGCAGCCATGAACGCCAGCTCGTCTGCGTCGAACGCCGGCTGTCCGTGGAGGCGGTTGAGTCGAACCGTCCCCCAGAACATGCCTGTGCAACTACCGAGCGCAACGAGCATCTCCTGGGCAATGCCCTCGATGGCCATGTACTCGCGGTAGATGCGGCTTCGCTCCGGCTTGCCTCTCGTCACCTCGTGCAAGGTCTGCACCCCGCACGAGTGGCCGAGGACCTCCGAGTACTTGTTTACATCGTCGTCGAGGTACTCCCAACGCATGACATCGCTGGTGTCGAGTTGGCAACCCTCACCGCCGTAGTCGCTCGTGATCAGTCGAGATTCCGGGTCGAGCGTGTACCAGTACGGTCCGTTCATGTGGTTCTCATTGGGCACAGCCGACGCCAACGCGGCACTCGCCTCGTCGAGGAAGCCGGCGACGTCGAGGCCCGCGCTCGAAGCGGCGCGGATCCGCGCATGCGCTCGCCGTTTCGCATACCCACTCACGGCCCCATTCTGGACTCCCGGCTGAAGCGGTGTCACCACGTGACCGGCGCGCCAACGAAGGCTCAGGTTTCCCCGCTTCGTGCCGGTCGGGGACATTCGTGGAGGCTCTGCAAGCCGCCCGGGAACCGGCGTCATGTGCGGTACTTGTCGCCCGCCAGCGACATGGGACCACCTTGAGCTGAGTTTCGCCAGCAGCATGGGACCACCCTTTCGCCAGTCATAGGACCACCCCCGGGGTCCGCCAGCGTCGGTGCCGCTGGCGGTCTAATCGTCGCCTTCCGACCAG
>DATMJI010000150.1:0-8772 GCA_035553895.1 Acidimicrobiales bacterium | reverse complement strand
AGCGCCCCGGTGCGGCCCTCGGGCCTGGTCACCACCACCGAGCGCCCGAAGAGCGGCCGGCGCTCGTACCAGGCCAGGTCGAGCGCCGCCGTGGGCCCGACCACGATGACGGCCGGAGGGGCGAGGTCGGCCGCCCCGAGTCCGTCCAGGGTGGTGCGCACGCTGCGCTGCTCGGGCCGGGTCCCCCACTGGACCGATATCACCGGGGTCCCGGGGGCGAGGCCACCGGCCAGCAGCCGCTCGGCGATGGCCGCCCGCGTGGCCACGCCCATGAGGATGACGATGGTCCCCCCCAGGCGGGCCACCGCCTCCCAGTCGGTGCGGCCCCCACCGAGGGAGTCCTCGTGGCCGGTCACCACCGTGAAGGTGGTGGTGTGGCCCCGGGCGGTGAGGGGCACACCGGCGTAGGCGGGCACGGCCGAGGCCGAGGTGATGCCCGGCACCACCTCGAAGGCGACGCCCGCCGCCCCCAGGGCCGCCGCTTCCTCCGCCCCCCGGGCGAAGACGAAGGGGTCGCCACCCTTGAGGCGCACCACCTCCTGGCCGGCCCGGCCCCGCTCGACCAGGAGGGCGTTGATGTCGGCCTGGGGGGTGCTCGGGCCCCGGGGTGTCTTGCCCACGCTGATGCGCTCGGCCCCCGGGGGGGCCAGGTCCAACAGGCTGGCCACCGAGAGGCGGTCGTGGACGACCACGTCGGCCCGGGCCAACACCTCGGCGCCCCGCACGGTGAGCAACCCCGGGTCGCCGGGCCCCGCCCCCACCAGGTAGACCGTCACCGCCGCCGCCGTGACCCGGCTCGCCCCGCAGCGCTCCCGCCGGTTTGTGGGCACAAATGGACCGCCTGGGTCCAGGAGTGCCCAGAAAGCCGGGCCGGCCGGCGGGCCGGCCGCCGGGCACGCGGGGCTCTCTCCCCCGTTTGTGGGCAGACATGGACCACCTGGGTGCAGTAGTGCCCACAAAGCCGGGCCGGCCGGCGGAGGTCCATGCCGGCGCGAGGCTAGGCCAGCGACAGGGCCCCGAGGTCGGCCAGCAGCGAGCGGCCGCCGCCGGCGCCGAGCAGGCGGGCGGCCAGGGCCGCTCCCTCGGCGGCGGCATCGGCGGCGGGGGCGATGCCCACCTCGTCCCGCAGCACCACGCGGCCGTCGAGACTGGCCAGCACGGCCCGCAGGCGCAGCCGGCCCGCACCGGCGGGCTCGGCGTAGGCCCCGACCGGGAGCTCGCAGCCGCCTCCCAGCTGGGCCAGGAAGCCCCGCTCGGCCTCGACCGCCCGCCGGGTGGGCCCGTGGTCGATGCCCCCGAGCAGGGCCCGGGTGGCCTGGTCGTCGCGCCGGCACTCCACCGCCATGGCGCCCTGGCCCACCTGGGGGACCATGGTCCCCGGCGCCAGGATCTCGGCTGCCTCGTCCTGGCGGCCGAGGCGCTCGAGAGCGGCGGCCGCCACCACCACCGCCCCGACTTCGGACGCCCGCGCCAGGCGGGTGGCGATGTTGCCCCGGAGACCGGTGAAGGTGAGGTCGGGCCGCAGGTCGGCCAGCTGGGCCCGGCGCCGGGCCGAGCCGGTGGCCACCACGGCGCCCGGCACCAGCTCGGCCAGGGGCCGCCCCACCAGGGCGTCACGGGGGTCACCGCGCTCGGGCACGGCCGCCATGACCAGCTCCGGCACGGCCAGCGACGGGGCCGAGGGGAGGTCCTTGGCCGAGTGCACGGCCAAGTCGGCCCGCCCGTCGAGCACGGCCGCCTGCACCTCCTTGACGAAGACGCCCTGGCCCGCCAGCTCCCAGATGGGCCGGCTCTGGTCCCGGTCGGCCAGGGTGTCGACGATGACCAGCTCGGCCGGCTGACCGGAGTCGCCGGCGCCCAGAAGAGCGGCGACGTGATCGGCCTGCCAGCGGGCCAGGGCGCTGCCCCGGGTGGCGATGCGCAGGGCGGGTGCGCTCACCGGCCCCTGGGGGGGATCGGGCCGCCGGCGCGCCGAGGGGTCCGTCCCGCCTTCTGGCCCCGTAGGTGGCCGCTCCAGCGACCACCTACGGGGCCAGAACGGTGGGTGGCGGCGCCGGCCGTGCTACCCGTCGTCGTCGCCGAGGTCGAAGAGGTCACGCAGGGCCTCCGACAGGCGCTCGCCACGGGGCGTGCCCCCGGCCGCCTTGAGCCGCACCGTCGGCTCGTGGAGCACCTTGGCCACCACCGCCCGCACTGCCGCCTCCAGCATCGGGCGCTGGTCGTCGGGCAGGGCCCGGGCGACCCGCTCGACCTCGGTGGCGCAGCGTTCGTCGACCCGGGCCCGCAGCGTCGACACCAGGGGGGCCACCTGGCGGGCGGCAGCCGCGTCCCGGTAGCGGCCGACCTCGTCGTCGACCAGGTTCCGGGCCCGGCCCAGCTCCCGGCGGCGCTCGGCCATGCCCTGGTCGGCGAAGGCCCGCAGGTCGTCCATGTCGAGCAGGGTGACCCCGTCGAGGCCGGCCGCCCCCGGGTCGACGTCGCGGGGCACGGCGACGTCGACGATGAGCAGCGGACGCCCGCCCCGGGCCGCCACCACCCCCTCGAGGTCGCCGTGGTCGACCAGGACCGACGACGCCCCGGTGGAAGTCAACAAGACGTCGACGCCGGCCAGGGCGGCGGGAACGTCGACCAGGTGCAGGGCCCGGCCACCGACCTGCAGGGCCAGGGCCTCGGCCCGCTCCCAGGTCCGGTTGGCCACCAGCACCTCCCGCACGCCGGCCTTGGCCAGGGAGGCGACCATGCCCTCACCGGTGTCGCCAGCGCCGAGCACCAGCACCCGGCGTCCTTCCAGTGGACCCAGGCGCTCGGCGGCCAGGGCCACCGCCGCCTGGGACAACGAGGTGATGTGGCGGGAGATGGAGGTCTCGCTGCGCACCCGCTTGCCCGCCTCCAGGGCGTGGCGGAACAACATGTTCAGCACCGGTCCGCACGCGCCCTCGGCCGCCGCCGCCTCCCAGGCACCCTTGACCTGGCCCAGGATCTCCGTCTCGCCCACCACCGCCGAGTCGGCGCCGGCGGCCACGGTGAAGAGGTGGGCCACGGCCCCGGCGTCGTGAAACTGGTACAGGTGGTCGGCAAAGTCCTCGGGGGCCAGGGCGCCCAACTCGGAGAAGAAGTCGCGGATGGCGCCGACGGCCGGGTGGAAGCGCTCGGCGTGGGCGTAGACCTCGGTGCGGTTGCACGTGGACAGCACCACCGCCTCGGTGACGTCGTCGCGGCTCACCAGGTCGGCCAGGGCCTTGGGGATCTGGTCGCGGGGCACGGTCATGCGCTCGAGCACCTCGAGCGCCACACTGCGGTGGTTGAGGCCGACGACGATCACCGACACCTCGACTCCACCTCCCTTCGCCTCGCCACCTCACGAGGTCGACGACCGGCCTTGACTCCCTCCAGCCTCCCCGACCGGCGCCGGCAAGGCCAACTCGCGGCGAGGCTCACGGCCGTCACGCCGAGGCGTCGGCCGCCACCGCCACCGGCGGGATCATTCCCGGCCGGAGCGCCTGGCGCTGCTGGTAGAAGCTGAGGATCTGCAACTCGACGGCCAGATCGACCTTGCGCAGGGAGACGCCGTCGGGGACGCTGACCACCACCGGGGCGAAGTTGAGGATGGCCCGCACCCCCGCGGCCACCAGCCGGTCGGCGACCTGCTGGGCGACCGGAGCCGGCGTGGCCACCACACCGATGACCGCCCCCAGCTCGCCCACGATGGAGTCCAGGTCGTCGATGCTGCGGATCTCCAGGCCCCCGATGCGCTCTCCCACCTTGGCCGGATCGGCGTCGACCAGAGCACCCACGGGAAAGCCCCGTTCGGTGAAGCCGGCGTAGTTGGCTAGGGCGTGGCCCAGGTTCCCGACCCCGACGATGACCACGGGCCAATCCTGGGTGAGGCCCAACTCCCGGCTCATCTGGAACAGCAGGAACTCGACGTCGTAGCCCACGCCCCGGGTGCCGTAGGAGCCCAGGTAGGACAGGTCCTTGCGCACCTTGGCGGCGTTGACGCCGGCCATCTCAGCCAGGCGCTCGGAGGAGATGGTGACGGTGCCCGAGCCGGTCAGCTCCAGGAGGCTGCGGAGGTAGACGGGAAGCCGGGCCACGGTGGCCTCGGGGATCCGGCGGTGAGGGGTGCGCGCCACCACGTTGATCACCCTACGGTGCCACCCTCCCGTTCACAAAGTCACGAGGGTCGCCGGTGAGGGCATCGAGAAGGCGACGGCGGGCCGCCTCGATGTGCCCCTCCCGGACCAGGGCCACGACCTCGTCGTCGAGGGCCTCCTCCCAGCGCTGGGCCCAAGTGTCGAAGCCGAGCCCGGCCCGCTGGGCCCGGGCCTGCTGGCGGACCTCACCGACGAGCGCCACCACGGCGGCGTACTCGGGACCGAACTCGGCCTCCAGGGCCCGGCGCAGCTTCTTGGCCAGGGCCGGGGCCTGGCCACCGGTGGCCACGGTGAGGGTGAGCGCTCCCCGGCGCACGACCGAGGGCACGGCGAAGTGGCAGTGCTCGACGTCGTCGACGCTGTTGACCAGGACCCGGCGGCGGTCGCCCTCGGCGTAGACGGCGGCGTTGACCGCCGCCTCGTCGGTGGCGGCGATGGCGAGGCGCGCCCCCTCCAGGTCGCCGTCGGCGTAGGCCCGGCGCACCAGGGTCACCGAGCCCTCCCCCGCCAGCGACTCCAGTCCCCCAGAGGGCTCGGCGGCGACCACCACCACATCAGCCCCGGCGGCCAGCAACCCGTGCACCTTGTGCTCGGCCACCACCCCCCCGCCCACGACCACGCAGCGCTGCCCCTCGACCTCGAGCGAGATGGGGTAGCGAAACCCACTCATGCGAGCCTCGTCCCCCTCCCCGGTGCGGCGTGAGCGACGGACGGGAGGCCGGCTGCCGGCCCAGGCGAGCGACGCTCGCCCAGGAAGTGTCCAGCGCTCCGGTCGCCGGCTCCGCCGACGTCCGGAGCACAGCCAGTTCGGCCGAACGGAGCGAAGCGAGTGAGGGCGACAGCGGCCTCCGGAGCACGGCTAGCTCGCCCGAACGGAGTGAGCGAAGCGAACGAGTGAGGGCGATTCAGAGGTGGAGCCCGCACTCGGTCTTGTCGCTGTCGCTCCAGCGGCCCGAGCGCCCGCCCGCACCGTCCCGGGCCGGCAACGTGCAGGGGGCGCAGCCGATGGAGTGGTAGCCCTGGCGCAGGAGGGGGTTGACCAACACCCCGTGCTCGGCGACGTAGGCGTCGATCTCGTCGTCGGACCAGGTGGCGATGGGGTTGACCTTGACCAGGCCCCGGATGTCGTGGGCCACGATGGGAGCGCCTACCCGGGTGGGTGCCTCGGCCCGGCGCAGGCCGCTCATCCACGCCGCCTTGCCGGCCAGAGCCCGGTCGAGCTGGCCCACCTTGACCGCCGAGCAGCAGTTCTCGGGGTCGACCTTCCACAGCTCCTGGTCGTGGGGGGCCACGGTCATGACCCGCAGATTGAGCCCGTAGTGGCGCCGTACCCGCTCCATGGTCTCGAGGGTCTCGGGGAAGTGGTAGCCGGTGTCGATGAAGACCACCTCGATGGAGGGCTCGACCTGTACGGCCAGGTCGATGAGCACGGCGTCGGTCATCGACGACGTGAGGCTGAGGGCGGGGTGGAACTGCTCGACCGCCCAGGCCACGATCTCGGCGGCAGGCGCCGTCTCGAAGGCGGCGCTGAGCGCGGCCAGCTCCTCCGGGCTGTAGGAGCGGGGACCGTCGGACCGGCGCAGGTTGACGATGGTGCCCGTCACGAGCCCATGCACTCCCCGGCACCGACCTCGCTCACGTAGGGCCCGGTCTCGTCGAAGTCGATGAAGAAGCTGGGGTCCTGCTCGGGATCGGGGAAGACGTCGAGGTCGGCCAGGGTGTCGCCCACCGCCTTGGCCCCGCCGGCCCGCTCCAGCCAGCGGGCGAAGGCCTCGCCCGGTTCCCGCTCGGCGGCGAAGCGGCCGACCACCCGCACGGTGGCGGCACCGGCGGCCTTGGCCGGCAACCGCCGGGCCTTGCGGCCGAACTCCACCTCGGTCTGTCCGAGGTAGCCCCCGAGGAGCATCTGGTACCCCGGGGCCGAGCGGCCGTGGGCCCGGCGCTCCACCCCGATGAAGCCGATGTCGGCCACGTGGTGCTGGCCGCAGGAGTTGGTGCAGCCGGAGATGTTGATGCGCACGCCACCCAGGTCGGCCAGGCCCGCCTCCTCCAGAGCCCGCCCGATGTCGTCGGCCAGGCCCCGGGACTGGGTGACGGCCAGGTTGCAGGTGTCGGCGCCCGGGCAGGCGACCACGTCGCGGGCCAGCTCGGCGCCCGGCTCGGCCATGCCCAGGGCGTCGAGGCGGGCGTGCAGCACCCCGAGCTGGTCCTCGCTGAGGTCGCGGAACACCAGGTTCTGGCGGTTGGTGACCCGCACGGCGGCGCCCAGCTCACGCTGGATGGATGCCAGGGCCCGGAACTGCGCGGCAGTGATGTCGCCCAGGCGGGCATAGGCCATGGCCGACACCGTTCCCTTGGCTGCCCCCCGCACGACGTTGGCGTCCTCCCAGCGGCCGTAGCCGTCGCTGCGGCGGAGCTGGACGTGGGTGCCCCAGCCCATGGGGGTGGGGCTGACGTCGCCGGCCACACCCGCCGGCTCGTCACCGTGGTCGACCACCTGGTCGGGGATGCCACCGGGCCACGACGACGAAGCGTGCAGGAGCTTGCGTTCCTTGAAGATGCGCTCGCGCAGCTCGTCGATGCCCATGGTGTCGACCAGCCACTTCATGCGGGCCCGCAGCTTGTTGTCGCGGTTGCCGTAGTGGTCGAACGTTCGCAGGGCCGCCTCGATGGTGGGGATGAGCTCCTCGCGCGGCGTGAACTCCTCCAGCGCCACCGCCGGGTGGGGGTTGGCCCCGAGGCCCCCGGCGAAGAAGACGCGGAAGCCGGCCTCGACGGTGCCGTCGGGGTTGGGGCGGTTGACGGCGATCACCCCGACGTCGTTGAACATGGCCTGGCCGCAGTCGGTGACGCAGCCCGAGAAGTTGATCTTGAACTTGCGGGGGAGGCGCTGGGCGTAGGGGTTGCGCAGGAAGTGGCGGAAGGTGGCCTCGGCCCACGGCGAGATGTCCAGCACCTCGTACGGGCAGGCGCCGGCCAGGTGGCAGCCGGTGACGTTGCGGACGGTGTCGCCGCACGCCTCCCGGGTCGTGAGCCCGACGGAGGCGAGGTCCCGCATCACGGCGGGGACCCGCTCCAGCTGCACGAAGTGGAACTGGATGTTCTGGCGGGTGGTGATGTGGCCCCAGCCCCGGGAGTACTCCTCGCCGATGTGGGCCAGCATGTCGAGTTGCTCGGGCTGGAGCGACCCGTAGGGGACCTTCACCCGGATCATCTGGTTGTGACCGCCCTGGCGCTGGCCGTAGATGCCGTTGTTCAGGCGGAAGATGCGGAAGCGGTCCTCCTCGATCTCCCCGGCCAGGTACTGCTCCAGCAGCGCCTCGAACTTCTCGATGTCGGCCAGGGCAGCGGGGCTGATGGCGCCCGGTCCGACCTCCACGTCGATCGTCTGGCTCATGCGGCGGCCCTCCTTTCGGGCGGTCCGGCGGCGCCCGCGCCGTGGGACCCCTCGGTGACGTCAAGCCTACGCCAAAATCCGAGTACTCCGATCAGGTTTTACAACAATCTCGTTCGGAGGGCCAGCCGGCGCCTCGCGGCCAGCCGGGCGTGTCCATCGCCACGGTGCCCGCCACGGTCGTGCGCCTGGTCCGGCCGGGCTCGAGGCTATGCGTCGACCTGCCGGCCGGCGGCGAGCAGCTGTGGGTGCAGCTCACCCGGGGCGAGGCCGACCGGCTGGCGCTCGCCCCCGGCGCCGAGGTACACACGAGGGCCATGGACACCGGGCTCTCCGTGGCTCCGCCGCCGGCCGGGCAGGCTGAGCGGATGCCGCGGCGCCGGTAGAGGGTCGGGTCGCTCGCCCCGTGCGCGTCTCCGCCCGTGTCGACTACGCCGTCCGCGCCCTGGTCGAGCTGGCCGCCGCCGCGACCGCATCGGCCGGTCCCGTCAAGGGCGACCTGATCGCCGCCCGCCAGGGCGTCCCCGTCAACTTCCTCGAGAACATCCTGGCCGACCTCCGCCGCGCCGGCATGGTGGCCAGCCAGCGCGGCTCGGTCGGCGGCTACTGGCTGGCCGTACCGGCCGACACCATCACCGTCGCCGACGTCATCCGCACCGTGGAGGGGCCCCTCGCCGACGTCCGCGGCGGCCCGCTCGAGGACCTCGACTACCCCGGCCCGGCGGAGTCGCTCCGGGCCGTCTGGGTCGCCACCCGGGCCAGCCTGCGGGCCGTGCTCGAGGAGGTCACCATCGCCGACGTCGCCACCGGCCACCTCCCCGACGTCGTTCACCGCCTCACCAAGGCCGCCGACGCCTGGGTCCGCCGCCCGGTCTCTTGAGCCATCGCGGCCACCGGCGTGGTCCGCCCGCAGACGACGAGACCGGCTGGCCGGTGGCCGCCGGCGCCGGCGGGCGCACGGCTTGCGCGGCCGCCTGCGACGGGTCGGGGCCCTGTGGATCGCCCGACGAGCGCCACCTCCGGGACGGGCGCCGCCGCCAGACGGGCGCCTGCGAGGGCGCCTGACGAGGGCGCCGGCGGTGGCCGGGTGGTCGACCGGGGATGGCCTCGGCACGGCGGCCCCCCCAGAGGCGGGCGCCTGCGCACTGGCGAACCCGGGCTCAGCCGCCGCTTCATGCGGCGCCCTCCTCGTCGGGCGCCCGCGCCGCATGGGCGTGGCGGGGG
>DATMJI010000149.1:0-10968 GCA_035553895.1 Acidimicrobiales bacterium | reverse complement strand
TCCCCCACCCGCTCCCGCATCGAGGAGAGCCCCACGCCTGCCTGCCAGCCGGGACGCAAACCCCGTCCGTCGTCGAGGACCTCAAGCTCGACCGCTGCTCCACGGGCGATGTGGAGGCGACAGGTGCTGGCGCCGGCGTGGCGCACCACATTGGTGAGCGCCTGCACCGCCACCCAGTAGACGGCGACCTCCACGGCGGCCGGAAGAGCACCGAGGTCGGCCGGAGCCTCCACCGTGACGGCAAGAGGTGCCTCGGCACCGCCCGCGCGCCCACTATCGAGGGAGGCGGCATGTTGGCGAATGGCGGCGAGGAGGCCGAGCTCGTCCAGAGCCGGCGGGCGCAGCTGGTAGACGAGACGACGAATGTCGGCGATCGCCTCCTGCGTGTCGTTGCACAACTCGTCGAGCAGCTGGCCCACCCGCTGGGTGTCCCAGGCGATCAGATTCCGACTCGCCTGTAGTCCCAGCACCACCCCTGACAGCCGGGCACCGAGCCCGTCGTGCAGGTCACGCCGGATGCGACGGCGCTCTTCCTCCCGGGCAGTCACAAGCCGCTCACGGGAACGTTGCAGTTCTGTGGCCAGCGAAGCGGCGTGGGCCACGGCGGCAATCTGATGCGCCAGGCCCTCGACCAGCCGTCGGTCCGGGCGCCCTAGCGCCTGATCGGGCGGGCGAGGCCAGATCAACAGCCGGCCGATGAGCTCGCCTTGATAGACGAGAAGCACGACCTCGGATGACCCGGCCAGGGCTTGCGAGTGGCCATGGCTGGCGGCATCCACGAACCCGTCGCCCGAGCGGGTTTGCAAGGTGACTCCTGGCACGCGCAGTGCCCCTGCGACCACGTCGACGACCGCTGAGAGGATGGCATCGGGAGCGAGAGATACTTGTAGACGCTGTCCCAGCCGCTCAATGGCGGAGAAGGGGTCGTGACGGTCGCCGTAGAGCAATCGGTTCACGGCGTGCTGAAGCCGGTCCCGCAAGGGGGCGAAGACCAACGCCACCGCCACGCTCCCGACGACGGGTGGAGCGAGTTCGGAGCGTGTTCCGAGGAGGCTCAGGACACCGACCGTGGCGGCATAGGTACCGGCCACGCCGGCGGAGAGACCGGCGTAGAAAAGGGTGCGATTGACCACCACGTTGATGTCGTAGAGGCGGTGGCGAATCAGCGCAAAGGCCATGGCGCCAACGGCGAGTGGGCCGGTCAGCTGATCGAGCGGTTCGGCGCTCGTCGTCCAGCTCAGCAACGTGCCCACTGCGACCCCGATCCCGGCAATCGTCACCGCTTGCACCTGTACGCGCTGGCGACCGGATGCCTTGGCGTAGCGCACCACCAGAGACCCTGCAGCGAGGACGGCGCCGACGAGGAGCATGCGGCTGCCGATGGGCAGATAGCGGGCCAGGAGCTCGCCATCCGGCTCGGGGCTCTCGGGCCCCAGCCCCCACGCGTGGACAGCGAGGACGGCCACCATGACGGATGTGCCGGTGGCAGCGACCACTCCCGCCGGCCACCACCGCCGCGACGGCAGGTGCCCGTCCGGAAAGAGCAGCAACACGAAGTTGGTGGCAAGCCCGAGCGACAACGCCCAGCTCCACGCGCCCACCCACACGACGATCGGAGCCAACGGTCGCCGGTAGGGCGCGGAGTCGACCGGAAGTCCGTAGTGGCTGGAAAACGACGTGAAGGCGTAGCCCACTCCGGCGACCACGAGGAGCCAGCCCAGGCGCTGGGCGGGACGGCGGGCGGCGATGTAGGACCCGAGACAGCCGTAGAGCACACCGTTCAGTGCGTGCGCGCGCCAGTAAGTATCGAGGGATCCGCCATCGACCATGTGCAGGACGAGCGCCCCGGTGGCCAACACGACCGCCAGGGCTCCCCCCGTCTTCGCCAACCGAGTGCTGGCTGTGGTGCTCATCTGCGCTCCCGAAGCCGATCCGCTGCTTCTCAGCATGGCGTAGACGACTGGCTAGGAATCGCCCGTTCGACGGGCGGGGAGCCGTGAAGCGCCCCAGGCGGCTGCAAGGGCAGCCAAGAGAAAGGCCGCCTGAACCACCCAGAACTCAGTCGTCACCGCATGGGCCGAAGGGTCCTGGCCGGCCTCGGGTCCGGCAATGAACGCGAGATACACCGTGGTCACCAACCAGACGGCGGCAGCGGCAGCGACCGCCCTCTTGAGCGGTTGGCTCAGTCCCATGACGAGCCCCACGGCAATGGCGATGAGAGACATCGGCTTCCTCCTGTCCGAGCGGTGTGTTGTGGTTGGAGGAGGATCGTGGACGCGGAGTCCCAAAGTCATGAGGCACGTGTCCCGGCCAGGTCGGGAGACCGGCGGCGACTGCGCTCGCAGTCCCGACGATGCTCCAGAGTCATACCGAGACCCGCGGGATCTCCCGGGCCATCCGGGACGAGTGCCTCAAGACAGCGGGACATGTTGTCCCAAAAACTCGACCTCGACCATTGTCAGGCCAAAGAAAGGAACGAAGATGCAGACAGGTTGGAGGATAATCCTCGCTTCTTCCCCATGGAGTGGCCGGATGCTCGTGGCGCTGCTCGCGACAACGGCATCCCTCACGGCTACGGGCGTCGCTGCTGCCGAGCCCGCCGTGACGACCCAAGGGGCCATGGAGTTCACCGTTCGGCCGCTTCCGTGCGCGCCTGATCCGAACTACTTCGCCATCACCGTGATCTACCATGAGACGTCCCGCACTTCGGAATCTGGCTCGACGTCGTCCACGCAGACGGGATCGTTCCAGGCTTTGCCGGTTGAGGTGACGCGCCTGGAAGATGTCCCCACCGATGATCACGATCACCCCGTCCCGGTGGAATGGCGAGCCCGGGACGGCAGCGAGTACGTAGGGAAGATCACGGCAACAGGGACGTCCACCGGCCGTGGCGGCGCATCGACCGCCACCTTCAACGTCGTCATCCATGGGAGGGGCAGTGAAGGCGAAAGCTTCAGCTTGCATTATCTCTCCCATGGAACCGAGACACCCATGGAGAGCGCGCCTGCAGCCTTCGAGAAGGACCGCTGTAGGAGCGGGCACCAGTATTCGGTAGAGGATTGAGCTTTCGGGGGACGGAGCCGACGCCACCTCCCAGGGGACAACCACGCCTTGTTCACCCTCCGTTCCGCATTTCGACGGGCCAGGTCACCGGTGGCCACCACCCTGGTTTTCGTCGCTACGGGCCCCGGAGCAGCGGAGCTACCGGCGGTCGCTACGGTGTCGACCGTGGCCATCCGGGTCGTGCTGGCGGAGGACAATGCGCTATTGCGAGAGGGGATCGCAAGCATCATCAGGGTACAGGAGGGCCTGGAGCTGGTCGGCACCTGCGAGGACTACGACTCACTGCTGCGGCTGGTCGAAGCGGAGCAGCCCGACGTGGTTCTGACCGACATCCGCATGCCGCCCACCGGAACCGACGAGGGGATCAGGGCCGCCGCCCACCTCCGGACCGCCCGGCCAGGGATCGGGGTGGTGGTGCTCACCCAGTACGCCAGCCCGGCTTACGCCCTCAGCCTCCTGGAGGGGGGTAGCGAGGGTCGTGCCTATCTGCTCAAGGAACGGGTCGCCGACGTGGAGGAGCTGGTGTCGGCCATCCGGGAGGTGGCCGCCGGTGGATCGTTCATTGATCCGAAGGTGGTCGAGGCGCTCGTCGCCGGCAGCCGGGCGTCCCGTTCCGACCTCGACCGGCTCACGCCGAGGGAGCGAGAGACCCTGTCGGAGATGGCCCAGGGCAAGAACAACTCCGCCATCGCCGCCACCCTCGTCCTGAGCGAGCGGGCGGTCGAGAAGCACATCAACTCGATTTTCTCGAAGCTCGGCCTTTCGGAGGAACTGAACGTCAACAAGAGGGTCAAGGCCGTGCTGCTCCACCTCGGGGCGAAGGAAGCCGGCCGGTCACCGCCGTGAGCCGCCGTGTTGCTAGCCCCACCATGAAGACACATGGCAGCCCGGTGGGGCGATCCGCTCGGCGGTGTAAGCATGGTGTCATCGCAGACACGGGCGAAGTCGCGGTACAGGTGCTGGTCGTCGACGACCAGGCGCTCTTCCGCGCCGCCGAGCGGGCGGTTCTCGGCCGCCTCCCGGGCTTCACCCTCGTGGCCGAGGCCGCCTCGGGGGAGGAGGCCATCGAGCTGGCCGAGGCGTTGGGGCCCGATCTGGTGCTCATGGACATCAACATGGGCGAGATCGACGGCATCGAGGCCACCCGGCGTATCATCGCCGGCCGGCCGGCCACCAAGGTCATCCTGGTTTCGACCTACTCGCCCGACGACCTGCCCGCCGACGCCCGCACCAGCGGTGCGGCAGGGTATGTGAACAAAGACGAGCTCAGCCCGCGAGCCGTGCGCCGGATATGGGAGGCCGATGGCGACCCGGCTTGGGCTCGGGCCTGACGGACGTCCCGCGCCAGAGAAGCACTATGGCTGCGCTCAGCGTGCGACCTCGTGGGCGAGGGCAATGGATCCGCGCACCCGGGTGCCGGAACCCGGCGAAGAATCCACCGACAGGTTGCCGTCGATGGCCCCCAGGCGGTCACTCATGTTGACGAAGCCGTGGCCCTCCGCCGGGGCGCCACGGAGGTCGAACCCGACGCCGGTGTCAGCCACCTCGAACCGCAGCGTGGCCGACTCCTCCCAGACCCGAACCTCGGCGGTGGCGCCGTCGCCGGCATGCTTGCCGGCATTCTGGAGCGCCTCCAGGCAGCAGAAGTACACCGCCGTCTCCACCTCCTGGGGGTAGCGGCCAACCCCGTCAGTGACCACCGTGGTGGAGAGGGCGGCTCGGGCGGCAGCGGCCGGCAACGCCTCGGGCAGCCCGCCGGCCATCAGCAGCGGCGGGAAGATGCCATGGGCGAGGGCCCGTAGCTCGGCCACCGCCGCTTGGATGTCGGTTTTCAGCTCGTCGAGCAGGGCCAGCGCATCTGCGGGGTCGTCCTCGACGGCGTCGTGAGCCAGGCGGATCTTGACGGCCAGGGCGACCAGGTGCTGCTGGGCGCCGTCGTGCAAGTCCCGCTCCAGCTTGCGGCGCTCGGCGTCTCCGGCGGCCACGATCCGGGCGCGGGACGCCTTGAGCTCCTCGTTGGTCCGGCGCAGCTCGTCGAGCGACTCCTGGAGGGCGGAGTCGAGTTGCACGTTGTGCAGCGCCAGGCCGACCTGGCGAGCCAGCTCCACCAGGACGCGGTCGTTCTCGTCCGAGAAGGCCTCGGACTCGGGCCGCCGCTCGACGGCAATCAGGCCGAGCAGCTCGCCGGCATGGGCGATGGAGGCGACCCGCACGAGGGTGGCATCACGATCGGCGATCAGCTGGGGCAGCCAGACGTCCAGCCACGTGCCCCCGGCGACGCCGGCGCGGACCACCACCGGTGCCTCCTTGGGACCCAGCTCCATCACCGCCAGTTCGCGGTGCGGCAACGAAACGGTGCGTTCCAGCCGGCCACCGGTGCCGGTCCACACCTCAGCCGAGGCCAGCCTCATCGTCTTGCGCAGCGACTCGGCCAGCTGCAGCAGCAACTCGTCCAGTGGTATGGCCCGCGTGAGGCGGCTGCCGAAGGTGCGCAACGCCTCGTCCGGCGCCGCCTGCTCGCCGTACACCAGGCGGTTGGCCACACCGATCAGCCGGTCGCGGGCCGGGAGGTACAGCAAGGCCACGGCGGCGGCTGCGGCCACTGACAGGAGCAGGACCGTCCGCTCGCCACCGGCCGGCACCCGCCCGAGGCCGATCACCACCGCGACGTAGACGGCGACGATCAACCCGGTCAGCCCGGCGATGGCCACGGGTGGGTCAGGAGCCGGTCGACCCGGGCCACCAACCGCGGCGAGCAGCCCGCGACCAGCGCCAAGGGCAGGAGCGCCGTGCTGGCCAGGGAGATCTCGCCGAGGTGGTGAGGCCAGTCCAACAGCAGATGGAGAGCGACGACCACGAGGACGATTTCTGCCGCCACCGCCACCGCCCATCCGATCCACTGCATGCGGCGCCGCTCCACCGCCCCGGCCCGAAGGTAGCGGGCATGGGCCGGCGACGCAGTGGCCAGCACAGCGAGCGCCGCCTCGAGCACCAGCGGCCATCGGGGCAGGCCCGGCCGGGCGGCGACGAGGTAGGCGCCAGTGAGAAAACCGGCCCCGTAGCCGAGTTGGACGAGGACGCGCCGGCTCCGCTCGCCGAGGCGGCCGTCGGGCAGGGCGAGCAGGAAGTGCAGGGCCACGGCCGGCAGCAGGGCGACGACCAGGCGCACCACCCCATCAGCGAGGTCGGCGGCGCCGGCATCAAGGGCGCCGTGACGGGTCAGGGCGGAGGCCATCACGGCGATCCCGCCGAGAGCGGCGCCGCCCAGCACCAATGGGCCGAGCCGGTCATCCCGCCGGTGGATGCCGAGGCTGGTGCCCGCCACCGCCCAGGCCACGACCAGCCCGGCCTGCACCACCTCGACGCCCGACACCCCCGTGCGACTGCCGGTAGCGGCCACGACCACGGCCCCGACCACCAGGGCGACGCACACCGGCGCCACCAGCAGGCACAGTTGCGAGCGGTCCCGCCCGACGGTGCCACCGGCGGCGGCCGTCGCAGTGTCGACGGTCGCCGATCCCGTCTCCACGGTGCCAACGGCTGTCTGGCTCATGATCCTCTCCTTCATCCGGTCCTCGGGATCCGTACCGGCCACAGCCGCAGGGCGGGCCGGGCGGGAAGGCGAGCCACCAGCTTCGCCGCCTCCAGGGCGGAGGTGATCGTGGTGATGGTGCCCGACGAGGGCACGATCGGACGCACCGGCTCTCCCAGCCTTTCGACGGTCACCGTCCGGCGGAGGGCACCCATCATTCGTCCCGGAGGACCACAGCGGGCCGGAGGCGGGCCGCAGCTCGGCTGGGGAGCAAGGCGAGCAGGTTGACCAGAGCCAGACTGGCGGGCACGGCGAGCAGGAGCGCCACCGCCGGGACCGAGACCCGTCCCACCAGGTCGAGCCGGTCGGCCACACCCGACCAGGCCGAGCGCCCCACGACCAGGCCGAGGGGGATCCCGGTGACCAGCGCGACGGCCATGGTGGTCATGGCCTGCCAGGCGACGGTCCAGCGGGTGTCGGCCGGGGTCAAACCGAGCGCCCGCAGTATGGCCTGGTCGCGGCGCCGGCGGCGGACGGTGACGGCCAAGGCGTGAACGGTGGCCACCAGGCCGAGCACGGCGAGGAAGGCGGCCAGCGCCTCGGGGATGGCACCCAGCTCACCCAAGTTGGCGACCTCGGTGGGCACGAAGGGCGGGTCGTAGACGAAGCCGGCATCCTCCATGGTCGTGCGGGCGAAGGCAAGCTCGGTGCCGGGAGCCCAGCGGACCAGGAGGGCCCGCCCATCCTCGCCCGCCGTCGTCGACACCAGGCGTTCGAGTCCCTCCATGGTCAGTACCAAGCCGTCGCTACGGCTGTCGCTGTCCACGATGGGCACGCTCACCCGCCCGACGAGGCGGTAGGTACCCTGGCCGGCGTCGCCCTCCAGGTCGACGGTGTCGCCGAGCTTGCGGCCGAGGTCTCGCATCAGGTTGTCACCGGCCAGCACCTCGTCGGGAGCGACCGGGGCCCGGCCATCGAGCACGGTGGCCCCGATGGCACCCCTCTCGGGCTCGACGGCGATGGCCAGCACGTCGGGTCGACCGTCGGCGGCCAGTCGACCCTGGCCGACGAGGGCCAACGCATCGACTCGACCCGCTCGCTCGGCGGCGAACCGGGCGGCTTCAATCGCTCGAGGATCGTCGCTGAGGCTCACTTGCCCGCTCCAGTCGGCGCCGTACAACGCGGAGTCAGAGCGGACCTGCGTGGCGCTGCGGTCGAACGTCAGAACACCGATGACTCCCATGACTCCGATCACCGCGCCGACCAACGTCGATCCGACCGGCACGGCACGGGCACCGCGGTCGCGCACCACCGCCAGGCGGGCACCCAGGGCGAGAGGAGGGGGGCGCCGGATGGCAAGGAGCTTGGTGATCGCCCCCGGACGGGTCGTCCGCGGGCAGACGGGGACCCCCTCACCGGCCGGCGCATCGGCCAGGCGCACAGCCGAGACCGCCGCCCTGGCCAGGACGGCGGCGGTCAGTGCCAACCCGCCCCACAGCAGCACGGCGGTGTCGAAGGCGGCGCCCGGGTGAGGCTCGGCCCGCCGGCCGAGGCCGATCGGCAGGAGCGGTGAAGCGAGCCAGGCCAGGATTACCGCCAGGACGGCGCCGGCGGGAGCCACGATGGCGACCGGTCCGAGAGCGGCCATCCACCGCTGGCGCCGTCCTGCGCCCAGCACACCGAGCGTGGCGAGCCCGGCGGCCCCCGCTGCCGCCAGCCTGGCGTAGGCCTGACCGACGGCGACCAACCCGGCCACGGCGGCAGCGGCGGCGAACACCAGCAAGCCCTGGCTCTGGACGCGGAGGGCGTCGTCGACGGTGCCGGAGGAGCCCGCCTCCACCTCGAGGTGCTCGCTGATACCGGTGACCGCTTTCCTGAAGGCTGGCAGGGCGGCCTCGCCGCCGGCCAGGTGCACGAAGAGCCCGCTCCCGGGACTGGCTGTGCGCTCGCCGTAGGTGCGGTAGAAGGCTCGACTCACGATCGCACCGAAGGAATCGAATGTGCGGTCGTCGAGATCGGACAGCGATCGGGTCACGCCCACGACGACAACCCGGGCGGCCGGGCCGCCCCGAAGGCGGTCGCACCCGCCCGTCTCGTAACAGGCTTGCAGCTCCGCCGGCGTTGGTCCCTGCAGGGTGAGATGGTCACCCGGCTCGAGGTGGAGTCGGCGGGCCAGTGCCTCGTTGACCGCCACCTCGTCGGCTCGCTCGGCGCCGGGCAGCCGGCCCAGCAGGAGACGAGGCCGCTCGATCGTGCGCAGCGCCCGATCGTCCAGCACAGCCACGACAGCGACATCGAGCCCGGCGCGCAGTCCGCTTCCAACCGGTGCCGACAACAAGATGGCGCCTCTGCCGGACCCGATGACGCCCGGGAGGCGTTCCACGGCGTCGAGAAGGGAGGGGTCAGTGTCGGCTGCGCCGAACACGACGGCGTGGGCACGTGCGGCGTCCTCCCCGAAACGGTGGAACGACGATGCCGTGCGCCGTGCGCCCGCGGTCGCCGCCAGGGCGGCGCCACCGGCGAGACCGATGAGCACGACTACGCCCAACCAGGCCCGCAACCTGCCCCGCAGTTCGGCCCGGACCCAGAGCCATACGCCGACCGCCATCGCCCCGGGCCCCTTCCGTCCGATGTCCCCGGCCGTCAGATCCCGGCCGGTGCGGTCGAGGGCTCGGTGCTCACTGCTTGGGCACCGTCATCGACGACACGTCCGTCGCGCATGCGGACGATGCGCTGGGCGGCGTCGGCCACCGGCTGGTCGTGGGTGACGAGAACGATGGTCTGGCCATCGGCGTGGAGACGGCGGAAGAGCTCGAGCACCTCGGCTCCGCCCTCGGAGTCGAGGGCGCCGGTGGGCTCGTCGGCCAGGAGCAGGGTGGGCTTGTTGGCCAGGGCCCGGGCGATGGCCAACCGCTGGCGCTGGCCTCCAGAGAGCATGCCGGGCGCTTGGCGGGCCTTGTCGCCGAGGCCCAGCAGGTCGAGCAGGTCACGGGCCTTGGTCTCGGCCGCCCTGCGCTTCAAGCCGGCGATGACGGCCGGCATGACGACGTTCTCCAGCACGCTCATGCCCTCGAGCAGGTTGAAGAACTGGAACACGATCCCGACGTGCTTGCGCCGCATGAGCGCCAGGGCGTTCTCATCCTTGTCACCCAGTGGCTCGCCTGCGACCTCGATCTCCCCCTCGTCGGGCGAATCGAGGCCGGCGATGATGTTCAAAAGGGTTGACTTCCCGCACCCGGACGGGCCCATGACGGCCACGAACTCGCCTCGAGCCACCACCAGGTCCGCACCTCGCAGGGCCCGCACCGGCGCCAGCTCCTGGTCGAAGGTGCGGTACAGGTTCCTGGCCCGCACGACAAGGTCGGTCATCGCTTCCCTCCTGTAGTTGCCGTGGTGGATGTCTTCGGTCCCATGCGGTAGGAGACGACTGGCGTGTCGCGTCCTTTGACGAGCTCGGGAGCCAGCTTCTCGGCCTCCGGAGGTGGCGACGACAGAGCGACCCAGGTCGGCTCGCTCAGCACGGTCTCGCCGGGCGAGGCGAACTGCTGGAGCCGCTGGCTCAGGTTGACGACGTCTCCGACGATCGTGTATTCCACCCGCTCCTCGGAGCCGAGGAGGGCGGCGGCCGCCTCCCCGGTCGACAGGCCGATGCCGAGGCCGAAGGGAGGTAGGCCCTCGGGCTCCCACCGGGCGTTCACCGCGGCCTGGGCGTCGTGCATGGCCAGCGCCGCAGCCAGAGCCCGATCGGCGTGGTGTTCCTGGGCGACGGGCGCGCCGAACACCGCCATGACTGCGTCCCCCACATACTGCATCACCGTGCCTCCCTCGGCCAGGATGGCACGGTTCATCTCGGCGCGGTGGAGGTTGAGCTGCCCGGCCAAGCGGGCAGGGTCGGAATGCTCGGCGATCGAGGAATAGCCGCGGATGTCGGACATGACCACCGTGATGGTGACGGCCTCGGTCTCGCCCACCCGCCGGCCCTCGCGTCGCACCTTGTCGGCCAACCCGGTGGGGAGCAACCGGCTCAGCGTCTCGCCCTGCTCCTCACGCTCGACGATGGCCTCGTGCAGCATGCGCAGCCGTCGCAATGCCCCCGAGGCGCCGGTGCTCACGCCCTCGGCAAGGCGACGGAAGAGCTTCTCTACGTCCTCGGCGACGGCGGCCGGGGTGGTCTCACGAGCTGCGGCGATGGCCTTGATGGGCTTGCCCTCGGCCACCAGGGCCAACAGCTTCTCCTCCTCAGTTCCAAGGCCGCCGTCGGCGGAAACCGGCCGAACCAGGGCGTTGACGATGGCCGGGTCGAGCATCGAGCCGCCCGTGGCCACCTCCCGCACGGCCCGGGCCAGTTGGTCGCCCTCGGCCACCCGGTCCTT
>DATMJI010000148.1:0-9867 GCA_035553895.1 Acidimicrobiales bacterium | reverse complement strand
TCCCGTTCTTTGTCGCCTGGACCGTGCGAGCGGCGGTGCAGCCGACAAAGATCGGGGGGGTGGGGGAGATCGTCGACGCCTCGGGTGACGCGCCGCCGGCGGCCGCCATCGACCGGGCGGTGGCCGCCCTGGCCGCCGGTGGGGTGGTGGTGATCCCCACCGACACCGTCTACGGCCTGGCGGCCGACCCCCGCCGCACCGCTGCCCTTTTCGCCTGCAAGGAGCGCCCCACCGAGGTGGCGCTGCCTGTGCTGGTGGCCGACGTCGGCCAGGCCCTGGCCCTGGCCGCCGAGGACCTGCCCGGCGCCGCTCGCCCGCTCATGGCCCGGTGGTGGCCGGGCGGGCTCACCCTGGTGGTGCCCCGCCGCCCCGGGCTGGAGCTGGACCTCGGGGGCCCCGACGACGCCACCATCGGCCTGCGCCTGCCGGCCCATCCCGTGCCGGTGGCCCTGGCCCGCCGGGCCGGCCCGCTGGCCGTGACCAGCGCCAACCGCCACGGGATGCCCACCCCGGCCGGTGCCGGTGACGCCGTCGCCCAGCTCGGCACCGGCCCTGCCCTGGCCCTCGATGGTGGCGACTGCCGGGGCCGGGCCTCCACAGTGGTGGCCTGCGTCGGCGGTGAGGTGAAGATCTTGCGCCAGGGGGCCGTCACCGCCGCCGAGGTGTTCGCCTCGGCGGGGATCCGGGGACCGGAGGAGGCCGGCGGGGGCCCCGGCGAGGCTCGGTAGGCTGGCCGGCATCGAGATTCTGGTGTTGTGCACCGGCAACCGGTGCCGCTCTCCCATGGCCGAGGTCCTCCTCCAGCACCGCCTCGATGGCCTGGGGGCCGGTGCCCGGGTGTCGTCGGCCGGGGAGCTGCCCGGCGGCGTGCCGGCCGAGGGCGGGTCGGTGCGGGCCATGGAGGCCCGCGGCCTCGATCTCGGAGCCCACCGCAGCCGCATCCTGGCCGCGTCCATGCTGGCTCGGGCCGACCTGGTGCTGGGCATGGCCCGCCGGCACGTGCGCGAGGCGGTGCTCGCCCTGCCCGAGGCCTGGCCCCGGACCTTCACCCTCAAGGAGCTGGTCCGCCGGGGCGAGGCGGCCGCCCCCCGGCGAGGCGACCAGTCCCTGGCCCAGTGGCTGGCTCTGGTCCACACCGGCCGCCGCACCGGTGACCTGCTGGGCGAGGACGCCGTCGACGACGTCGAGGACCCCATCGGCGCCCCGGACTACGTCTACGAGTCCACTGCCGCCGAGTTGGAGGACCTGGTCGACCGCCTGATCGCCCTGGCCTTCGCCCCTGCCTACGACCCCGTCCCGAGAAGGAGCACCGACTGACATGCGCATCGCCATCGGATCCGACAATGCCGGTTTCCATCTGAAGCAGGATCTGGCCGCCTTCCTGATCGACGCCGGCCACCAGGTCGACGACCTGGGCACCACCGGCGCCGAGCGGGTGGACTACCCCGACTTCGGCGCCGCCGTCGGGCGGGCCGTGGCCTCGGGCGGCAGCGAGCTCGGCGTGTGCGTGTGCGGGACGGGCATCGGCATCTCCATCGCCGCCAACAAGGTCGACGGGGTGCGGGCGGCCGTGGTCCACGACGTCACCTCGGCCCGCCTGGCCAAGGAGCACAACGACGCCAACGTGGTCTGCATCGGCGCCCGTCTGATCGGGCCCGAGGTGGCCCAGGAGGCGCTGCACGCCTTCCTGGCCACCTCCTGGGAGGGCGGGCGCCACGCCCAGCGGGTCGAGAAGATCAGCGCCCTCGAGCACGACCGGGTGGCCCCGTGAGCCCGGCGTGGCCGAGCCGCCCCGACGACGAGCTGGCGGCCGTCCTCGATGCCGAGCTCGAGCGCCAGAACACCACCTTGCAGCTCATCGCCTCGGAGAACTTCACCTCGCCGGCGGTCATGGCCGCCACCGGTTCGGTGCTGACCAACAAATACGCCGAGGGCTACCCGGGCAAGCGCTTCTACGGTGGCAACCACTTCATCGACGAGGCCGAGGAGCTGGCCCGGCGCCGGGCGTGCCGGCTCTTCGGAGCCGATCACGCCAACGTCCAGCCCCACTCGGGCTCCAACGCCAACCTGGCCGTGTGCCTGGCCCTGCTCGAGCCGGGCGACACCCTCCTCGGCATGCGCCTCGACCAAGGCGGCCACCTCAGCCACGGCCAGGCCGTCAACATCAGCGGACGCTGGTACCAAGGCGTGACCTACGGGGTCAGCGAATCAGACGAGCGCATCGACTACGACCAGGTCCGTGACCTGGCCCGGGAGCACCGGCCCAAGCTGATCATCGCCGGGGCCACCGCCTACCCCCGGGTCATCGACGCCGCCGTCTTCCGCCAGATCGCCGACGAGGTGGGCGCCTATTTCCTCTACGACGCCGCCCACTACGCCGGCCTCATCGCCGGCGGGGCCTACCCCAACCCCGTGCCCTTGGCCGACGTGGTCACCTTCACCACCCACAAGACGCTGCGGGGCCCCCGGGGTGGGTGCATCCTCGCCCGTGAGGAGCACGCCCGGGCCGTCGACAAGGCGGTCTTTCCCACCCTCCAGGGAGGACCGCTGGAGCACGCCGTGGCGGCCAAGGCCGTCGCCTTCCACGAGGCGGCCCAGGCGGAGTTCGCCGGCTACGCCCACCAGGTGGTGGCCAACGCCGCCGCTTTGGCGGCGGGGTTGGGAGCCGAGGGGTTCCGCCTGGTCTCGGGCGGCACCGAGAACCATCTCATGCTGGTCGATCTGCGGCCCTTCGACGCCGAGCTCACCGGCAAGCTGGCCCAGGAGGCGCTCGACCGGGCCGGCATCACCACCAACAAGAACACCATCCCCTACGACCCCCGCTCGCCCTTCGTCACCAGCGGGTTGCGCCTCGGTACGCCGGCCATGACCACGGCGGGCATGGGCACCGGCGAGATGGCCGTGGTGGCCGGGCTTATCACCCGAGCGCTGCGAGCCACCGTCGACGAGGCCACCCTCGGCGAGGTCCGCGACGAGGTCGCCGCCCTCTGCTCGAAGTTCACGCCCTACCCCCGCACCTGAGGCCGACCTAGGAGAGGCAGCCCCGGGGGTTGCGGGGGGAGCCGCCGTAGCGGGTCTCGAAGTGCAGGTGAGGGCCGGTCGAGCGGCCGGTGTTGCCCACGAAGCCGATGTTGTCGCCCTGGCCGACCTGCTGGCCGTTGGAGGCGGCGACCCGGCTCTGGTGGCCGTAGAGGGTGGTCAGGCCCCCGCCGTGGGACAGGATCACCACGTTGCCGTAGCCGCTCTGGACGCCGGAGAAGATGACCGTGCCCGACTGGGCGGCGAAGATCGGGGTGCCCGACGGGGCGGCGATGTCGATGCCGGCGTGCAGGCGGCCCCAGCGGTTCCCGAACTCGGACGTGACCGTGCCCCGGGTGGGCCACATGCAGCCCCCGCTCCCGACGGAGAGGTTTCCCGGGGCCCCCGCTGTCCCGGTGGGACCAGCGGAGCGGGCCACGGCCCGGGCCTCGGCCTCGGCGATGATGCGGGTGAGCTCGGCCTCGCTGGCCTTTTGGGCATCGATCTCGGCCGACACCTCCTGCTGGCGGGTGTCGAGGTCGGCCACCAGGCGGGCCTGCTCGGCCCGGGTGCCCTCCAGCTCGGCCAGGCGGGTCTCGGTGTCCACCCGCCGCTGGTCGGCCTTGGCCGTGGCCACCTGAGCCTGGGCCTGGGCCCGCTCGAAATCTTCCCTGGCGGCGTTGAGCTGGTCGATCACGTTCTGATCGTTGGCCGTGACCTGGTCGAGCAGGGCCCGCTTGCGGGCGGCCTCGGCGATGGTGCGGGACTGCACCATCTCGTCAAGCCCGTCGCCGGTGGGGCGGATGAAGGTCTCTACCGCCCGCTGCACCACGGCCTCGGTCAGCCCGGCGATCTCGGCGTTGGTCTCGGCCATCGACTGCTCGGCCTCGGCCACGTCGGCTTCGGCGGCGGCCACCGCCTGGCGGGCGGCGGCCACCTCGCCGGTCTGGGCTTCGACCTGCTCGCTCAGGGCGGCGATGGCGTCGAGCAGGGCATCCTCCGAAGACGCCAACCCGTCGAGTTCGGCGGCCAGCTGGGCCTGGCGCTCCCGAGCCGCCTTGCGGGCAGCGTGGGGATCTTCGGCGGCGCCGGCGGGAACGCTCTGGGCCACCAGCACGGCGACGAAGATGGCAGTGAGCCACGTCCTGATCTTCAGCATGCAGTCGGTCGCTCGCTCGCTCTCGCTCAGATGGCACGGCCAGTTTGCGGGGGGAGTCGCTGCCGAACGTAACAGAACCGCAACCGGCCGGCCACTCTATGACCGCCCCCTGCCCCCCCCGTTCGAGGGGGAGGGCGGACCGTCAGCCGGTGGCAACGTTGCGGTCCGGCTGCCCTACCGGGCGGCCGCCACGCTGGCGCCCTCGTCGGGGCTGGAGGTGGGCTGGCCGCTGGCCAGCTGGGCGGCGAGCAGCAGTCCGGCCAGGGCCGCCCCGGCCAGGAAGGTGCCCGGCGCACCCACCCAGCCGAGGGCGGCACCGGCCACCAGGGGCCCGGCGCTCTGGCCCGCCCGCACCCCCCCGACCCACACGGCGATGACCGAGCCCCGGCTCGACGGCGGCGCCGCCCCGGCCACCATGGCCTGCAGGGACGGGATGGCGGCGCCCTCGCCCACTCCGTAGAGCAGGACCCCGAAGACGATTACGCCCAGCACCGGCGCCTGGGCCACGGTGGCGAAGGCGATGGCGACCACCGCCGTGCCCACCACCACCAGCCGGCGGGAGCCGAAGCGCTCGGTGAGCCGGCCGAGGGCCAGGGCACCGGCGGTGGCGGTCAGGGCCGGGGCGCCCAACACCAGGCCCCGCTGGCTGGCCCCGAGGGCGAAGTCCTCGGCCAGGTACAGGGGCAGGGTCGTGAGCATGAGGCCGAAGATCAAGAAGAACAGGACCATGCCGCTGCCCATGGCGGCGAGGACCCGGGGCGGGCGCAGGTGCCGGAGCGCCTCGAGCACCTGCTGGCCCACCCGCACGTCCTGGCGGGGGGAGGGGCCGAGCAGGCGGGCGGCCACGGCGGCGGTGACCAGGCCCAGCCAGAAGGGAGCGAACGCCGCCCGCCAGCCGGCGGCGTCGGTGAGGACTCCGCCCACCGGCGGGGCCAGGGCCAAGGAGATGGTGAGCACGGCCGAGTTCTGGCCGATCACCCGGGCCCGGTCCACCCCGTGCCAGTGGTCGGCGATCACCACCACGGCCAGGTTGATGAGCCCGGCCGAGCCCACCCCCTGGAGGAGGCGCAGGGCGATGAGGGCCGAGAAGCTCGGTGCCAGGCCCGAAAGCCCGCCGGCCAGCCCGAAGGTGACCAGGCACGGCACCAGGACCAGGCGGCGGCCGTAGCGGTCGGCCAGCAGGCCGATGACCGGGGCCACGATCACCCCCGGCAGGGTGGCCGCCGCCAGCACGAGGCCGGCCCCGCTGGCCGGGGCACCGAGGTCGGCGAGGATGTCGGGGATGGCCGGAGCGACCAGGGTGTTGGCCAGGATTCCGGTGATGGTGATGGTGAAGAGCAGGGCCCGGGGAGGCCGGCGCCCCGGCCCGCGGTCCGCTCGGGGGCCCGAAGAGCTCGAGGGCGACGCTCGCACTTCCCCGAACGAGTCCGGCCGGTGTGCCCTTCGGGCCCCGCCGGTCACTCTAGGTCAAGGGACAGTGGAGAGCAAGGAGAAAGATCGAAATATACCAAGAATCAACAGCTGACCAGCTGCCGGGCCGTCAGGTCGCCGTAGAGTCGACGGAGCCGGGCGGCGGCGGTGGGCCAGGTGTAGCCGCTGGCCCGCTGCCGGGCGTGGTGGGCCAGGTGCTCGGCCAACTCGGGGTCGCCGAGGATGGCCTCGATGCGAGCGGCGTAGGACGCCGGCCGGCGGTCGTCCACCAGGTAGCCGCTGACGCCGTGGTCGACGATGGTGCGCAGCCCGCCCACGGCCGCCGCCACCACCGGCCGGCCGCAGGCGGCGGCCTCCAGGGCCACCAGCCCGAAGGACTCGGAGTGGCTGGGCACCAGCACGACGTCGGCCGCCCGGTACCACGTGGAGAGCAGGTGGTGGGGTTGAGGATCGACGAAGCGCACCTGGGCGCTCAGGCCGAGCCCGGCCACCAGCTCGCCCACCCGGGCCAGCTCGGCCGGCCCGTCGGCGCCGCTGGGGCCGCCGACCACCACCAGCTCGGCGTCGGGCCGGTCGAGCTCGGCCAGGGCGGCCACGGCCACGTCGAGTCCCTTGAGGGGCTGGATGCGCCCCACGAAAAGGAGGATCGGGTGCTGGGCCGCCCGGCGCCCGCCGTCGGCCGAGATGCGCCCCGGCTCGCACCATCCGAGGGCGGCCCGGGCCCCGTCCCGGTCGCCCGGGGAGAAGAAGGCGTGGTCGACGCCCGGCGGTACCACCTCGACGCGCTCGGGCACCGCCCCGTAGAGCCGGGCCAGCTCGCCGGCCTCCTCGGTGCTGTTGGCCAGAATGGCGTCGCTGCAGGCCACCACCTCGGCTTCGGCCCGGGCCCGGGCCTCGGGCTCGCCCGTGCCCGCCGCCACCTTGACCCGGGCCAGGGTGTGGAAGGTCGAGACGAGGGGAAGTGCCAGCTCGTGCTTGGCGACGTGGCCGGCGATCCCCGAGAGCCAGTAGTTGGCGTGGATGGCGTCCACGTCGCCGGCCCCGCGGATATGGGCCACCACGGCGTCGGTGAAGGCGGGGACCAGGCCGGTCAGATCCTCCTTGGCCACCTCGGTCCGGGGCCCGGCCTCGATGTGGATCACCCGGAAGCCGGGCTCCACCACCACCTCCGGGGCCAGGCCGGCCGACCACGCCCGGGTGTAGACGTCGCAGGCCACACCGGCCTGGGCCAGGGAGGAGACGAGCTGGCGCACGTAGACGTTCATCCCGCCGCTGTCCCCCATGCCCGGCTGAACCAGGGGCGAGGTGTGGAAGGACAGGACGGCCAGCTTGCGCACGGGTAGAGAGAACGTCTCGGGAGCGGCCGGGATTCCGGGGCAGCTCAGGCGGGACCGGAAACCAGGTCGGGAAGGTCGCCGATGAGGGGCAGGAACACGTCGACGACATCGGGGTCGAACTGGGTCCCGGCCATGCGGGCCAGCTCTCCGGCGGCATGGTCCGCACCCAGGGCTTGGCGGTAGGGCCGATCGGTGGTCATGGCGTCGAAGGCGTCGACGATGCTGAAGGCCCGGGCGGCCAGGGGGATCTCGTCACCGGCCAGGCGCTCGGGGTAGCCCGACCCGTCGAACATCTCGTGGTGGCAGCGCACGATCTCCGCTGCCGTGGTCATATGGGGAATGTTCTCGAGCATCTGGTAGCCGATCACCGGATGGGTGCGCATGATGCGCCACTCGCCGGCGGTGAGGGGGCCGGGTTTGGACAGGATGCGCTCGGGAATGCCGATCTTTCCGGCGTCGTGGAGCAAGAAGCCGTACTCGGCGTCGGGGTGCTCGGCGGCCACGCCGAGTGCTTCCATGAGGGCCACGCCGTAGGCCCGGCACCGTTCCAGGTGGGCACCGGTGTAGGCGTCTTTGGCCTCCACCACGAAGGCGAAGGAGCGGATGGTCTCCACGTAGGCCCGCCGCAAGGTGGCGAGCGCCTCCTCCAACTCCTCGGCCCGCTCCTTTTGGGCGCGGTACAGACCACCGATCTCCCCGGCGAAGACCTTGAGCTGAGCCTCGAGGGCAGCGGGATCGCCGGACGGGATGCGCCCGGCGAACGGGCCGTCGCCGGGTTCAGTCGGCGGTGTCATCGGAGGAGAGGGCCTCGATGGCGTCGAGCAGCTCCACTGCCGAGAAGGGCTTGGCCAAGAAGGCGTCGGCGCCGGCGGCGACACTGGCCTCCCGGGTGGCCAGGTCCTCACGGGCGGTGAGCATGAGCACCCGGGTGGTCCGGTGGTCGATCTGGCGGCACACCTCGATGCCATCCATCCCCGGCATCATCACGTCGAGGACGAGCACGTGGGGGCGGGAGGTCGACGTCTCGCTCGGCCCGGCCCCGCCCTCGGCCAGCAGCTGCAGGGCTGAGGCACCGTCGGCCGCCTCGGTCACCTCGAAGTCGTCGGCCTCCAGCACGGCCCGGACCACGGCCCGGACCCGGTCGTCGTCGTCGACCACCAGGACCGCCCGCCGGGCGCCGGCGCGAGACGGTGCGGTCATTGCAGGAGCGTCTCGACCGAGGCCTCTCCGGTCCGGTACCGGCGGACCACCTCGCGCTGGAGCGCGTCGATGCGGTCGTGGAGGGCCCGGCGGGACTTCGACGTGGCCGCCTCGAGATCGGCCAGGGTGTCCACCAGCTGGTCCAGCTCGCCGTCGCCCAGCTCGGTGAGCGAGGACAAGACGTCGGGACCGGCGATGGCGTCGAGCTCGGGTGTCCCCGATCCCTCGGCGTCGGGGGCCAGGAGCTGGGACAGCCGGCCCACGCCGCTGCCCCGGGTGTTGGGGGCGAGGATGCCGGTGAGGTGGGCTACCACGGCCTCGGGGTCGGGCGGCGGGGCTCCCTCGGCCCGCCGCTGGCGTTCGGCGGCCACGATGTCGAGGCGTCCCTGGGCTATGCGCCGCTGGTAGGACAAGGTGACCTCCAGCGCCTGCAGCTCCGCCCGGCGAGCCCGGAGCTCCTCCATGGGGATGGTGGTGGGATCGCCCAACCATTCGGGAGCCAGGACGTGGTCGAGCCGGGCCTGGTCCATGCCCGCCACCCTACCCCCAGCGCCCGGCCCGGCCGACCGGGCCCCGCCGGTGCCGGGGCCGGTAGCGCCACATCACCCGGCCGGCCACCAGTGCGGGCGCCACCGGTCCGAAGGTGCGGCTGTCGGTGCTGGCGGCGAGGTTGTCACCGGCCACGACCAGGCTCCCGCCCGGCTCGACGGCCACCACCCTTTTGACCAGGAGCCGGTCCCGGTCCCGGGGATCGTGCACGGCCACCACCTGGCCCGGTCGGGCGGCGAGGCCGGCAACGGCGACCACGGCGTCGCCCGGCTCCAGGGCCGGCACCATGCTCGTGCCCCCCACCTCGACCCGCACCACCCGCCGGGCCCCGAGGGTAACGAGGAGGGTTCCGACGACGGCGACGGCCATACCGCCGAGCCGCCGTGGGTAGCCTGCACCCATCACCCCGATTGTGGCACCCACGAGCGGGGTCGATCCCGGTTTCGTCTTCGAGCACAAGGAGTCCCGCCTCATGATCTCCCGCATCCTGTCTGCCCTCGACCGGATCAGCCCGCCCCGGCAAGCGTCGGCGCACTGCGATCTCCCCTGCGGCGTCTACGACCCGGCCCAAGCCCGCATCGAGGCCGAGTCGGTCAAGGGCATCCAGCAGAAGTTCCAGGACTCCGACGACCCGGTGTTCAAGCAGCGGGCGGTGCTGATCAAAGAGCAGCGGGCCGACCTGGTCAAGCACCACCTGTGGGTGCTGTGGACCGACTACTTCAAGCCCAACCACCTCGAGGCCTACCCCGACCTCCACGACACCTTCTGGAAGGCGACCAAGCTGGCCGGCGACGCCAAGAAGTCCTCCGACCCGGCCCAGGGCCAGCAGCTCCTCGACGCCATCGCCCAGATCGACAAGATCTTCTGGGAGACCAAGAAGTGACCGTCCGGGCAACCGAGCGCAGCGAGCTTGCCCGGACGGGGGGGTAGCAGCGCCGCCGCAGGCGGCTCGTCGCCCTTGCTAGACGGGGCCTGTCACCGAGCGGGCCCCTCCCAAGGGTCCTCGCTTCGCTGCGGCCCTTGGGCCCCTCCCCTCGGTGCCACCCGTCCGGCCTCTCGTCCCGGCTCGACCCCCGCCCTGGCGCTCATCCTCTAGCGGCTCGCCGCGCTATCGCAGCGCAAGGGGCCCGGGGATCGACGGCACGAACGGGCCCGGCGTCCGACCAAGAGAAC
>DATMJI010000147.1:0-4081 GCA_035553895.1 Acidimicrobiales bacterium | reverse complement strand
CCACCGAACGGGCCCCCGCCGGCCGGCGCCTCGCCAGCCGGCGGGGGCCCGTTCGGTGGGGGTGGCGAGGTGGTGGTGGTGGAGTCGCTGCAGCTCATGAGGCCCAGCAGCCCGCACTCGGCGGCACCGGCCGACCACGTCCCCAGCCCGCTCAGGGCGAGGACGGCGGCAACGACGGCCAGGCCGCGCCGGCGGGACGGGTGGGCAAGCGACATGAGCGCTGCTGTTTCTACACGATCGCGTCAGGTCACCGCCACCGCCCGTGGTCCTGGCACCCCTGACCGCCCGGTGACTTGACGCCTCCGGCGGCCAAACCTAGGTTTCTTCGCTCTCCGGCACGCCGTCGCCCGAAGAACGCACCTTCACCAGACGTTCCCGTTCGCCAGCGTCCCCCACAGCGACAAGGAGGAGACCCGTTCCGATGCCTGCCGTGCTCGCGGCTGAAGGCGGCTACCAGACATTCGAGCTGGGCGGCGCCGAATGGTTCTGGCTCATCTTCTCGGTCGCCACCGCGCTGCTCGCCATCCTCGTCGGGTTCTCCCTGATGCGGGGCGTCCTGGCCGCCGACCAGGGAACGCCCAAGATGGTGGAGATCGCCACCTCCATCCAGGAGGGTGCGAGCGCCTACCTGCGCCGCCAGTTCCGCACCATCGGCGTCATCCTCATCCCCCTCGTCGCCATCGTCTTCCTGACCTCGACGGCGGTGCTGCGTCCCGACGGGGTCGAGGCCCTCAGCTTCTTCCAGTCGGGCCTGTTCCGCAGCTTGGCGTTCGTGGCCGGCTGCGGCCTGTCCGGCCTCACCGGCTTCATCGGCATGGGGCTGGCCGTGCGGGGCAACGTGCGCACCGCCGCCGCCGCCCGCTCGGGCTCCCTGCCCGCCGCCCTCAAGGTCGCCTTCCGCACCGGCGGCGTGGCCGGCATGTTCACCGTCGGGCTCGGCCTGCTCGGGGCGACGGTCATCATCATGGTGTTCCAGAACACCAGCTCGGCCATCCTGGTCGGATTCGGCTTCGGCGGGTCGCTGCTCGCCCTGTTCCTGCGGGTGGGTGGCGGCATCTTCACCAAGGCGGCCGATGTGGGCGCCGACCTGGTGGGCAAGGTGGAGGCGGGGATCCCCGAGGACGACCCCCGCAACCCGGCGACCATCGCCGACAACGTCGGCGACAACGTCGGCGACTGCGCCGGCATGGCCTCGGACCTCTTCGAGTCCTACGAGGTCACGCTGGTGGCGGCCATCATCCTCGGCGTCCCCGCCTTCGTGTCCATCGGCGCCAACCCGGCCATCGGCTTGATCTTCCCCGTGGTCGCCCGCGCCGTGGGCGTGCTCGCCTCCATCATCGGGGTCTACGCCGTGCGGGCCACACCCCGCGACCGCACCGCCATGGCTCCGATCAACCGGGGCTTCCTCGCCGCCGGTGTCCTCACGGTGATCGGCACGGCCGCCGCCGCCCTGCTCTACGTCGGCAACGACAACTTCAGCGAGGGCTGGCGGATGCTGGCCGCGGTGGTCGCCGGCCTGGTCCTGGCCCAGGTCGTCAGCCGCCTGACCGAGTACTTCACCTCCACCGAGACTGCGCCGGTGCGGGAGATCGCCGAGTCGGCCCGCACCGGCCCGGCCACCACCGTGCTCTCCGGGATCAGCTCGGGGCTGGAGTCCACCGTCTGGGCCATCATCGCCATCGCCGGCGCCCTGGGGGTGGCGATCGCCCTGGGGGGCGGCAATATCCAGTTCTCCCTCTACCTGGTGGCCCTGACCGGCCTCGGCATGCTCGCCACCACCGGCGTGGTGGTCTCCGAGGACACCTTCGGACCGGTGTCCGACAACGCCGCCGGCATCGCCGAGATGTCGGGGGAGTTCGAGGGCGAGCCCCAGCGCATCATGGTGAGCCTCGACGCCGTCGGCAACACCACCAAGGCGGTCACCAAGGGCTTCGCCATCGCCTCGGCGGTCATCGCCGCCGTGGCCCTCTTCGCCAGTTTCATCGAGACCATCGGTGGCGAGCTCGGCCTCGGCCTCGAGGGCTCGGAGCTGTTCAGCGCCCCGGAGACGTCGATCAACGTGGCCGACCCGACCACCTTCATCGGGCTGCTCATCGGCGGCTCCATCGCCTTCTTGTTCTCGGCCCTGGCCATCCGGGCGGTCAGCCGCAGTGCCGCCGTCGTCGTCCAAGAGGTGCGCAAGCAGTTCCGGGAACGGCCCGGGATCATGGACTACACCGAGAAGCCCGACCACGGGGCGGTGATCGACATCTGCACCGCCGCCTCCCTGCGGGAGCTGACCACGCCGGCCCTGCTGGCCGTGCTCAGCCCCGTCATCGTCGGCTTCGGCATCGACTACCTGGCCCTCGGGGCGTTCCTGGCCGCGGTCATCCTCACCGGCCAGCTCATGGCCGTGTTCCTGTCCAACGCCGGTGGGGCGTGGGACAACGCCAAGAAGTACATCGAGGACGGCCACGAGGGGGGCAAGGGCTCGGACGCCCACAAGGCGGCGGTGATCGGCGACACCGTCGGCGACCCGTTCAAGGACACCGCCGGGCCCGCCCTCAACCCCCTCATCAAGGTCATGAACCTGATCTCGCTGCTGATCCTGCCGGCGGTGATCAACCTCCAGGACAACGACGGCGCCCGCTACGCCATCGCCGCCACCGCCCTGGTCGTGCTCGGCATCGCCATCGCGTTCTCCAAGCGGGCCCAGGGGGCCATGGACGCCGGGCCGCCGGCCGGCATGGTCACCCCGGCCGCCGGCGGCGACGGGCCGGCGGCGATGGCCGGGCCCGATCCCCAGGCGGCCACCGCCGCCGGCGACGGGCAGGGCCGTCGGCGCACCCTCAAGGCACCCGGCCGGAGCCCCGGAACCTGATCCGTTCCCGCCGGCGAGAACGAGGAGTGGGGCCCGCAGTCAGTCTTCGTCGGGACGCTCGGCCGCCCGGATGCGGATCTCCTCGACGACGGAGGCGTCGGCCAGCGTGGTGGTGTCGCCCAGGTCGCGGCCCTCGGCCACATCCCGCAGCAGGCGGCGCATGATCTTGCCGCTGCGGGTCTTGGGCAGGTCGTCGGTGAAGATGACGGTCTTCGGTCGGGCCGTGGGCCCGATGCGGGTGGCCACGTGGGCCCGCAGCTCCTGGCCCAGCTCGTCGGTGGTCTCGGTGCCGCCCCGGCAGGTGACGAAGGCCACGATGGCCTGGCCGCTCACCTCGTCGCTCGCTCCCACCACGGCCGACTCGGCCACCGCCTCGTGGCTGACCAGGGCCGACTCCACCTCGGCGGTCGAGACCCGGTGGCCCGAGACGTTCATGACGTCGTCGACCCGGCCCAGCAACCAGTAGTAGCCCTCGTCGTCGATGTGGGCGCCGTCACCGGCGAAGTAGCGGCCCTCGAAGCGGCTCCAGTAGGTGTCCCGGTAGCGATCGGGGTCGCCGTAGATGCCCCGCAGCATCGAGGGCCAGGGTCGGGTGAGGGTGAGGTAGCCACCCCCCCGCTCGACGGGCCGGCCGGCGTCGTCCACCACCTCGGCCGCCACCCCCGGCAACGGGAAGGTGGCGGAGCCCGGCTTGGTGGTGGTGACCCCGGGCAGCGGCGAGATCATGATGGCCCCCGTCTCGGTCTGCCACCAGGTGTCGACCACCGGGCAGGTGCCACCTCCGATGTGGTCCCGGTACCACATCCAAGCCTCGGGGTTGATGGGTTCGCCCACGCTGCCCAGCACCCGGAGCGAGGACAGGTCGTGGGCCTCGGGCTCGGCCGTCCCCCACTTCATGAAGGTCCGGATGGCGGTGGGCGCGGTGTAGAGGATCGACACCTTGTAGCGCTCGACGATGTCCCACCAGCGGTCACGGCCGGGATGGTCGGGGCTGCCCTCGTACATGACCGACGTGGCCCCGTTGACCAGGGGCCCGTAGACGATGTAGCTGTGCCCGGTCACCCAGCCGATGTCGGCCGCGCACCAGTAGACGTCGGTGTGGGCGTGGAGGTCGAAGACGTAGCGGTGGGTGAAGGCCACCTGGGTCAGGTAGCCACCGGTGGTGTGCATGATCCCCTTGGGCGTGGCCGTCGTCCCCGACGTGTAGAGCAGGTAGAGCAG
>DATMJI010000146.1:0-3665 GCA_035553895.1 Acidimicrobiales bacterium | reverse complement strand
TCTCTGACATGTTCGGGGGCGGGATGGGCGCCTCGGCAGCCGGATCCTCGGTGATGGAGAAGAACCTCGACCGCATCACCGTGGCCGTGGCCGTGCTGTTCTCCTTCACCACGGTGCTCCTCGCCCTCCGACTCCAGTAGTTAGGGAAGCTAACTAACGCGGGGTAGCGTCGTGGGGGTGCACCCCTCGACCGCGCCCGCCGCGCCCGCCGCCACCGCCTCCCCGACCGCCGTCGATGACGCCGAGCTGGCCAGCCACCTGCGCCTCAGCGTCATCCGCCTGAGCCGACGCCTGCGCCAGGAGTCGGGGACCGGCCTCACCCCCAGCCAGCTGTCGGCCCTGGCCGTCGTCGATCGCCGGGGGCCGTTGACCCTTGGGCGCCTGGCCGAGGTCGAGCACGTGGCTCCACCGACGGTCACCAGATTGGTGCTCAAGCTGGTCTCCGCCGGTCTCGTCGAGCGCCGCCCCGACCCCCACGACGGTCGGGTGGTGAACCTCGTGGTCACCGAGCGGGGACGGGCGCTCATGGAGGAGTCTCGTCGGCGCAAGACGGCCTTCCTGGCCGCGGGCATCGGCCGCCTCGACAGCCACGCCCGGCAACGCCTGGTCGACGCCCTCGGTGTGCTCGACGAGCTGCTCCGGGCTGAGCAAGCGCCGTGACCGGCTTGCGCCAGGTCACGTCCGGCACCTTTCGCTCGTTCCACGTCCGCAACTTCCGGCTGTTCTTCGCCGGCCAGACTGTCTCCCAGGTCGGCAACTGGCTGACCCGCATCGCCCAGACCCTGCTGGTGCTGCGCCTCACCGGCAGCGGGGTGGCGGTGGGACTGCTGGCCGCCGCCCACTTCGGGCCCCTGCTGGTGTTCGGGGCCTATGCCGGACTGGTGGCCGACCGCTCGGACAAGCGGCGGCTGCTGCTGGTCGTCCAGTCCCTGGCCATGGCCCAATCGCTGTGCCTGGCCGCGCTGGCCTTCATGGACCGCCCGCCGCTGGCCGCCATCTACGCCCTCGCCCTGGCCGGCGGGTTCGCCGTCGCCTTCGACAACCCGGCGCGGCGATCCTTGGTGGTGGAGATGGTCCCCGACGACCACATCGCCAACGCCGTCAGCCTCAACAGCGCCCTCATGACCGGGGCCCGGGTGGTCGGACCGGCTCTGGCTGGGCTGTTGGTGACCACTGTGGGCTTCGGTTGGGCCTTCCTCGTCGACGGGCTGTCGTACGTGGCCGTGCTGGTCTGCCTGTACAAGATGGACACGTCTGCCCTGCGCCCAGCCCCAGAGGCGGCCCGGGGACGGGGACAGGTGCGGGCCGGCCTGCGCTACGCCCGTGGCATTCCCGAGCTGTGGATCCCGCTGGTGATCATGGCGGTCATCGGCACCCTGGCCTTCAACTTCCAGACGGTGCTGCCCCTGTTTGCCATCCGGGATCTCGGTGGGGGAGAGGGGACCTTCACCCTCTTGATGTCACTGCTGTCCCTGGGCTCACTCCTCGGGGCTTTGGCAACCGCCCGGCGGGAGACGGTGCGGGTCCGAACCGTCAGCCTCTCCGCCATTGCCTTCGGTGCGGCCCTGGGGCTGCTCAGCCTGGCCCCCAACACGGCCGCCGCCCTGATGGTGGGGGTGCTCGTCGGCCTGGCCAGCATCTCGTTCATGACGGCGTCGACGGCCATCGTCCAGATGCGGGCCGACCCGGCCATGCGGGGCAGGGTGCTCGCCCTCCAAGCCATCGTCTTCCTCGGCAGCACACCCATCGGCGGGCCCGTGGTGGGCGCCATCGCCGACGGCTTCGGGGCCCGCTACAGCCTGGCGCTGGGCGCCCTGGCCACCATTGCCGCCGGCCTCTACGGGCTGGCCTCGCCCCAGCTCCGGGAACCGGCAGCCCCCGCCCCGGTTCCCACCGAGGAGCCGAGCCTCCTCGATCCCACCATCACCCCTCGTGCCTCGTAGGCGGACGGGGTACCATCGACGGTCCACGTCGGAGTGGCGGAATAGGCAGACGCGCCAGCTTGAGGGGCTGGTGTCCGCAAGGACGTGGGGGTTCAAGTCCCCCCTCCGACACAGCGTGATCAGCGTAAAAGTGCTGGTCACAGGCGGTGCGGCGCTCCGCTGAACGGCCCAGAAGGGCCGCTTGTCATTAGTTTGTCATCAGTCGCTCGTGTCTAACTGTGATCTTCCCGCCGCAGAGCGCCTCACACGCGTGTGGCTGAACCCACCGGCTGAGGCACCAGAGATGATCGCGTGGGTTCAGCGCGAGAAATAGTCAAGACCTGTGGATCGATTTCTTCCGCTGATCACGCGACGCCTTCCTGATCCTGCTGTTCGCGCTCGACGATCACCCCCTTCTCGAAGCGGGCCCCGGCTCGGACGAGAGCCACGAGATGCGGTCCGTTCACCGCTCGCCACCGGTCCTGAGCCGCCTCGATCAGCTTGAACGCCATCGCCAGGCCGGCGGCGCTCGATCCCGGGCCCTTGGTCACCCGGGTGCGCAGCCGCACGGTGGCAAAGGTGGACTCGATCGGGTTGGTGGTCTTGAGGTGGATCCAGTGCTCGGCTGGGAAGTCGTAGAAGGCGAGCAGCTCCTCGGCGTCGTCGACGATCTTGGCCACGGCCTTCGGCCACTTCGTCCCGTACTCGCAGGCGAAGGCGTCGATGGCCAACAGGGCGTGGTCTCGGTCCTCGGCGTCGCGGATCTCGGCCAGCATCTTGCGAGCCGTGGGCTGGGTCGACTTGGGCAACGCGTTCAGGCAGTTGGCCACCTTGTGGACCCAGCAACGTTGGGCCTTGGTGGCCGGAAACCTCACGCAGGGCAGCCCAGAACCCGAGCGCTCCGTCGCCCACGGCGAGCACGGGAGCGCCCATCCCCCGGCGCTTGAGATCACGTAGCAGGTCGGCCCAGGACTCGCTCGACTCCCGGTAGCCGTCGGTGATGGCCACCAACTCCTTGGTCCCGTCGCCACGGACACCCACGATGACCAGGGCGCACAGCCGGTCCTCTTCCAGCCGGACGTTGAAGTGCACGCCGTCGGCCCAGATGTAGACGTAGTCGCGGTCGTCGAGGCGCCGAGCAGCGAAGGCCTTGGCCTCGTCTTGCCACGCTCGGGTGAGCCGTGTCACCACCGAGGCACTGAGCCCGGCGGCCGAGCCGAAGAAGCTCGACAGCGCCGGGGCGAAGTCCAGCGTGCTCATGCCGTGCAGGTACATCAGCGGGAGCACCTCGGCGACCTTGGGGCTCTTGCGGCACCACGGCGGCAGGATGGAGCTGCGGAAGCGACAGCGCTCGCCGGTGTGGTCATCGACACGGCGGTCGTTGACCCGAGGCGCTTGGACCTCGATGCGCCCTGCGGCGGTGGTGATGGTGCGGGGCTCGGCGTGGCCGTTGCGCACGACCAGGCGCCGGCCGTCCTCGTCGAGCTGTTCGGCCAGCCCGGCGATGTAGGCGTCGACCTCTGCTTCGAGGGCTGCGGCCAACATCCGCTGGGCTCCCTTGAGAACGATCTCATCGAGTCCCGAGCGCATCTCCGCACGGCCCTCGTCGTCAGTCACTACTCTCAACATCGACGTTCCTTCCTCGCCGGGGTTGCAGCCCCAGCGGTCTTCTCGATTGGTCAAGAAGGAAGGTACGTCGCGCCTCCGAGCGGGTGGGTGATCCACAGGTTCAGGTCATACCTC
>DATMJI010000145.1:0-3106 GCA_035553895.1 Acidimicrobiales bacterium | reverse complement strand
CCTTCTGCAGGTCGCGGCGGCCCACGCCGGACACCACGATCTTGTCGACGCCGATCTTCGGGATGACGATGCGGGCCACCGCCTCGCCGTCGGCCGGCGGGGGCGGCGGCGCCGCAATGGTGGTGGTGGTGGTCGAGGCGTCGGCCACGGTGCCGGCCCCCGCACCCGGCGCCTCGACCACCACCACGTCTGCCCCGTGCACCTGGCGCAGCCAGGTCCAGCGGCCAGGGGCCAGGGCCGACCGCCGCTGCTCGACGCCGCAGGAAGCGGGGGCGAAGTCGCCCTCGGCCCGGCCGGTGAAGCGGTACCACCCGCCACCGCAGGGACCCACCCGGCCGGTGGCCTCCCCCGGGCTACTTGAGGAACGACGGGACGTCGAAGTCGTCGTCGCCCTCGAGGTCGAAGTCGAGGTCGTCGTCGCTGGCGAAGACGTCCCGGTCGCGCTCGGGCTCGGCGGGCCGGGGCCGCTCCCGCCGCCGCTCGCCGGCGTCGCGCGGTCGCTCGCCGGCTCGGGGCGACGCCTCGGTGCGCGCCGACGCCCGAGCCCGCCCCGACCGGGGCTCCTTGCGATCAGCCTTGGTGTCCTCCCAGCGGTCGAACCCGGCGGCGATGACCGTCACCCGAACGTCGTCGCCCATGGACTCGTCGATGACGGCGCCGAAGATGATGTTGGCATCGGGATGGGCCACCCCGTGGATGACCTCGGCCGCCTCGTTGATCTCGAACAGGCCGAGATCGCTGCCACCGGAGACACTCAACAGCACGCCCCGGGCGCCCTCGATGGAAGCCTCCAGCAGCGGGCTGGAGATGGCGGCCCGGGCGGCGTTGAGGGCACGCCCGTCGCCGGATCCGTACCCGATGCCCATGAGGGCCGAGCCGGCGTTGGTCATGATCATCTTCACGTCGGCGAAGTCGGTGTTGATGAGCCCCGGCGTGGTGATGAGTTCGGTGATGCCCTGCACGCCCTGGAGCAGCACCTCGTCGGCCATCTTGAAGGCGTTGACCACCGACGTCTTGTCGTTGGAGACCGTGAGCAACCGGTCGTTGGGGATGACGATCAGGGTGTCCACCCGCTCCTTCAACTTCTGGATCCCCTGCTCGGCCTGGACGGCCCGGCGCCGGCCCTCGAAGGAGAACGGCCGGGTCACCACCCCGATGGTCAGGGCACCCACGCTCTTGGCGATCTCGGCCACCACCGGCGCCCCGCCGGTGCCGGTTCCGCCGCCCTTGCCGGCGGTGATGAAGACCATGTCGGCGCCCTGCAGGGCCGCCTCGATCTCCGCTCGATGGTCCTCGGCAGCCACCGCGCCGATCTCGGGGTCGCTCCCCGCCCCGAGGCCTCGGGTCACGTCCTGGCCGATGTCGAGCTTGAGCTCGGCATCGCTCATGAGCAGTGCCTGGGCGTCGGTGTTGATGCCGATGAACTCCACACCCTTGAGCCCGGCCTCGATCATCCGGTTGACGGCGTTCACGCCGCCGCCCCCGATGCCGACCACCTTGATCACCGCCAGATAGTTCTGCGGGTTCCCGGCCATGTGTTGTCTTCCCCTCAGCAGGCGATACGTCGACGGCGATCCGCCGGAAGCGGCGGACGGGCCCGGCGCCAGCGGGGCCACCGGGCCGCTGCGGCGCATCCCGAAACCGCTGCACACGGGACACCCGCAGGACCTCTCTCAACCTCAACTGGAGATTGAGAGTTATGTAAAGCTCTCGTTGTGGTCGAAATCATAAGCTCAACCTTCAGTTCGGGTCAAGACCGGTGCCGATGGCACCCGCAGATCGACCGTGGCCGGGCCGACGACGTCATCGATCGCTCCCGCTCGGACCAGGGCGACGAGGGCTTCGATCTTGGCCGGTACCTGGTCGGGGCGCCCGAAGCGCACGGTGATGGCCGTTGGCGTACCGGCGAGCGGCGTGGCCGCCTGCACCTCGCCGTCCGCCACCAGGACCTCGGGGGCCGGCCCCGGCAGCACCGTGGCCAGACGCCGGGCCAGGTCCACCACAGGCAGGATGCCGGCCTCCAGTGATGCCCCGGCACCCGGGAGCGGGGACAGACCGCGGACCCGGGGCAGGTCGGGCCAGCTGCCGGGAGGCGCCGGGGCGAGGACGCGGCCCCGCCCGTCGACCAGATGACCGGTCGACGCCGACACGACCACCGCCACCGGCCGCCGCTCGCTGACCGTCACCTCTACTTCCCCCGGCCACCTGCGGACCATGGTCACCGCCTCCACCCAGGGCAGCGTCTCCACGGCGGCGCTGGCGGCGCCCAGGTCGAGATACACCATGGGATCACCGGGCTCGATGCCGGCGGCGGCGACGACGGCCTGACGACCGCTCCGGTCGGCGCCGGCGACCGTCAGGCGATCGACGTCGAGGAGGGGGGATCGGCTCAGGGCCCAGCCCGCTCCCAGGACGGCCAGGATCCCGGCGGCCCCCTGAAGGCGGCGCAGGCGCCGACGGCCGTGGGCCCGGCGAACCTCCCGGCGCCGGGCCTGCAACCGGGGATCGGCGACGACCGTGGGCTCCCTCACCGGCGCCGTCACGGCTGCGGCCCTGTCGTCTCGAATCCGAGGAACCGCACCTCAGGCACGAGATCGACCCCGGTGCTCGCCCGGACCCGGGAGCGCACGGTGTCGATCAGGCCAGCCACGTCGGCGGCCGCGGCACCCGGCGCCGACTGGATGAAGTTGGCGTGCTTGGTCGACACCTCGGCTGCACCGAGGCGCATGCCCTTGCACCCGGCCGCCTCCACCAGGCGCCCGGCGGAGTCGCCCGATGGGTTGACGAACACCGACCCGGCGTTCTGGCCCCCGGGTTGGTTGGCCCGCCGCCAGCGCACGATCTCCGACACCTCGGACAGGGCGGCCTCGGCGTCGCCGGCCGTCAGGCGGAACTCGGCGGCGACGACGATCTGGGCCGGTGCCACGTTGGAGTGGCGGTAGCCGAGGGCGAGGGCAGCAGCGTCCACCATCTCATCCTGTCCGCTGGCCACGTCGAAGCGGCGGACCCTCACCAGGCGGGCGGCGATGTCCGAACCGTGGCCCCCGGCGTTCATGCGCACCCCGCCCCCGACCGAGCCCGGCACCCCGACCGCCCACTCCAGACC
>DATMJI010000144.1:0-35122 GCA_035553895.1 Acidimicrobiales bacterium | reverse complement strand
GGCGAGGGGCGAGTGCGCCCGGGTTACTGATCCTTCTTGTTGAAGCGCTCCCGGACCCGCTGGGAAGTGGTCCCGAAGTAGTCCCGAACACCGGTGACCCCCACCGACTCCGTCCACTCCCGCCACCCGGCCCGCCCCATCTTGCGCAGGTTGGACTGGAAGACGATGCCCGAGGCGAGCATGGCGAGGAAGCCGGCAAAGGCCAGGGGAAGGGTCTGCACGGTGAGGACCATGACGACGAGCCCCACCAAGAACCCCAGGCCGGCCCACTTCAAGTTGCGCCCGGCATGGCGGTAGATGGTGGTGGAGCCGACCTTACGAGCGAGGTCCCGGTCGGAGTCGTAGAGCTGCTGTTCGATCTCCTGGAGGATGCGCTGTTCGTTCTCGGAAAGCGGCACGCCTGCTCGGCCTCCGTACTCGGTCCTGGCGGTGTCTCACCGGGGGACGGATCCCTCGGGCTTGTGCCCGAATGTACCCGCTATCTTCGCGCACCACCCCCGCCTCGACAACGCGCCGGAGAGCGATCCGCCTAGGCTCGGACCCGATGCCCGATTCGCGCCCCCGAAGGGCCCTGCGGGCCTACACGCCGACCGCCCTACCATCGGTCGGGGCCCGCGTCCTGGCCTTCGTGTCGATCGTCGTGGCCGGCGTCTGCGGTGGCCTGATCGCCTACGCGGTGACCGATCTGCAGTGTGGGTCGGGCGAGCGGGGCGCCGGCGACGGCTGCACCGTGCTCGCCGGCTCGGCGGGCGTCGTGGGGGCGGTGGCCAGTGCCCTCGGAGTGGCCGTGGTGGCCGTGCTCGTGCTCCGGGCCATGGCCGAGTGGCGCCGCCAGATGCCCGGGCCCTGATGCCGGCGGCGCCTCGGCCCCGGGCCCCTCAGCGCCGGAGGCGCAACCGGCGGAAGCCTTCGGCATAGGCCACGCCGGCTCGGCGCCCCTCCTCGGCCGCCCGCTGGCGCACGAACTCCCCGAGCCAGGCATCGGCGTCGGGACCCAGCTGGCTGCGGTGGCAGAACATGGCCGCCACCTTGGTGTCGAGGGTGTCCCCCACGTCGGCCCAGGTGTCGGGCTCGAGGGTGCCCGACAGCAGCACGGTCGTCACCTGGTGGGCGGGACCCTCGTCGGGGAAGTAGAGCGGTGACGAGGCGGCCGGGGCGACGGCGTCGAGCGTCGCCCAGCCGATGCCCCGATGGTCGACGTGGTTGACGTAGGCGTCCCCGAAGAACACGGCGGTGGGATCGACGCCGACCACCACCTCCGGACGCACCCGCCGTACTAGGCCCACCAGCTGGCGCACCAGGCCGCCGGCCGTGGCCAGGGTGCCGTCGGGGTGGTCGAGCAACTCGACCCCGGCCACGCCCAGGATCTCGGCGGCGGCGTGGACCTCGCCGGTCCGGCAGCGGGCCAGGGCAACCGGGTCGGTGGCGGGATCGTCGGTGCCCTTGTCGCCCCTGGTGGCCACCACCACATGGACCTCGCAGCCGGCCGCCGACCAGCGGGCGAGCAGGCCTCCGCAGGACACCTCCGGATCGTCGGGATGGGCGTAGACGGCCAGCGCCCGCGACGGAACCTGGGCGATCAGCTCGGGGGGCACCCACCTAGAGTACGGCGGTGACGGAGAGCGACAGCCCGGCCGAGACCGACGAGGTGGCAGAGCTCGCCTCGGACCTGGCGGCCCGGGCCGCGGCCCTGCTGATCGAGCGCCGGGGCTCCGCCACCGGGTCCATCGGGACCAAGACCTCCATCACCGACATGGTGAGCGACGTCGACCGGGCGTCGGAGTCCCTGGTGGTCACCGGCATCCGCCGCGCCCGTCCCGGCGACGCCATCCTGGCCGAGGAGGGCTCCGCCGAGCAGGGGACGAGCGGGTGGCGCTGGGTGATCGACCCCCTCGACGGCACCGTCAACTACCTCTACGGCCTGCCCGCCTACGCCGTGTCCATCGCCGTCGAGCACCACGGCCGGGCGCTGGTGGGCGTGGTGGTCGACCCCGAGCACGGCGAGACCTTCACTGCCGTCCGGGGGCGGGGCGCCACCCGCAACGGCGTACCCATCGCCACCAGCGCCGAGTCCGACCTGGCCGTCGCCCTGATCGGCACCGGCTTCTCCTACGATGCCGAGCGCCGGTCCCGCCAGGCCACCGTGCTCACCCGGGTGGTCCCCCGTGTGCGCGACATCCGCCGCGCCGGCGCCGCTTCGATCGATCTCTGCTGGGTGGCGTGCGGGCGCCTCGACGGCTACTACGAGCACGGGCTGGCCCCCTGGGACTTCGCCGCCGGGGCCCTGATCGCTTCCGAGGCCGGGGGGTACACCGGCGACCTACGTGGCGGGCCCCCCTCGGCGGAGGTGGCCGTCGCCGCCGGAGCACGGCTGTTCGCCGGGCTGTGCGAGCTGCTGGTCGAGGTGGGCGCCGGGCCCTAGCGGCTCCGCCAGCAGGCCGAAGCGGGGGCCGAGCCGCTTTCAGGCGTCGGTGGGTACCGGGGGGTAGGCAGCCAGCAGGGCGTTGCGCCCGGGCCCCCGGCCCGTCCGGTAATGGAGGCCCTCACGCAGACCGACGGCCCGGTTGCGGCACGCCCGCAGGGCAGCCGCCCCCTCGATGTCGAAGGAGGTGACCGCCCGCAGATCGATGTCGAGCCGGCGGGCGTCCCGGTCGATGGCCTCCTCGGCGGCCGCGGCCACGGCCTGCCCGACGGCGGCATCGAGGTGGCCGGCCACGGTGAGGAGGACGATTTCGTCGGTGACAGTCACCACGACGGCGTCGGGAACAGAAGCACGGGCAGGCGGCGGCGGAGGCATCGCCGTCATCATCCCAAGGGCACCCGTCGGAGTCGTGACCCCTCGTTGACTTTTGGGTGACGATCACCGCCTGGCCCTGGCGGGAATCCCGTCGAGCGCCGCTCGTCACGCGCCCGGCATCTGGTTGAGGCATCCTCGTGGTATGGGCACGAGGATCCTTTCGGTCGAAGACGACGAGCGCATCCGTACGGCCGTACGCATGGGCCTCGAGGACGAGGGCTGGATGGTTGACGAGGCCGCCTCGGGTGAGGAGGCGCTGGAGACCTTCGCCGAGCGCCCGGCCGACGTCGTGCTCATCGACATCATGCTCCCGGGCATGGACGGCTTCGCCGTGTGCCGCTCCATCCGCCGCAGCAGCGATGTCCCCATCCTCATGGTCACGGCCCGGGCCGACACGCACGACGTGGTCGCCGGGCTGGAGGCGGGGGCCGACGACTACGTCACCAAGCCGTTTCAGCCCAAGGAGCTCTCGGCCCGCATCCGGGCCCTGCTGCGACGGGCCCGGCCGACGTCGGTCGGCCACGCCCAGCTCCAGTTCGGCGAGCTGGAGATCGTCCCCGACGAGGGGGCGGTGCGCCGGGCCGGTGAAGAGGTCCACCTGACCAAGACCGAGTTCCGCCTACTGTGCGAGCTGGCGTCGGTCCCGGGACGGGTCTTCAGCCGTGAGCAGCTGCTGGAGCGGGTCTGGGGCTACGACTACTTCGGCGACGGGCGCCTGGTCGACGTCCACGTCCGGCGGCTGCGCACCAAGGTCGAGACGGATCCGGCCGCACCTCGCCACGTGGTCACCGTCCGGGGCCTCGGCTACAAGCTCCAAGCCTGAGCGTGAAGGTCGCCCAACCCCGTACCAAGCTCGGGCTGCGGGCCCGGATCCTCGCCGCCTTCACCCTCGGGGCGCTGGTCCTGTCCGTCCTGCTGGCGGCCGTCACCTACGGCCTGGTTCGGGAGAACCTGGTCCGCCAGCGAGAAGCGGTGGCCACCAACCAGGCCTATCTGAACGCTCGCTCCCTGCGCGAGCGCCTCCGCTCGGCGGGCGCCAACGTCGGGAGCTCCCTCGACACCCTGGAGACGGCGGGCGGGACACCGGTGCTGTTCCGCGAGGGTCTGTGGTTCGCCCCCCTCGGTGTGGGCGAAGCCGACCTGCCGCCGGAACTGCGCCAGGCGGTGGTCGAGGGCAGGCCGGCCCGCATGCGCTTCTCCATCGAGGACCAGACCCAGCTGGCGGTAGGGATCCCCCTGCCGGCGGTCAACTCCGCCTACTTCGAGGTCACCTCGTTCCGGGAGCTGGAGAGCACGCTGAACTCCCTCGGCATCTCCCTGCTCTCCGCCGCCCTGGTCACCACCATCGCCGGTGCCGCCCTCGGCGTGAGCGTGAGCCGACGGGTGCTGCGCCCGTTGGCCGACGTCAGTGCCGCGGCCGTGGCCATCGCCGGGGGGCGACTCGACACCCGGGTGGCGGGCATCGATGACGCCGACCTGGGCACGCTGGTGACGTCGTTCAACGACATGGCCGGTGCCCTCCAGCGCCGGATCGAGCGTGACGCCCGCTTCGCCTCCGATGTGAGCCACGAGCTGCGGTCGCCCCTGACGACGCTGACGGCGTCGATCGGCGTGCTCGAGGGCCAGCGGGGCGAGATGCCCGAGCGGGCCCAGGCCGCTTTGGATCTCCTGGCGGCCGACGTCACCCGCTTCTCGGGCATGGTCGAGGATCTGCTCGAGATCTCCCGGTTCGATGCCGGCGCAATGCGCTTGGACCTCGAGCAGGTCCGCATCAGCGAGCTCGTCATGCACGCCATGGCTGCGGCCACCGACGCCGACATCCCCCTGGCCGTGGGCGGGCACGCCGTGGACTGCGTGGTGAAGGCGGACAAGCGGCGCCTCGTGCGGGTCATCGCCAACCTCATCGGCAACGCCGAGACCCACGGCGGCGGCGCCGTCGGCGTGGACATCGTCGTGGACGGGTCCTGCGTGCGCATCTCGGTCGACGACGCCGGTCCCGGCGTTGACCCCCATGACCGCACCAGGATCTTCGAACGCTTCTTCCGGGGAGCGGCCGCCGGCAGCCGGGGGCGGGGCGACGGCGTCGGTCTCGGGCTCGCCCTGGTCCACGAACACCTGGCCCTCCACGGCGGGAATGCCGGCCTTCGCCAGTGCCTGGCCGCGGTCGCCCTGGTCGTGGTCCCGGTCGTGGTCCTGGCCGGCTGCGTCGTGCCCAACGACGACGTCCCCCGGGCCCTCGACCCGTCCAGCGTGCCGTTCAGCCTGCTGGCCACCAGCACCACCAGCACGTCCCTCACCCCGCCCGACGTCACCCTGGCCGACGTGCCGGTGTTCCTGGTGGACAACGACACCAACCAGTTGGTGGAGGTCAGCCGGGCCGTTCCCGCCCCCGCCACCACCCGGGCCGCCCTGGAAGAGCTCCTGGCCGGGCCCACCGAGGACGAGCTGTCCGTCGGGCTCACCAGTGCCATCGCCCAGAGCACGGCACTGCTCGGCCTGACCGGCTCCGGCGAGCGGGTGGTGACGGTCAACCTGAGCGACGACCTGCGCGACATCAGCGGCCCGAGCCAGCGCCTGGCCCTGGCCCAGGTCGTCTTCACCGCCACCGCCGGTCCTGATGTGGACGGGGTGCTGTTCGCCTTCGAGGGCGAGCTGAGCGAGGTGCCCGATGCCCAGGGGCGGTCGACCGCCGAGCCCCTGGACCGCGACGACTTCGCCACATTCGATCCCAGCGTCCCGCCGCCTCCCCCCGCCCAGCCCCCGCCGGTGACGGGGGGCTGAGGGGGTCCCATCGGTCGTCGTCACACCGGTCATCCAGATGTCGCTACGGTGTCGAACATCATCACGCACAGAATCGGCCGGACCACCGCGCCGGAACACCACCGAAAGGGGAACCCCGCCTTGAAGATCGACGACAGGCAGCTGAAGGAGTTGATCGTCGAGTCCGAAGACCTGCAGGTCGACGCGCTTCGTGACGTCAAGAACATCGCACCCGCCATGGCCGACCTGCGCGCCTCCCGCGCCGGCCAGCCCGTCGACCTGGACCGGATCCGAGCGTTCAACTCCGGTCGCCGTCGCCTGCTTCGCAACGGGGGCATGGGGCTGGGGGCGCTCAGCGCCCGGGGTCTGCTGGGTGGTGCCTTCGGCGCCACTCTGCTCGGCATCGTCGGCCGGCCGGCCCATGCCCAGGCCGACCTCGACACCCAGATCCTGCAGACGGCCGCCTCGCTGGAGAACCTGGCCGTTGCCACCTACGAGGCGGCCCTGGGCCTGCCCTTCTTCGACGCCAACGCCACTGTGGTGGCCTTCGCCCAGACGACGAGGGACCAGCATGCCGACCACGCCGAGGCCTTCAACGGCCTGGCCGGCACGCCCCAGACCGAGCCCCACGGCCCCGGGTCCCAGATCGTCGAGGACGCCATGCCGCTCGAGGACTACGCCGGCGTGGTGACGCTGGCCTCGACCCTCGAGCAGGTGGCCACTGAGACCTACGTCCAGAACGTGAGCATGCTCTCCAACACCGAGGCCAAGACGCTGATGGCCTCGATCATGGGTGTGGAGGCCCAGCACCTGGCCACCCTGCGGGCGGTGGGTGCGCTGCTGGCCGCCAACGCCCCCGAGCTCATCACCATCGACCCTCCCGTCGATGTGTCCGCCCTTCCCGGCGCCGCCGGCGAGGCCGGCTTCATCAGCGGACCCGACGGGGACAGCAACGTCAACTTCATCGGCGACACCCTGGCTCAGACGCCGGAGTCAGGAGCAGTCCAGTGAGCGCACGATTCGACGAGCAGATGGAAGAGAACCAGTCGCTGTTGGAGCGGGTGGCGCCCTCGCCGCTGTCGCGCCGCAAGGTGCTCCTCGGCGGCGGGGCCGGTGCCCTCGCCCTGGTGGCGGCGGCCTGTGGCGGCGATGACGACGACGAGCCCGCCACCACCGGCGACCCCGACACCTCCGAGACCACCGAAGGCGCCACCGGCGGCGGCGGCGACGTCGAGACGGCCATGGTGGCCGCCGGCCTCGAGCTCCTGGCCGTCAACACCTACCAGGCAGCCCTCGACGCCGCTGGCTCCGGCGCCCTGAGCGACGTGCCGGAGGCCGTCGCCACCTTCATCACCACCGCTCAGGGGCACCACCAGGCTGCCCTCGACGAGTGGAACGCCCTGCTCAGCCAGCTGGGCGAGGCCGAGGTGACGGCCGTGCCCGAGGCCCTCTCCGACCTGGAGACCACGGTGAACGACGCCTTCGCCGAGGCCGGCGACGTCGTGGCCGTGGCCGAGCTCGCCCTCACCCTGGAACAGACCGCGGCCGACACCTACTTCGACGCCATTCCCGGCATCGAGAACGCCGAGGCTCTGGCCTTGGCCGCCAGCATCCAGCCCATCGACATGCAACACGCCGCCATCCTCCACTACGTCCTCGGCGAGTACCCGGTACCGGACACGTTCTCCAACAACGAGAACTCGGCCCTGTCCGCCTGACCCTCGCCCGATACCCATGACCACCGACCAGCCGGGCCCCGGGCCCGGCTGGTCGCGCGTCCACGCCCCCGTGCCCTCCAGAAAGGCCACCGCCATGTCCGTACCACCTCCCCGCCGTACTCGACTCCCGGCCCTCGTGATGGCGGCCGCCCTCGTCCTCGCCGCATGCGGCGGGGACGACGGCGACACCGAATCCGGTGCCGGCGAGGGCGCAGGCGACCAAGCGGCATCCGGCGGCGACGAGGTCGTCATCGAGCGCTTCATGTTCATGCCCGAGGACATCGAGGTCAGCGCCGGGACCACGGTGACGTGGACCAACCGCGACAGCGCCGCCCACACCGTCCAAGACAGCGGCGACCTCTTCCCCGAGAGCGAGGACATCGATCAGGGAGGGGAGTTCTCCTTCACCTACGACCAGCCCGGCGAGTACCCCTACATCTGCGGCATCCACACCTACATGACCGGCACCGTCACCGTTTCGTGACCCGCCACCGCCGTTCTGGTGGTCAGGAGACGGCGAAAGAGCTCACGTCTGACCACCAGAACGCAAGGCCATGACGCCGGTGGCGGTCGCCGCCCCGGGTGTCGGCTAGCCGAAGAACACCTCGGCCACGCCGTGGTAGAGGTCGGGATCGACCAGCTTGAGCTCGCCCACCGCTTCCGACAACGGGGCCAACACGATGCGGTTGGCCCGCAGGGCGACCATCTGGCCGAAGGCCCCGTCGTGGACGGCGTCGATGGCGGCCACCCCGAAACGGGTGGACAGGATCCGGTCGAAGGCGGTCGGCGTCCCTCCCCGCTGGATGTGGCCCAAGATGGTGACCCTGGTCTCGAAGCCGGTGCGGGCCTCGATCTCCGACGCCAACACGTTGGCGATGCCGCCGAGCTTGACGTGCCCGAACTGGTCGACCTCGGCGTCCTTCAGGCTGAGCGAACCTTGCTTCGGCTGGGCCCCCTCGGCCACGACCACGATGGAGGCGTAGCGGCCCTTCTCGTGGCGGCGCTTCAGGGAAGCGCACACCTCCTCGATGTCGAAGGCCTCCTCGGGGATGAGGATCTCGGCGGCGCCGCCGGCGATGCCGGCGTAGGTGGCGATGTGGCCGGCATGGCGGCCCATCACCTCGACGACCATGACCCGGTCGTGGGATTCGGCCGTGGTGTGGAGGCGGTCGATGGCGTCGGTGGCGATCTGCACCGCGGTGTAGAAGCCGAAGGTGACCTCGGTGGCCGACAGGTCGTTGTCGATCGTCTTGGGTACGCCGACGACCGCCACCTGCTCCTCGGCGAAGAGGCGCTGCGCCACCCCGAGGGTGTCCTCGCCCCCGATGGCGATCAGGGCGTCCAACGACCAGTCCTCGATCGAGGCCAGCACCCGGTCGACACCCCCGTCCTGCTTGAAGGGGTTGGTCCGGGAGGTGCCGAGGACGGTTCCGCCCCGGGGCAGGCTCCCGCGCATGACCTCGACGTCGAGGTGGATCATGCGGCCCTCCATCAGGCCCTTCCAGCCCTCCTGGAACCCCACGAAGCTGTCCTCGCGGAACCGCTCACCCTTGCGGACCGCCGCCCGGATGACGGCGTTGAGCCCCGGGCAGTCACCGCCGCCCGTCAGAATCCCGACCCGCATCCCCTCACCCTAGGGGGCGGCCAGCGGGCGCCGCCCAATCGTCCGGCCGCCGGCCCGACGCCGGCGGACCCAGCTGGGTCAGGCGGAGGTCGGCGATGCGAGCCAGGGCCATGAGCTGGTGGCGCTCCCGGGCCCGCAGCGGTCGGCCTTGGCGGCCGAGCACCAGATCGAGGCCGGCCCGGGGCAAGGCGGCCCACGCCATCTGGTCGGGGCCCCAGTCGCCCGACGCCACCCGGTCCGAGGTCCGGCTACCGCTCACGAAGGCACTGAGCCACCCCGGTGCCGGCGCCTCCCCGTCGCCCACGATCAGCGCCGGCACCGCTGGATCGATCACCGCCGCCCACACCGCCTCGAGGTCGGCTTTGGCGTGGCGGGCCAGCACGGCCACCACATCGTCCCCGGTGGCGGCCGCCACCAGCAGCGCGGCGGTCTCCAGGGCGTCGAGGCGGGGGTCGTGCAGGGCGGCGGGCGCGGGGCGGACATCTTCGACATCGACACCGTCGACGGCGTTGACCTCCTCGACCAGCAGATCGACCAGGCTCTCGTCGCCCAGCTCCACGACCAGTTCGTCCACTGCCCGCCCGGCCCCGCGCTCGAGCACCTCGATGCCGAGGATCTCCCCCCGCACGGCGCCGATGCGGCTGGCCACCAGCCCGAGGGCACCGGGACGATCGGGGACCCAGACCCGGACCACGATGCGCGCCATGATGCTCACCCTAGGCATCCCGTGTGAACACCAGGTTTCCCGGCTGCGCCGGTCGTCCCCCGCCGGCCCGCCCGCTACAGCTTGGTCAGGGACCGGCGCAGGTTGCGCACGGCCTGGGTGATCCGCTGCTCATTCTCGATGAGGGCAAAGCGAACGAAGCCGTCGCCGCCCGGCCCGAAGCCGACCCCGGGACTGGTGGCCACGTTGGCGTCGGTGACCAGGTCACTGGAGAACTCCACCGAGCCCTTCTCCCGGTAGGCCTCGGGGATCGGGGCCCACACGAACATGGTGCCCCGGGGCCGCTCCACCTCCCAGCCGATGCGGCTCAGGCCGTCACAGAGGCAGTCCCGGCGGCTCTGGTACACCGCCCGAACCTGGTCGGGATAGTCGGCGGCCTCGTTCATGGTGACGGTGGCGGCGATCTGGATGGGCTGGAAGGTGCCGTAGTCGAGGTAGCTCTTGAGCTTGGCCAGGCCGGCGACCAACTCCCGGTTGCCGGCCATGAACGCCACTCGCCAGCCGGCCATGGAGAAGGACTTGGTCATGGAGTACAGCTCCACGGCGACCTCCTTGGCCCCCTCGGCCTGGAGGATGGACGGGGGCCGGTAGCCGTCGAAGCCGAGGTCGGCGTAGGCGAAGTCGTGGACCACCACGACTTCGCGTTCACGGGCGAAGTCGACGACCTTTTGCATGAAGTCCAGGTCGACGCACGTGGTGGTGGGGTTGTGGGGGAAGGACAAGACGATGGCCCGGGGCTTGGGCCAGGAGTACTCGTAACGCTCGACCAGCACCTCGAAGAAGTCGGCCTCGGTGGTGCCGAGGGGCATCTCCCGCACCTCGGCGCCGGCGAAGAGCGGGCCGTAGATGTGGATCGGGTAGCTGGGCGAGGGCACCAGGACGGCGTCCCCCGGCTGGAGCAGGACCCACATGAGGTGGCTAAACCCCTCCTTGGCCCCGATCGTGTTGATGACCTCGCTCTCGGGGTCGAGCTCAACCCCGAAGCTGCGCTGGTAGAGCCCGGCGAAGGCCTCCCGCAGCTTGGGGAGACCCCGGCTCAGGGAGTACCGGTGGTTGCGGGGGTTGTGGGCCGCCTCGGCCAGCTTGGTCACGGCGATGCCGGGCGACGCGATGTCGGGGTTGCCGAAAGCGAGATCGACCACGTCCTCCCCCGCCCGGCGGGCCTGCTTCTTGAGACCGTCGATGATCCCCAGGGCGTACGGCGGCAAGCCGTTGATGCGGCGGAGCTCCACAGGCCGACGCTAACAGGCCGGTCCTCATCACCCGCCGCCAGTTCCGGCGCCTCAGTAGCGGACCAGGGCCCCGATGCCACCCATCACGTCGAGGTCGGCGTTGCCGACACAGATCTCGACCCGGCAGGATTGGGACAGGGCCTCCTCCACCGCCTCCTCGATGACGTCGTCGACGCCGTCCATCTCGCTCTCGCAGACCGGGCAGGCCCGGCCCAGGCGCCCGATCCATCGGCACGACGGGCAGCGCCAGCCGGGCTGGTCGAACCCGGCCGTCACCAGCAGGGTCTCCACCCGGCGCTCCACCAGCGCCAACAGGGTGTCGTCGACGCCGGCGACGCCCCGGCGGCCGGAGCCGACGGCCTCGCGCAGTTGGGCCACCGCCTCGGCCTCCTTGGCCCGCTCCACCTCGGCCTCGACCTCCAGTGCGGCCCGGCGGACCTCTTCCTCGCTGGCACCGGGAGCGATGGCGCAGCGGGCCACCAGGCGATCACGCAGGTAGGGGTGCAACGCCGATTCGAGCTCGGAAGCCAGGTCGTCGGGGGCACCGATCACCAGCCGCTCGAACCCCTGGTCCTGGAAGACGGAAAAGGCGCCGGCCGCGGCCCGGCGCAGGTGCTGGTGGACGAGGGCGGCGGCATGGTCGCGCACGTGATCCTTGGTGAAACTGTGGTCGTCGTCGTCGCCTCGTGGCAGCTGGTCGACCTGCTCGGTCGACTCGACGACCTCGCCCAGCTCGAACACGTAGATCCGTATGCGCTGGCGGTCGACCAGGAGCAATCCGAAGCGCTCGTGCTGATCCACCACCACTTCCAGCTGGCGCACCGTCGGGGTGTGGTTGGTGACCACCTGGCTGCGCACCGGGACAGGCAGCTCCACCACCCGCCAGTAGTCCTCGGCCGCACAGGAGAAGAAGGCCAGGCCCCGTGTGCGGGAGCGATCGAAGCCACCGCGCACGTGCGCCTCGATCCGGGAGAGATCCTTGGCCACCGATTGGTCGCCGTTGGCCCGGGCACGCGCCGGGCGCACCACCCGATCCAGCTCCCGCACCACGTCCTGGTGCCGTACGTGCCGGGCACCGTCGACGTCGAGGTAGCACGTCGTCACCGGCGCCTTGGTAGCCCGGAACCCAGCCAGCTCACGGATCTCGTCCTCGGTGATGGCGACCATCGCACCTCCTCGGCCGGTCCCAGGAGACCGGCCCTCGTTTCGCCTGGACCCCCGATGGTAGGCCGTGGGGCGGGGGGCCGGTACCGGAGGCGGGCCCCCCGAGGCGCTCGCCGGCCTACGGCCCGGCCCTCGCCAGGCCGTCGGCCAGGCGGTGGGACAGGTGGTCGTAGGAGAATTCCTCGACGGCCCGCCGCCGAGCGGCGCCACCCATGTTTCGGCGGCGTTCGGGGTCGTCGAGGAGTGCGGCCAGGGCCCTCGTCACCGCCGCCGGATCCCGGGGCCGGTCGACGACCATGCCGGTGACACCGTCGAGCACCGCTTCGGCCACCCCCCCGCTGGACCCGGCGACGGCCGGAACACCGGCCGCCGCCGCCTCCAGGAAGACGATCCCGAAACCCTCCTGCTCGAGGCCGCCCCAGCGGACCCGGCAGGGTGAGGCGAAGAGGTCGACGGCGCCGTAGAGCGCGGGGAGCTGGTCCTGGCTCACCCCTCCCAGCATCCGCACCGGCGCCCGCCGGCTGGCGGCCGAGCGGGCCAGCCACTGGGCCTGGCGGCCGGTGCCGGCGATCACCACCGACAGATCGGGTCTCCCCGGTGCCAGGCGGGCCGCCGCCTCGACGAGGATGTCGAACCCCTTGCGGGGAACCAGCCGGCCCACACCGAGGACGACGGGTGCCGTTTCGGGGAACCCCCAGCGCCGGCGCACCGCATCCCGCTCCCTGCCCGCCAGGGGCCGGAAGCGGCCGGCATCGACGCCGGGGGGGATCGAGAACCCGGGCAGGGCGGCTCCGGCGACCGCTTCGGACTGGCGGCGGGCGTACTCGCCACTGGTGATGACCAAGCAGGCGCCGCGCAGGGCTCGCCGGGCCAGCCGGCCGCTGGCCGGAAGGTGACCCGGCACGCTGAGCTCGGCGCCGTGGACGATGAGGCCGTAGGGGCGGCGCAACCAGGTGCCCAGCGCACCCAGGGGCAGGACCGGGTCGAGCACGACCAGCTCCGCCCCCACCTCGCTGGCCAGGTCGTCGATGCGGCGGGCGAGCGCCGGTGTGGGCAGGAGCACCCGGTGACCGGTGCGCACCACCCGGAAGGGCTGGGCCCGGTCGAAGCCACCATCCCCGGGAAACGACGTCGTCATCACGGTGACGTCTTCGGCAGGGAGGCGCCGCCACAACTCCCACAGGTAGGACTGGATCCCTCCGATCTTCGGCGGGAAGTCGTTGGTGACCAGGAGGTGCTTCGGCGGACGGCCTCCCCGACGATCGCTCAACCGCGGCGCAGCCGGCGGCGTCGGCCCTTCTCAGGAGCATCCTCGGCAGCCGGCGGCGGGTAGAGCGCCGCCAGCGCCTCCTCGGCCGAGGTCGCAGGCGGTCGATCCGGTAGGGGATCGTCGGGCTGGCTGTGCGCCTCGCCCTTGCCCGCCCGCCGGCGACCTCCCCGCGAGCGGCGGGAGGAGCCGGCCGGGGACGTCGCTTCCGGCCCGGCCGTTGCCGCCGCCGGAGCCGAGGTGAGCGGTTCCGCCTCCGGTGACGGGGATCCGGCCGGCCGGATGAGATCGCCGCGGAAGGTCGGGGCGGCGCGCAGGGGCTGGTCTCGCCGGGAGGCGCCGGAGCCGGGCGCCTCGGGTTCGCCGCCGGAACCATCCGGCACCGCACCACCAACGACGGGGACCGGTTCGGTGATGTCCGGGTCGCCGATGGGTTCGCTCACCGCCTCTTTGATCCGCTCCGGCACGCGAACCGGTGCCGGCGGGGGCAACGGTCCGGCCGCCCCCTGCGACGCCCGGTCGGGCGTCCTGGCCACCCGGGGCGCCGCTCGGAAGATGCGGTCCGGTGGCGGCGGCTCTGCGGGCACGGGATCTGGCGGCGCCATGGCGAAGATGCGCGGGGGCGCCGAGGGATCGACGCCGTCGGCCGCCACACCCGCCCGAGCCGGGGGGACCGGTGTGGTCACCGGCGAGGCGCCGGCATCGCCTGGCGTCGCCCCGGCGCTGACCATCGAGAGCCGGTGAACGTTGGAGGAACCCGCGGCCGGGGACCGCCGGGCGGTGACCGCCGCCGTCGCCGACTCCGGGGACGGCTCGCCAGCCTCACCCGGCTCCGGCTCAGAGCGATCTCCGCCGCCAGAGCCGTCTCCACCGGGAGCTGGGGTGGCGACCGGTGCCTCCGGCGCTGGTACCGCCGCCTTCTGGGCCGGTGCCTGCTGGGCCGGTACCGGCCACGTCCTGGCTGCCGCCTTCTTGGCCGGCGGGGGCGACTTCTTGGCCGGAACCCTCTTGGCCGGTGCCTTCGTGGCCGGAGCCTTCTTGGCCGGAGGGGGCGACTTCTTGGGCGGTGCCGCCTTCTTGGGCGGTGCCGCCTTCTTGGGCGGTGCCGCCTTCTTGGGCGGTGCCGCCTTCTTGGGCGGTGCCGCCTTCTTGGACGGTGCCGCCTTCTTGGACGGTGCCGCCTTCTTGGCCGGAGCAGTCTTGGCCGGAGCCTTCTTGGCCGGAGCCTTCTTGGGCGGTGCCGCCTTCTTGGCCGGAGCCTTCTTGGCCGGAGCCTTCTTGGCTGCCGCCTTCTTGGCCGGAGCCTTCTTGGCCGATCCCTTCTTGGCCGGAGCCTGCTTCCCCACCCGCTTGGCGGTCGCCGTCGTGGCGGCTGGGTTCGGGGCCGCGGTGGTGGTACTCACCATCGACGACGCCGGCGTCGTTCGCCTCGCCGTCGCTCGCTTCGCCGTGGCCCCAGCGCCGGAGGCGCCCGCCGGCGACGTCCGCCGGGAACCGGAGCGCTTGCGCTTCCTCGCCGCGCCGGCAGCCGGCAGACCCCCCGGACCCCGGCCCACGTGGCCCAGCTGCGACGCCAAGCGGTTGCGGGCCACCAGGTGGCCCCCGGCCACCTCGAGGAGCCACTCCGCTTCCTGGGGCCGGCCGCGCGAGGTGTAGGAGTAGCGCACCACCCACAGGCCCTCGTCGAGCTGGAAGGCCGTCCAGCCGGTGTCGCTTCCCTCGTCGTCGTAGGCCCACAGACCCCGCTCGGCCAGGTTGCGCCGTACCGACGGGCCGAGGGCCAGGCTGGACGGCCCCAGGCGAGGTTTGTCGAAGGTCAGCGACCGAGCCTGGTCGACCACCCGGGCCTGCTCGGCCAGCACGGGGGCGGCGAAGCGGTTGACCCACTCGACGTCGGTTCCCGCCTCCGCCGCCACCTCCTCGGCCGTCCATCCCGCCCGCAGGCGATCCTGCAGCTCCCTCGGGGTGAGCGCACTGCCGTGGCGCGAGCTACGTGACGACCGGTTGGTCGACTCGGCATGTACCACCATGGTCCCGGAGCGAACGCGCTCGGCGTCGCTGACCAGAGCCACGAGCGCGTCATCGAGGTCGACGACGAAACCGCCCGACGCCGAACCTTTGCGGACGCTGAGGATGAGACCGTCGAGCCCAGGTGTGAACCCGACCAGGTGGAGCTTTTGCAAAAGAGTCCCCCCAGCGGTGCGGCCCGCCGATCGGGCCAGCCCGGTTCCGACCGTACCACCGGCGGGTGCGGGCAACACGGACCGGGCGTCGGCGCCATCCACGACTCCGCGCTGTCCGCCTGTACGTCTCCTGCGCCCACCCGCCATGTCATCGCTGTCGCCCAGGACGCCGCTCGGGAAACATCACCCTGCCGACCGGGTGGCTCGTGCTCACCGGCAGCGGCGACCCATCACGGCCAAGAACTGCATGGCGCCCACCATGTTGGCTCCGCGGTGGCGGACGCCTTCGCGCACCCTGCGGTCGTCGGAGACGACGGCCACCGGGTTCCCGACCGGCAGGTGCTCGACCAGGCCCAGGAGAGCGTCGTCAGCTTCGGTGCCCCCGGCGGTGAAGCGCACCTGCACCCCTTGGCGCCGTCCCCGGTCCGCCGGAGCACTCGCCCTGGCACCAGCTCCGTCGAAGACGAGCTCGAAGCGGGCGCCGGTGCGGGCCGCCAGCCCGGCGACGGCATCGGTCAACCACCGCCGCTGCTCGGCCAGACCGAGGTCGGGACGGGCCGACTTGGTCACGTTGTACCCGTCGACGAGAATCCAGGCACCAGCGGCTCGCATCAGGTCCTCGGCCGCCTCGATGCTGTCGTCGAGGATGCCCGGTGGTGCCGGCCGGGGCACCCGGGTGATCCGGTACTGGGCGTCTCTGGGTCCGGGCCGGCCGTCCCCGTCCACCGGCGACTCGGGTTCCAGCGCCGGCTCCAGGCACTGGCGGGCCCGGGCCAGCACGCCGGCCATGTTCGCCGCCGCCCGGGCCGCCTCGTCGAGGAGGCCGGCGAGGACCACGGCATCGACTGCCGGGCGCCGGGGCTCGTCCGGAGGTGCGGCGGCGCCGGGTGCGGCGGGAACGTCCGCCGAGGGAACGCGCAGGTCCTCGACCGTCTCCTCCAGAGCCGAGCGCTGCCGGCGCAGCTCGTCCACCTCGGCCGACAGCGCCACCGCCTGGCGCCGGGCCCGCCCGGCGTCGGTCTCTGCCCCGTGCCGGGCCCGCCGCTCCCGGCTGAGCGCATCCTTGGCCTCGGCCAGCTCGGCCGCCATCTGGCCGAGCTCCCGGCTCAGGCGTTGCCCGCCCTCCTCAAGGGTCGATACCTGGCGGCGCAACTCCGACTCGACCTTGCCCTCCGCAGCGCTCCCGGCGTCCCGTTCCGCCTGGCGGACCAGCCCCGCCAACTCGTCCTCCCATCCCGGTGGCCGGTGCACGAACAACCAGGACGCCTTCCCGAGCTGGGTCTCGTCGGTGGCTTCGCCGACCCGCAGACGGAACCCCTCGTCGCCGTCGAGCACGCCGCGGACGGGTGCCACCGCCCGGGCCGGCAGCCGGGTGAAGCGCAGGAACGGCTCCATGCCCCGCGGCGGGACGAGCGCCGGTTCTGCCTTCAGGCCCTGGCGGGCAACCATCACCGCCGCCTCCGCCGCCGGGCGCAGGAGCTGGTCGGCCGGGCTCAGCCCGGGCCCCCTCCCGGGCGGGTGGGACGCCTCATACCTGGCACGAGGCGCAGTAGAAGGTCGACCGTTGGGACCAGCGCGATCGCTGGATGGGCGCACGGCACCGCCGGCAGGCCTCGCCCTCGCGGGCGTAGACGTTGTGCTCGGACTGGTAATTGCCGACCACCCCGTAGAGGTCCCGGTACTGCTGGTCGGCCAGGGACGAACCCCGGTGTTTGATGGCGTCGTTCAGCGTCTCGAGCAGGGCCCGGTAGAGCCGGCGCACCTCCTGGGTGCTCAACGAGTCGGAGCTGCGGTCGTTGCGCAGGCCGGCTGCCCAGAGGATCTCGTCGCTGTAGATGTTGCCGATCCCGGCGACGAAGCGCTGGTCCATGAGCAGGGTCTTCAGCTTGACCTTGCGCGCCCGCAGCCGGGCCCCGAAGGCGTCCCAGCTCATCACGTCCACCACGGGGTCGAAGCCCTGCTCGCTGATCTCGGGCACGTCTGCGACCAGGGCCTCTGTGGTCACCGCGAACATCTCCCCGAAGGTCCGGGGATCGACGAAGCGCAGCTGGCCCCCCTGGGTGAAGGTGAAGGTGACGTGGGTGTGGGCAGCAACCGGGTCCTTGGCCGCCGTCTTCAAGAGCTGGCCGCTCATGCCGAGGTGGATGACGAGCACCTCCTCGCCCAGGGCAAGCAGGAGGTACTTCCCCCGCCGGGTCACGCCCTCGATCTTGCGGCCCTCGACCTTGGAGATGAAGTGCTTCTTGTTCGGGTGCCGGCGGACGGCCCGCATCCCCGAGACCTCGACCGTCTTGATGCGCCGGCCCACCACCTCCTTCTCCAGGTCGCCGCGTAGCGTCTCCACTTCGGGCAGCTCGGGCATCAGACGGCCACCTCCTCGGCGCCGGACCCCTCGGCGTCGAGGGCCTCCAGCTCCCGCCACACCATGCGGGCCGCGGCCTGCTCGGCTTGCTTCTTGGAGCTCCCCTCCCCGGTACCCGACAACCCCGGACCCACCCGCACGGTCGCCCGGAAGTGCTTGGCGTGGTCGGGGCCGCCCTCGTCCACGTCGTAGTCGGGAAGGCACTCGAACCTGCGGGCGGCCAGCTCCTGGAGTCGCGTCTTGTAGTCTTGGCCACCGGGGCCGGAGGCGGAGTCGACGATGCGCGAGGACAGGCATCGCTCCACCAACGCGCTGGCCGCGTCCCAGCCGCCGTCGAGGTACACGGCGCCGATGACCGCCTCCAGGGCGTCGGCCAGGATCGAGGCCTTGGCCCGGCCCCCAGAGCCGTCCTCGCCCCGCCCGAGTCGCAACGCCGCGCCCAAGCCCAACTCCTCGGCCACGCCCGCCAGGGCGGCGGCGCTGACCACCCCGGCGCGGACCTTGGCCAGCTCGCCCTCGGGCAGCTCCGGGTAGGTGGCGTAGATGTGGGCGGTCACGACCAGCCCGAGTACGGCATCGCCCAGGAACTCGAGCCGCTCATTGGACTCCGACCCGGGGATCTCGGCGCACCAGGAGCGATGGGTGAGGGCACGCTGAAGCAGGCCCTGGTCCTCGAAGGCGTAGGACAGGCGCCGGGCGAAGGCGGCCAGCTCCGCGGTGCCCACCTAGAGTCGCGAGACGACGTAGTCGACGGCGTCGCGCACCGTCTTTAAGTCTTCGAGGTCCTCGTCCTCGATGCGAAAGCCCACCGTCCGCTCGCCGACCTCCTCTTCGATGGCCTCGACCAGCTCGATGAGGGCGAGGGAGTCCGCTTGGAGATCGTCGCTGAAGGACTTGGACTCGGAGATGTCGGCGGCGTCGATCTCGAGGATGTCGGCCAAGCGGTCACGGATCAGCTCGAAGACCTCGCTGCGGTCCATCGGACTGTGCTCGACATGGGTTTCAGCAGGCACCGATTTTGCTCCAGGAACGTGGGAAGGGATGGGCGGGTCCGGGCACCGTCGGGTACCACGGACGGCGGATTGTACACGCCTGCCGGCGCCGCCAGCAGCCGGCCGGCGAGCCGACCCCGGTCAGGAGCCGACGGCCTGGCGCAGCGCTCCCACCAGGTCGGCGGCCACCATCTCCCGGGCCACCCCGACGGCGTTGACCACGGCGTTGGCCGAAGACGAGCCGTGGCTGATGATGCACACGCCCTCCACGCCCAACAGCATGGCGCCCCCGTAGCTGTCGGGGTCGAGGTCGGTGACCAGGGGCAGCACGGCCGGCCACAGGACCTCGAAGGCGGCCCTGAGCTCTTCGGTGGCCGTCATGGCCTCCAGCAGGGCCCGCTCCACGAAGCGCATGCCGCCCTCGAGAGTCTTGAGCACCACGTTGCCGGTGAAGCCGTCGGTGACCACCACGTCGATATCGGCGGTCATCACATCACGGCCCTCGACGTTGCCCACGAAGGTGGCCCCCGACGCCTGTGACCAGGCGCCGGACGCCAGAAGGGCATGGGCTTCCTTGACCAGACCGGTGCCCTTGGACGCCTCTTCGCCCACCGACAAAAGGCCCACCCGGGGGGCTTCGAGCCCGTAACGAGCCTTGGCGTAGAGCGAGCCCATCTGGGCGAACTGCACGAGGTTCGACGGCTGGCACTCGGCGTTGGCTCCGGCGTCGAGCAGCACCGTGGGCAGGGAGCCCGGCACCGGGATCGGGGTGGCGATGGCGGGCCGGTGGACGCCCTTGATGCGACCCATGCGCAACAGGGCGCTGGCCATGGCGGCACCGGTGTTGCCGGCGCTGACCATGGCCGAGGCGGCACCGTCGCGCACGGCCTCCGCCGCCCGCAGCACCGATGCGTCCTTCTTGCGCCGCACCGACGCCCCGGGGTCGTCGTGCATCTCGATGACCTCGCTGGCCGCCAGCGTCGCCAGCTGCCCGGGCTCGGCGGCGGCGATGGCATCGGGGCGGCCCACCAGCACGACGGGGATCCCGCCTTCCTCGCTGGCCCGGCGGGCGCCGGCGACGATCTCTCCAGGCGCCTTGTCGCCGCCCATGGCGTCGACGGCGACCGGCTTCACCCCGGGGCCGGCCGTGCTGGCGCCGCTTCCGAGATCAACCGACGTCGAGGGCCTGGCGGCCGCCGTACCAGCCGCAGGTGGGACACACCACGTGCGGCAGCTTGGCCGCGCTGCACTGCGGGCACACGCTGCGAGCGGGCGCCTCGAGGCGCCAAGCCGAGGCCCGGCGGCTCCGGCTCTTGGCCTTGCTCGTCTTCTTCTTGGGGACGGCCATCGCCCCACCCTACCGAACGGGCGCCGAGCATGGCGAAGCCGAACGGGCGCCGAGCATGGCGAAGCCATCCGAGGCCTGCCCGGTCGGATCAGCGATGAGGGCCGCCGGAGGCGGCTCCACGCCTTTGTGGCGGGCGCAGCCCGCCGGTCCTTGTGGCGGGCGAAGCCCGCCGGTCCTTGTGGCGGGCGAAGCCCGCCGGCCGCCGGTCAGTCGAAGCGGAGGTCGTCCAGAGCGGACCACCGGGGGTCGCCCGCCTCGCCCCGGCAGCCGCAGTCCCCCTGGTTGCGGTCGGCCCCGCACTGCGGGCACAGGCCCTGGCAGTCCGGCCGGCACACGGGCGCCAGAGGCAGGTCCAAGAGCACCGCCTCGCGCACCACCGGTTCGACGTCGATCTCGCCACCCCGCAGGGGCTGGGTCTCCCCCTCGGTCGGTTCGTCCTCGAAGACCTCGAGGATGGGCACCAGAGCGGTCTCCTCGATTGCACCGAGGCAGCGCCGGCACTCCCCCGTCCACGGCACGGTGGCCGTCCCCTTGACCACCAGGGCCTCGTTGAGGGACTCGAGGCTCAGGTCGACACCGAGCGCCTCGCCGGGCCGCACCCGGCTCCCCACCACCACCAGGTCATCGAGGACGGCGTCGAGGTGCGCGTCTCGGTGGCGGCCGGGCCGAGCCAGGAGGTCGGCCACCTCCAGGACCAGTGGTCCCCGGTTCATGAGTCCTGGTCGTAGAACTCGCCGTCGGCGGCGTCCCCGAAGACGGGCTCGTCGTCGTCGGCGCCGTCCTCGGGGATGGCGGCCTGGAGGCGAGCCCGGCCGGCCTGGACGGTCTTGGTGGTGCGGTCGAGGATGATCTCGAACTGGGCCAGCTTCTGGTCGCAGAAGTCCTCGGCCTCGTGGCGCAGGTTGCGAGCCTCGGCCTCGGCCTCCTCGACCGTGCGCCGGGCCTCCTGCTGGGCGGCTCGCACCACCTCGGTGCGCTGCACCATGCGCTCGGCCCGGACCCGAGCCGCTTCGAGGATCTCGTCGCCTTCGCGCTCCACCTTGGCCAGGAACTCCTGGCGCTCCCGCAGCAGCCACCGCGCCGCCCGCAGCTCCTCGGGCAAGCGGGTGACGGCCTCCTCGACCAGTTCGAGGACTTCGTCGCGGTTGACCATGACCGACGCCGAGAGCGGCATCGGGCGGGCGTTGCCGATGAGGTCGGCCACCCGGCCGAGCAGCGTCTCGACGTCGGCCGACGCCGAAGGGGTCGGACCGAACTCCTGCTCGACGCTGCTCATACGACGGCTCCCTTCAGGTCCGGTACTTGTGGTGGAGGCACTTGGCGACGGCGTCGGGCACCATGGTGCCGACGTCGCCCCCCAGGCGCACGATCTCTCGGATGTACTTCGAGGCTATGTAGGAGTTGGTGGGGGCGGCGGGCACGAAGAGGGTGTGTACCCCGGAGATGGCGAGGTTCATCTGGGCCTGGGCCATCTCGCTCTCGAAGTCCGACGGCGCCCGCAGGCCCCGGATGATCATGTCGGCCCCTACGGCGGACGCCAACTCCACCACCAGGCTGGAGAAGGGAACGACGCCCACCTCGGGCAAGTCGGTCAGCGCCTCTTCGATCACCGAGGTGCGTTCATCCAGCTCCAGGAGGGGCTGGCCCTTCCCCGGATCGTGCCAGACCGCCACCACCACCTCATCGAAGAGCCCGGCCACCGTGCGCACCAACTCGAGGTGCCCGTTGTGGAAGGGGTCGAACGATCCGGGATAGAGGACTCTCACCACGGTTGCCACCTCTCCGAGCCTCACCGGTGCCTGGCGAGGACCACCACCGTAGTGCCGTAGCGCTTGGTGCGCAGCAACTCCCAGGCCGGCCCCACCGCGACCGATCGGTCCGACTCGCACACCGCCACATTGACGTCGAGGGCATCGAGGAGACGGGCCCACGACTCGTCGGGAAAGCGGTAGGGCGGGTCGAGCAGGGCCACGTCGAAGGGGCCCGGCCGGCGAGCGAGGTAGGCGAAGGCGTCACACTGCTCCACCCGGGAGGCCCCGGCCAGCCCGGCGGCAGCCAGATTGGCGCGCACGGCGTCGAGGGCCCGGGGGTCGTCGTCGACGAAGGTGGCCCGCGTTGCCCCCCTCGACAGTGCTTCGATGCCGAGCGCCCCGGAACCGGCGAAGAGGTCGAGCACCTCGGCGCCCCCCAGCACCCCGAGGCTGCCCAGGGCGTTGAAGGTGGCCTCCCGCACCCGGTCGCTGGTGGGCCGGGTCGAGCGCCCCGCCGGCGCGTGCAGCCGCCGGCCCCGAGCCGTACCCGCCACCACTCGCACGGGGCCTGACGGTACCGCCGGCCTCGAGCACCTTTGTGTGCACGGATGACGGCTCTCCCACCATCCGTGCACACAAAGGTGGGAAGAGGCGGCCAGGGCGGTCAGCTCTTGAAGAGGAACTCCGTGCGGTCGGCGGGCGCGGAGTCGCCGTCGCCCTCGGTGCCGACCAGCTGGGCCACCTCCTCGACGAGGAGCGGGTGGGCGTCGAGGCCACCAGGTCCGTCGACCAGCTCGAAGGCCACCTCCCGGGCCCGCTCCACCGCCGGGCGGTCCCGGCGCAGAGAGGCCAGGCGCAAGTCGCTGGTGCCCTTCTGGTGGGCCCCCATCAGCGTCCCCTCCCCCCGGATGTCGAGGTCGACCTCGGCCAGCTCGAAGCCGTCGGTGGTGCGCTCCATGGCCAGAAGGCGGGCCTCGGCGTCGGGCGACACCCGCTCGGCATCGGCCAGCAGCTCGCACCACGACCGGTGCCGCCCCCGGCCGACCCGGCCCCGGAGCTGGTGGAGCTGGGCCAGACCGAAGCGATCGGCGTCGATGACCACCATCACCGTGGCGTTGGGCACGTCCACACCCACCTCGATCACCGTGGTGGCCACCACCACGTCGAGGTCGCCGGAGCGGAAGGCGTCCATGGCCAGCTCCTTGTCCTTGGCTCCCAGGCGACCGTGCAGCAGCCCCAGGTGCAGCCCGGCCAGCTCGCTGGATCCCAGCCGGGCGAAGGTGTCCTCGGCCGAGCGGACCTCGAGCTTGCCCGACTCCTCGATGAGGGGACAGACCACATAGGCCTGGTGCCCGGCGGCCACCTCGGCCCGGACCCGGGCCCAGGCCTCCGCCTCCTCCAGGGGCGTCCGGGCCCAGCGGGTGGCCACCGGCGTGCGTCCCGGGGGCAACTCGTCGAGCACGCTGACGTCGAGATCGCCGTAGACGGTCATGGCCGCCGTGCGGGGGATGGGCGTGGCCGTCATCACCAGGACGTCGGGCACGGCTGACCCCTTGGCCCGCAGGGCGGCCCGCTGCTCGACCCCGAAGCGGTGCTGCTCGTCGATCACCGCCACACCAAGGGATCTGAAGGCCACCTCGTCCTGGATGAGCGCGTGGGTGCCCACCACCACGTCGACCTCGCCGGCGGCCAGGGCGGCCCCGAGCCGGGAGCGCTCGCTCGCCGCCGTCCGCGACGTCAGCAGCTCCACCCGCACCGGGCGCTCGCCGAAGAGATTGTCGCCTTCGGCCGGCAGGCTGAGCCCGTCGAGCAGGCCTCGCAGCGACAGGTGATGCTGCTCGGCCAGCACCTCGGTGGGGGCCATGAAGGCCCCCTGGTGGCCACCCTCGACGGCCACCAGCAGGGCGCTGAGGGCCACCAGCGTCTTGCCCGAGCCGACATCGCCCTGGAGCAGGCGGTGCATCGGCACCGCAGCGGCCAGGTCGTCGCCGATCTCGGCCAGTGCCCGGCGCTGGGCCCCGGTCAGCTCGAAGGCCAGGCCCCGGTGGAAGCGCTCCACCAGCTCGCCGCCCTGCCCGTGGACGATGCCGTCGGCCGCCGCCTCCAGCTCCCGCTTGCGCCGCACCAGCACCACCTGGATGCGCAGCAGCTCGTCGAAGACGAGGCGGGCCCGGGCCCGGCGATGATCGGTCTCGCTCTCGGGCAGGTGAATGCCCCGCAGGGCCTCGGTGCGCCCGGCCAGGGCCAGGCGGCGCCGCAGCGCCCCGGGGAGGGGATCGCTGAACTCGCCGGCCCGCTCCAGGGCCTCCTCGATCCAGCCCCCGATCTCCCAGGTGGTCAGGCCCGCCTTCTCCGACTGCGGGTACACGGGCACGATCCTGCCGGTCCGGTCCCCCACCAGGTCGACCACCGGGTTGGTCATGCGCCGCTGGCCCCGGAACTCGTCCAGCTTGCCGAAGAACACGGCATTGGCCCCCGACTTGAGCTGGCTGGCCCGCCACGGCTGGTTGAAGAAGGTGCAGCGCAGGAAGCCGGAGCCGTCGGAGACGTCCACCTCGACCAGGCTGCGGCGGTTGCGGGTACGCCGGGACTGGGTCCGCCGCACCCGGCCCAGCACCATGGCTTCCTCCCCCACTACCAGCTCGGCGATCCGGGCCTGGCGGGTGCGGTCGACGTAGCGGCGGGGGTAGTGCATGAGCAGGTCGGCGACGGTGGCGACCCCGAGAGCGGACAGGCCCTCGGCCTTCTTGGGGCCCACCCCGGCGAGCGCCGTCACCGGGATCCCCGCCAGCTGGCTCAAGCGACGCAGCGGCCCCCCCTCCTCGCCCGGCTACTCGATGCCGACCAGGTAGGGGTACAGCGGCTGGCCGCCGCAGTGGACCTCGACCTCGACGGCGGGCCGGTGCTGGTCCAGCCAAGCGGTGATGCGCCCGGTGTCGCCGTCGTCGGCCTGCTCCCCGGCGATGACGGTGACCAGTTCGTGGTGGTCCTCGACCAGGGACCCCAGCAGCCCGATGGTGGCCTCGGCCGGGTCGGCGGCCACCGACGCGATGCCGCCGGGGCCGATGCCGATCCAGTCTCCCTCGGCCACCTGGCCGGCGCCCGAGCCGAAGGCCCGCACCGCCTGGGTCACCTCACCGGCCACCAGCCCCTCGGTGGCCGAGGCCATGGCCTTGGCGTTCTCCTCGGCGCCGGCCCGGGGATCGAAGGCCACCACGGCGGCCAGGCCGGAGTTGATCCCGGTCGTGGGCACCACCCGCACGACTTGGCCGTCAAGGCGTCGACCTGTTCGGCGACCGCCACGATGTTGGCGTTGTTGGGCAGGATGACCACCTGCTCGCTCCGGCAGGCGCTCACCGCCTCCAGCAACTCGGCGGTCGAGGGGTTCATCGACTGGCCGCCGGCCACCACCGAGGCGGCCCCGTGGCCGGCGAAGAGCGATCTCAGGCCATCGCCGCTGGCCACCGCCACCACCGCGCAGCACGCGGCCGGGCCGTCGCCAGCCGCCTCGGGCGCCGGCAGGGCCTGGCGCACCCAGCGCTCCTCCTCCACCTGCCCGGCCAGGTCGCTCACCCGGATCTGGCGGGGGCGGCCGGCCTCGATGCCCGCCTCGATGGCCGCACCGATGTCGTCGGTGTGGATGTGGCAGTTCCACAGGCCGTCGCCCCCCACCACCACGATGGAGTCGCCGGCGTCGGCCCACGCCGAGCGGAACCCGGCCATGGCCTCGTCGCTCGCCTCCAGCAGGTACATCACCTCATAGCGCAGGTCGGACACGTCGTCGTGGGGCTTCTCGCCGCCGTCGCCGGCCACGGCGGCTGCCGCCGGCCCCGTGCTCGCCGGCGGCGCCGGCAGCGGCCGGGAGGAGACCACGCACAGGGCGGCGTCGAGCAGGAGCAAGAACCCGGCCCCGCCGGCGTCGACCACCCCGGCCTGGCGCAGCACGTCGAGGAGCTCGGGCGTGCGCTGCAGGGCGGCGCTCCCCCGGCCCAGGGCCGCCTCCAAGACGCCGGCCAGGGTGATTCCCCCGGCACCGGCGCTCGCCGTAGCCGCCTCCGCCGCCTCCCGCACCACCGTCAAGATGGTGCCCTCCACCGGGCGGCCGACGGCGCCGTAGGCCGCCTCGCTGGCGGCGGCCAGGCCCCGGGCGAAGGTGGGGCCGTCGACGGCGGCGACCTCGGAGAAGGTGGTGGCCAGGCCCCGCAGCACCTGGCACAGGATCACCCCGGAGTTGCCCCGGGCACCCATGAGCGACCCGTGGGCGATGGCCCGGCACACCTCGGCCATGCCGGGGCCGGCCCCGTCGAGCTCGGCCAGGACCGACTCCACGGTCAGGGCCATGTTGGTGCCGGTATCGCCGTCGGGGACGGGGTAGACGTTGAGGCGGTTGATGGGCTCCTGGTGGGACCGGAGGGCGTCGCGGTAGGCGGCGACCACGGCTCGCAGGTCGTCGGCCCCGAGCTGGGCCAGGGCGGTCATGGCCCCCGATCCTAGAGGCTCCGCCGGTCGGCGGAGCCGTGGCCCGAGCGGCTCGCCGGCGCAGCCGGCCAGAGCGGAAGGCACCGCCTGGCTTCCTCGGCGGCGACCGGCGCCGAGCCCGAGCAGGGTCTCTCTCCGCGCCAGCTCCCTGCGGCGGGCCGAGCCGGCATGGGCTCGGGCGGCCGGCACTGGTAGCGTCGGGGCCATGGCCTCGGTCTGTCAGTTGTGCGGCAAGCACCCGTCGTTCGGGATGAGCGTCAGCCACTCCCACCGGCGCACCAAGCGCCGCTGGAACCCCAACATCCAGCGGGTGCGGGCGGTCGTCGACGGCGCCCCCCGGCGCCTGTCGGTGTGCACCTCGTGCATCAAGGCGGGCCGGGTCACCAAGCCCAGCCGGGCCGCCTCCTAGCAGGGTCCCGTGCAAGGCGTCGTCCGCTCCTTCGATCCGGTGACCGGCCAGGGCACGGTGTGCAGCGACACCGACATGGCCGACTACGACCTCGCCGGCGACGCCCTGGCCGGATCGATCTTTCGCATGCTGCGCCAGGGCCAGCGGGTCGTCTTCGTCCTCGACGAAGCGGGCCGGGCCACCCGGCTACGCCTGGGCTCGGAGGTCGACATGGGTACCCCCGGCTTCGACGCCGAGGGCCGCCCCATCGCCCGGGCCGCCGGCGGAGCCGAGAGCCCCGCCGGCGGCTGAACCCGGCGGCCCCCCGACCAGCCGGGTCATCCCGGGTGAGCGGACTCCGTAGCCGAGAAGGCCCTCAGTCCAGGTCCCGCTCCAGTTCGGCTTCGGCCTGGGCCACCACACTCGACCCCGAGCTGCCGTCGCGCAGGTCGACCACGGCGTCCTCGGCCGAGCGCACCACGTCGAGGATCTCCTCGCCCACCAGCTCCTCCCGGCTGAGTAGGGCGTCGCGCAGGGCCTCGAGGATGTGCCGGTTGGAGCGCACCAGGCGCTCGGCCACCTCCCTGGCCCCATCGAGCACGTCGTTGACCGCCTCCCGGGCGGCCTCGTCGGCCAGGACCTTGGCCACCGTGTTGGCGCCACCGCTCGAGGCCGCCTCCAGGCTCACCAGCGACCCGCCCATGCCCAAGGTGCCGACCATCTGGGCGGCGGCGTCGGTGGCCGCCTGGAGGTCGCCGGCCGGCCCGGTGCTGATCTCGCCGAAGTAGAGCTCCTCGGCCACCAGGCCCCCCATGGCGATCTGGATCCGAGCGACGATCTCCGAGCGCGTCTTGGTGAAGCGCTCCTCGAGGTCGGAGTGCGCCAGGAGCCCCAGGGCGTCCCGGCGCTTGATGATGGACAACACCTCGAGCTTGCGGTCCTTGCCCACCAGGTAGGCCACCGTGGCATGGCCGGCCTCGTGGGTGGCGATGCGGCGGCGCTCCTCGGCGGTGTACTCCACCGGCTGGCGCAGCCCGATCTCCTCGGTCATCTTGGCCTGCTGGAGGTCGTGCCAGTCCAGGGCGTCGGCTCCCCGCCGCAGGGCCCACACCAGGGCCTCGTCGAAGAGGTGCTCGATCATCACCGGGGAGTACCCGGCGGTCATGGCCGCCAGGGTCTCACGCCGGCCGGGCTCGTCCAGCTCGGCCACGTGGGACTTCTTGGCCAGGTAGTAGTCGATGATCTCCCGCCGGTCGCCCCGGCCGGGGAGCCCGATGTGCACGGTGCGGTCGAAGCGGCCGGGCCGCACCAGGGCGGGGTCGAGGTCGGCGGCCCGGTTGGTGGCCCCCACCACCAGGACGTTGGCCGTGGCCGGGGGCGGCTTGCGCAGCTGGCGCTCGGGGGGCAGGAAGCGGTTGACCACGTCGAGCAGCCATCCCTTGAGCCGGGTGGAGCGGGGTGGCTCGTCGAAGCTCTGGAGCTGGATCAACAGCTCGTTGACCACCCCCGAGACCCCGTCGCGCTGGCCGCCGCCGCCCATGCCCGAACGGGCCCCACCGATGGCGTCGATCTCCTCGATGAAGCCGATGGCACCGCCTTCCTTGCGGGCGGCAGTGCGCAAAGCCCGGAAGTAGCTGCGGATCTTACGATTGGTCTGGCCGTAGTACATCGACTGGAAGGCCGAGGACGACACGAACAAGAAGGGCACGCCGGCCTCGGCGGCCATGGCCTTGGCCATGTAGGTCTTGCCCGTCCCCGGCGGGCCCTCGAAGAGGATGGCCCGCCGGGGCGTGCCCCCCATGCGCTCCCGGAACGTCTTGTAGGCCAGGAACAGGTTGAGGGTGCGCACCACCTCGTCCTTGACGATGCCCGCCCCCTTGACGTCGTCCAGGCCGATGTCGATCTCACTGGGCCGGTACATCACGTGGGGCGAGCGCCCGGCACCCAGCATGGGACCGATGAACACCATGGCCAAGAAGGCGACGATGATCAGTGCCGGAGCCATTTCGCCCAGGCCGCTGGGCAGGGACGGCAGGGCCGAGCGGCCGCTCAGGGCCTGGATCCACAGCCAGGCCGCCAGCAGGGACACCATCGCCGTGAGCCAGCGCAGGCGGCGGCGCCGGGCCCGCTCCCGGGCCGCCGCCACGTCGGCCAGGGCGGTTCCCAGCACCTGGCCGTTCCCGAGGGATGCAATCGCACTCATGAACACACTCCGTGGTCGAAGGCGGGGAACTCCAGGGTAGAGCACCTTCCCCCGCCACGGGTAGTGGTAGCGGGGCCTTTTTTCTCGGATGCCGGGAAAACCGGTCGAGAGCCGGCGCCCGCCCGTAGCATCGGGCGGGGATGGTCGTGCTCGCCCTCGACTGGTACATCTGGCTGGCCCTGGGTTTGCTCTTCGCCTACGCCCTGGTGCGGCGCCTGCTGCGCTCCCGGGCAGCCCGCCGCCGGGCGGCCAGGGCCCGGCCACCCCTTCAGGCCTCGAAGCGGCCGTAGCCGCCGCGGAAGTACACCAGGGGACCGTCCTGGCGTTCGACGTCGAGGGCCTGGACCCGCCCCACGCAGATCTCGTGGTCGCCGCCGCCGTGCACGGCCTCGATCGTGCAGTCGACCCAGGCCAGGACCCCATGGAGGCGGGCGGCGCCCGACGGCGACACCTCCCAGCCCACCCCCGCGAAACGCCCGGTACCGGGGCGAGCGAAGCGCCGGGAGAGGGCCTCTTGATCCTCGGCCAGGACGTTGGCGCAAAAGACCCCGGTGGGGCGCATCGCCGCCCAGGTCCCGGACGTCCGGGCGATGCAGAAGGCCACCAGCGCCGGCTGGAGCGACACTGCGGTGAAGGAGTTGACCGACAGCCCCACCGGCTCGCCGCCGGCCAGGGCGGTGACCACCACCACCCCGGTGGGGAAGCGCCCGAGGACCTGGCGGAAGTCGGCGTCGCCGGGGCGGGGAGGACCGGGCACCCGTCGAGTGTCGCGCAGTGTCGCCGGGCGGCGGCCGACCGGCTCCCCCTCTTTGTGGGCGCGTCTGGACCGCCAGGGTCCGTCGGTGACCACAAACCGGGACGGCGACGGGGTCAGGGAAGGTCGTAGTGCGACCCGCGCTGCACGATCAGGCCGTCGGCCACCAGCGAGGCGGCAACCCGGCGGGCTCGCTCGGGATCGGCGGGCCGGCCACAGACCGCCGCCACCGCGGCGCCGGCCACCGGGCCGCGGCGCAGGGCGTCGACCAGCCGGCCCCGCCCCTGGCGGTCGGAGCCGGCGAAGCGTGACTGGGGGGTGGCCGCCCCGGCCGTGCTTCGGGCCGGGTCCGGTTCCGGGTGGCCGGCGAGGGCCCAGGCGCAGGCGCCCGTTCCCGGTAATGGGCAGTCGCCGCAGCGGGGGCGCCGGCGGGTGCACACCATGGCCCCGAGGTCGAGCATGGCCTGGTTCCAAGCCCATCCCTGGCCGGCCGGCACCGAGGCGTCGGCCAAGATCTGGGCCTCGGCCGGGGCCAGCGGGCGCCCGGCCACCGCCCGGGCCAGCACCCGGGCGGCGTTGGTGTCGAGCACGCCCACCGCATCGGCGTCGTGGGCGAAGGCGAGGACCGCCCGGGCGGTGTAGGGACCGACGCCGGGAAGCGACCGCAGCTCGGCCAGGGTGGCGGGCAGCCGGCCCCCGAAGCGCTCGACCGCAGCCCGGGCGGCGGCGTGGAGGTGGACGGCCCGGCGGTTGTAGCCGAGGCCGGCCCAGGCCCGCACCACCTCGCCCACCGGGGCGGCGGCGCAGCGCGACGGGGACGGGAAGCGGCGGAGGAAGGCCCGGTAGCGGGGCACCACCCGGGCCACCTGGGTCTGCTGGAGCATGAGCTCGCTGACCAGGACGGCCCAGGGATCCCGGGTGCGCCGCCACGGCAGGTCTCGGCGCTCCCGCTCCCCCCAGGCCAGGGTCGCTTCCTGGAAGCCGGGAGGGGCCCTCATCGCCTCGTGCATCCCTCCAGTGTGGCCAACCGGGCCCGGGCAGGACGGCACGAGATCCGAGCCGGTGAGGCTAGAGTGCGCACGATGCCACCGCTTGTGACCGTGGGTCTTCCCGTGCGCAACGGAGAGAACTTCCTGGTCTCGGCCCTGGATTCACTGCTCGGGCAAGATTTCGGCGACTTCGAACTGCTCCTCAGCGACAACGGCTCGGACGACGGGACCGAGGAGATCTGCCGCAAGTACGCCGAGCACGACTCCCGCGTGCACTACCTGCGCTCGGCGTTCAACCGGGGCGCCCACTGGAACTTCAACCGGTTGGTGGCCGAGGCCAACGGCCGCTACTTCAAGTGGGCCGCCCACGACGACGTCTGCCTCCCCTCGTTCCTCGGCCGCTGCGTCGAGGTGCTCCAGGGGGCACCGGACAGCGTCGTGCTCTGCTACCCCCGGACCGTCTTGATCAACGAGACGGGCCAGGTCATCGACGACGACTTCTTCGACGGGCTCGACCGTCGCGAACCCTCGCCCCATGAGCGCATCCGCCACTACGCCTCCCATACGGGAGAGAACCACGCCGTCTTCGGCCTCATCCGCACCGACGGGCTGCGCCGGACCCAGCTCCTGCGCAACTGCTGGGGGGGCGACATCGGCTTGATGGCCGAGCTGCTGCTGCTCGGCCAGTTCTGGGAGCTGGAAGACCGGCTCTTCCTCCGCCGCTACCACCCGGGGATCTCCCACAGCGTCGGCCGGACCTTCAGCGAAGTGGCGGCCTGGTTCGACCCGGCCAAGGCGGGGCGCAACGCCTTCCCCCGCAACCGCCTGCTGTGGGAGGTGATGTCGACCATCGCCCGGGCACCTCTGAGCCGGGACGAGCGCTCCCGTTGCGCCGTGGCCGTCATGACGCAATGGCTCCCCACCCACGGGCGGGCCATGGGTGGGGAGCTCAAGGTGGCCTACCGCCGCAGCGTCCGCCCTCGCCTGCAGGAGATCACCGGGCGCAGCGGCATCCGCCGGACCACCGGCGTCCCGGCCGCTTCTCACCCTCGGCGGCACCAGTAGACGTCGGTGAGGTAGGGAAGCTCGAAGCGCTGCCCGAGGTTCTCCACCAGGCGGCGCACCTCTCGGGCCAGAGCCTGCTGCTCCCCCAGGGGGCGCGCCGCGATGTAGCTGGTGGACAGCACCCGGTCGACCAGGGTGTCGGCGTCGAGGCTCTGGCGTAGCCGGAACCGGCGGCTCCCGGCCTGCTCGAAGTGGCCGGTGGCGGCCATGGCCTCCAGCCAGTCGCGCTCGTGGTAGCTCGCCACCGGGCGGTCGTCCCACTCGATCAGCGCCGACAGCTCGGCCACCCACGGCACCGAGGTGTCCCGGTCGTTCCACACCAGGGCCAGCCCGCCGCCGGGGCGCACGACCCGGGCGACCTCGGCCAGGGCCTGGTCGACCGCGAACCAGTGGAAGGCCTGGGCTGCCACCACGGCGTCGACCGAGGCACCGGCCAGCGGGAGATGCTCGGCGGTGGCGGCCACCACGCCGGCGTCGGGGACCAACTCCACCAGCACCGAGCGCATGGCGGCCACCGGCTCGACGGCCACGACATGACCGGCCGACGGGGCCAGCAGGCGGGACATCTTGCCGGTGCCGGCGGCCAGGTCGACCACCACCGAGGACGGCCCCAGGCCGAGCTCGGCGACCAGGCAGGACACCGCCACCGCCGGGTAGGTAGGCCGCCCGCGCTCGTAGCCCCAGGCGTCGGCACCGAAGCCCTGGGCGGCGACGTCGGAGATGGTCATCGCCCCAGCCTGGTCGACGCACCCACCACGTCGAGCACGGCATCGGCCCAGCGCCGGTAGCCGGCGGCCGAGGGGTGGTAGCGGTCGGCGGCGAAGAAGCGCTCGGGATCGCCCCGGAAGTCGGGACCGGTCTCGCCGGCGATGTCGACGTAGGCGGCCCCGCCCGCCGCAGCCGCCTGGCGGACCACCCGGTCCAGCTGCCGACCGCGCCAGCCGGCCAGGGCCCGCAGGGGCTGCGCCAGGCGGGGGATCGACCCCATGTCGGGGATCCCGAGGACAATGACCTCGCTGCTTTGGCCGAGTCCGGCCAGCAACCGCCGGTAGTCTCTCGCCAGGTCGGAGCGCGAGCGCAGGTGGGTCACGTCGTTGGCACCGGCCGAGATGAACACGGCGTCGGGTTGGCGCCCGGCCAGGGCCGGGAGCTGGCGCTCGACCACGTCGCTCACCGTGGCCCCGCCCCGGGCCAGGACGGTGAGCTCCACCGGGCGACCGAGGCCCAGGCTCACCTGGATCGGTAACGTCGTCTCCCGGTCCGGCGCGCCGATACCAGCGGCGGTGGAGTCTCCCAGCCAGACCACCTCCAGGGGTGGGCCGGGCCCCTGGCCGACCGGCCCGGCCAGCACCAGGGGGGGATCACCCGAGCGGGTACCGCGCCGGGCCAGCATGACCTCGACGGCGACCACGGTGGCGGCCAGGAGCGGCAGGGCCAGCAGGGCGATGGCCAGCCGCCGCCACTGTCTCCCCATGGTCATCGCCTCACGCTCGCCGGTCAGGCCTCGGTGATGGCTCCCCGCTCGGCGCCAGACGCCAGGCGGGCGTACTTGGCCAGCACACCCGTGGTGTAGCGGGGCGCGGGCAGCTTCCAGTCGACCCGGCGGCGCTCCAGCTCCGCCGGCTCCACGTCGAGGTCGATGGTGAGGGCGTCGGCATCGACCACGATGCGATCGCCGTCGCGGACCAGGGCGATGGGGCCCCCGTCGACCGCCTCGGGGGCGACGTGACCGATGCAAAAGCCGTGGGTCCCCCCCGAGAAGCGGCCGTCGGTGACGAGGGCGCAGTCGCCACCCCGGCCCGCCCCCTTCATGGCCCCGGTGACGGCCAGCATCTCGCGCATACCCGGCCCCCCCTTGGGTCCCTCGTAGCGGATCACCACCACGTCGCCACCCTGGATGCGCCCGGCCATGATGGCGTCCATGGCCGCCTGCTCGCCGTCGAAGACCCGGGCCGGCCCGTCGAAGCGGCTGAAGTCGATTCCCGCCACCTTGACCACGCTGCCCCTCGGGGCCAGCGACCCGCGGAGCACGGCGATGCCGCCGCGGGCGTGGATGGGATCGGCCAGAGGATGGATGACCGGACCGTCGGGCCCGGGCGGGGCCAGGTCGGCCAGGTTCTCAGCCATGGTGCGCCCGGTGACGGTCAGGCAGTCACCATGGATCAAGCCCGCCTCCAAGAGTTCGGCCAGCACCACCGGCACGCCGCCGATGCGGTCGATGTCGCTCATGTGGTAGCGGCCGTGGGGCCGGGTGTCGGCGATGTGGGGCACCCGGGCCGCCACCCGGTTGAAGTCGTCGAGGTCCAACTCCACCCGGGCCTCGGTGGCGATGGCCAGCAGGTGGAGCACGGCGTTGGTGGAGCCACCCAGGGCCATGACCACGGCGATGGCGTTCTCGAAGGCCTCCTTGGTCATGATCTGGCGGGGGCGGATGGCGGCCTCGACCAGGCGGACCACGGCCTCGCCCGAGGAGTGGGCCATCCGGTCCCGCCGGGGGTCGGGAGCCGGCGGGCTGGCGCTGCCCGGCAGCGACATGCCCAGCGCCTCGGACACCGCCGCCATGGTGTTGGCGGTGAACATGCCGGCGCAGGCCCCCTCGCTGGGGCAGGCGGCCCGCTCCACCTCGCCCAGCTCCTCCTCGCTCATGGTGCCCGCCGCGCAGGCGCCCACCGCCTCGAAGACGCTGACGATGTCGAGGGCCTGCTCGCCCCGCCGGCCGGGCAGGATGGACCCGCCGTAGACGAAGACCGAGGGCACGTTCAGCCGGGCGGCGGCCATGAGCATGCCCGGCAGGCTCTTGTCGCAGCCGGCCAGGGTGACCAGGGCGTCGAGGCGCTCGGCGTGGACCACCGTCTCCACCGAGTCGGCGATCACCTCCCGGCTGACCAGAGAGGCGTGCATGCCTTCGTGGCCCATGGAGATGCCGTCGGACACGGCGATGGTGGTGAACTCCAGGGGGAAGCCGCCCACGGCTCGCACCCCCTCCTTGGCCGAGGCGGCCAGGCGGGCCAGGGGCAGGTTGCAGGGCGTGACCTCGTTCCACGACGAGCACACGCCCACCTGGGTCTTGGCCCAGTCGTCGTCGCCCATGCCCACCGCCCGCAGCATGGCCCGGGCCGGTGCCCGCTGGATGCCGTCGGTGACCACGTGGCTGCGGGGCTTGCGGCCGGGAGTCTCGGCTGCGCTGTCCATGGCCCGAGGGTATCCCTGCCACCGCCACCCCTTCCCCTTCTTTGTCGGCTGGGCCGTGCCAGGCACGGCCCAGCCGACAAAGAAGGGGAAGGGGTGGCGGTGGCAGGGATACCCTCGGGCCATGGACAGC
>DATMJI010000143.1:0-8330 GCA_035553895.1 Acidimicrobiales bacterium | reverse complement strand
GTCCCGGGATTCAAAGCCTCCCCCGGTTCTGGCCCCTCAGGTGGTTGCGATCACAACCAATGGAGGGGCCAGAACGGGAGAGAGCGGCGGGAACGGCGCCAGTCAGACGATGTGGCCGTCGCCGTGGACCACGTACTTGGTGGTGGTCAGCTCCCGCAGGCCCATGGGGCCCCGGGCGTGGAGCTTCTGGGTGCTGATGCCGATCTCGGCGCCGAAGCCGAAGCGCTCGCCGTCGACGAAGCGGGTGGAGGCGTTGACGAGCACGGCGGCGGCGTCCACCTCGGTGGTGAAGCGGGTGGCCGACCCCAGGTCGGTGGTGACGATGGCCTCGCTGTGGCCCGAGCTGTAGCGGTTGACATGGGCGATGGCGGCGTCGAGGTCGTCGACGGTGGCCACGCTCAGGCGGGGGCCGAGGAACTCCCGGGCGAAGTCGTCCTCGGTGGCCGGGCCGATGGACGCCTCGAGAGCCCGGGACGCCTCGTCGCCCACCAGCTCCACCCCGGGCAGGGCCCGGGCCAGGGCGGGCAGGAAGGCCGGCGCCACCGCCCGGTGCACCACCAGCGACTCGGCGGCGTTGCACACCGACGGGCGCTGGGTCTTGGCATCGACCACGACGGCCTCGGCCATGGCCAAGTCGGCGGCGGCGTCGACGTAGACATGGCAGTTCCCGTCGCCGTCGATCACCACCGGCACGGTGGCGTGCTCGCGGATGGCGGCGATGAGCGAGGGGCCGCCCCGGGGGATGAGCACGTCGATCGACTCCCGCAGGCGCATGAACTCCACGGCTGCCTCCCGGCTGGTGTCCTCCACCAGGACCAGGGCGTCGGCCGGCAAGCCGGCCTTGGCCAGCGCCTCCCGCAGCACCGAGGCGATGGCCCGGTTTGAGGAGATGGCGGCCGACGACCCCCGTAGGAAGGCGGCGTTGCCCGACTTGCAGCACAAGGCAAAGGCGTCGCTGGTGACGTTGGGGCGGTTCTCGTAAACGATGGCCACCACCCCGAGGGGCACGCGCACCTGGGTGATGCGCAACCCGTTGGGACGGACCCAGCCCTCCACCACCTGGCCCACCGGGTCGGCCAAACCCGCCACCTGGCGCAGGCCGGCGGCCATGGCACCCACCCGGTCGCCGCTCAGGCGCAGGCGGTCGATCACCGCCTCGTTGGTTCCGGCGTTTCCGGCTCGAGCCACGTCGGTGGCGTTGGCGTCGAGAATCTCCCCCGCCCGCTCCTCGAGCAGGTCGGCCGCCAGCGCGAGCGCGGCGTCCTTGGCCCCGGTGGGGGCTAGGGCCAGGGCCCGGGCCGCCGCTCGGGCCCGCCGGCCCAGCTCGGGCAGCGCCACCGGCTCGGTCGTAAACATTGCCCGGATCCTATTGTCCGGGCACCGGGCCCGGATCGCTCGTCGAGGTTGAAGGTGCTCCAATCTGCTCAGCCACCGAGTGTGACCGAGGTGGGCGCATCCGACCACCGAAAACGTCGAGGGCAGCTGAGGATGCCCTCGACGACTCGCGCTACTCCCGCATCCGTGAGGCTTGACCCGCTAGGTAGGCACAACCCAGATGCGAAGATCCGCTCGGCAACCCCGCCGCCGCAGATGGGATGCTGGGCGTAGACCGGCTGGAGGTGCATGGGCTTCCACGTTGGGCGGGCTTCGATGTCAAGGGCTTCCAAGTGGGACCGGATATCCTCCCGCGTGGCCCCGAACTCCTGGGGGTCGATGGTGATGCAGGTCAGCCAGTGCGTCGGGTTGCCAAACGGTGCTTTGGGCATGAAGCGCACGCCGGCCACGTCGGCCAACGCCTCCTGATAGGACTGGTAGATCTGGCGGCGGCGCTCAACCATTTGCGGCAGCCGCTGGAGTTGTCCCCGGCCCACGGCCGCCAAGAGGTTGCTCAACCGGTAGTTGTAGCCGACCTCTGCATGCTCGTAGTGGTGTGCCGGTCGTCGGGCCTGGCTGGACAGGTGACGGGCCCGCCTCACCAACTCCTCGTCATCGGAGACGAGCATGCCGCCACCACTCGTGGTCACCGCCTTGTTGCCGTTGAAGGAGAAGACGCCGACATCGCCGAGGGAGCCGGCGGCGGCACCTTCACAGCTGGCCCCGATGGCCTCGGCCGCGTCCTCGACCAGCGGAACCCCGTAGCGGGCACACAAGGGCCGGAGCCTGGCGTAATCGGCGCACTGGCCGTACAGGTCGACCACCACGACGGCGGCCGGCAGGCGGTCCTGCTGGGCCCTGACGTCCAGCTCGTCGGCCAGGAGTACCGGATCCATGTTCCAACTCGACTCGTCGCTGTCGACAAAGGCCGGACGAGCGCCGAGGTACGTCACTGCATTGGCCGTGGCTACGAAGGTGAGGGTGGAGACCAAGACATCATCTCCGGAACTAACTCCGAGCCCGCCCAGAGCGAGGTGCAGTGCGGCGGTTCCACTCGCCAGAGCCAGGGCATGGGCCACGCCGACCTCCTGGGCCAGCTCGGCCTCGAAGGCGTCGACGTGCGGGCCCAGGGGAGCGATCCAATTGGAGTCGAAAGCGTCGAGCAGCAGTGCCCGCTCGACTGGACCGACGTCGGGCGGTGAGAGGTAGATGCGACTCATCAAGAAACGCTAGCGGCTAGCGGACGACGGTGACGGGACGGCCGGCCGGTACGGGTTTTCATCCGGTTGGCGCCGCCCCGGCTGCACCATGGCCGCAGCGATGAGCACGGCGATGCCGCCAACCATGGCCACGTCGCCGGCGCTCACCGCACTGCCCAGCGCCGGTACGGGCATGACGTCGGCCAGGACCGGCAGCACGGTCGACTCGGACAGCTCGACGTGCTTCCACAGGTGGCCCTCCTCGACGTCGAGGCTGGCGCCGGCGCCGATGTCGTCGAGGGCCTGGGTTGACACCGGCATCCCTCCGTTGGGCACCATCACCACCAGGTTGAGCAGCCACCCGGCGGCCAGCAGCCCAAGGGCTGCCCGCATCGCCGCCCGCTGGGCGGCGGCGTTGGCCGCCAGCCACGCCCCGATGAGGCCGTAGCTGGCCACGACCACCCCGAAGCGGGTGGCCCCGGCCAAATCCCGGGCGGCGGGCAGGCCCAGGCCCACCTGCATCCCCAGGGCCAGCCAAATGAGCGCCGGGGCCCGCAGGCGCACGCCGGCCAGCCCCGAGATCCGGCCCCCAAGGACCAGGCCGGCCGCGACACCGACGCCGGCAGCTATGGCGAAGATCAACATGTGCGCATCACCATAACCAACGGGCCCCTTCGTTCAAGGAGGAACGGGTGGCGCCGCTGATACAGCGAAGGCCCGGCGCCGCGCCGAAATGCGAGTCAGCCGGCGCCGAAGCAGGTGAAGGAGCGCACGGCCACGGCATCGGCGGGGTCGAGGGGGGTGGCGACGGCCGAATGGGCCCCGGCCAGGGCCCTGGCCGGGGCCATCCCCTCTGCCAGGCGCTGGTGCAGCTCGAACATCAGCCGGCGGGTGGCAGCGTCGGGGACGGGGAGCACGCTGGCCACCACGCTCTGGGTGCCGCGGGCGAGCAGGGCGGCGGCCAGGCCCATGAGCTCGTCGCCCGGGTTCACCGCCGAGATCCCTGCGTCGCAGGCCGAGAGCACCACCAGGCGGGGGGCGGCGGCCAGCGCTTCGAGGTCGTAGACGGTGAGCTGCCCGTCGCTCAGGTGCAGGCAGGAGAAGAGAGGGTTGTCGGCCCGGAAGGTGCCGTGGGCGGCCACGTGGGCCAGGGCGGCCCCGTCCATGGCGGCGTTGACGGCGGCGACCGTCGCCTCCTCTCCCACCAGGGCAGTGGCTGACGGGTGCAGGGGGGACAGCTCGGCGATCTCGGCCTGGGCGTGGTGGGCGCCGGGTCCGGCCACCAGCACGGCCCGGGCCGGGGAGCGGACCTCGTGCTGGTCGTGGGCCGCCGCCCACTGGGCACAAGAGGGGGCCACGGCCAGGGGCCGCTCCCGGCACGACGGCAGCACCGCCCACGGCAGCCCGTGCAGCATCCCGGTGGGTACCACCACCAGGGGCCGGTCGCCGACGGCGGGGCGCAGGGGGGTGAGGAGCAGGCCGTCCAGGCGCCCGGCGGCGTGGTCGAGCGCCGCCGCCGCCGCTGCCCGGGAGGCCTCGGACCCCCGGCGGTGGGCCAGGCGCCCCAGGCAGAAGCGCAGCTGGTCCACCTCGGTGCCGACGCCGGACGCCGGACCCAGCTCCCACAACCGGGACCGGCCGGCGGCCACGGTCACGGCGTAGAGCTGGCGCTTCGATTCGACCAGCTGGACCAGGGCCCGGTCGCCGAGCCGGGCAGCCAGGTCCCCCACGCCCGGGGGCGGGGGCGGTGGTGCCACCCCGGGGACCGAGGAGTGGCGGGCTCGGCGGCGGATGGACGCCTCCAGCCTGGCCCGCTGCCGTCGGAGATCGGCGCGCTCGGTGCCGGCCAGCACGGCCTCCTCTGCCTCCCGCACCGCCAAGCGGAGGGAGGCCAGGTCGGCGGCGATGGCGGGGTCGGCGGGCGGGCGGGCGGCCGGCACCCGGTGCGACCCCGCCCGCCAGCGTTCGCTCCAGGCCAGGACCTGGGCCGGCCGGCGTCCCTCCAGGGCCAGGCCCAGCCCCAGGTGGGCCAGCTCGGCGGCGGCCCCGGCGGCATGGGCCCGCAACTCGGTGGCGCCGAGGGTGGCCCGGTGCTGGTCGAGCACGGCCAGGCCGGCCCGCAGGGCGGTGAAGGCCCCCGGGCGGTCGCCCCGGGCCAGGCGCAGCAGGGCCTCGGCGTGCCAGGCCCGGGCCCGCAGGTCGACGGGGCCGACCCGCCGGGTGGCGCTGGCCCGGACGAGGTCGGCTTCGGCGTCGGCCACCCGACCGGCCCCCAGGGCGATGCCCGCCGCCACCAGCCGGGCATCGGCGGCCGGCACCGACCAACCGCTCGCCTCCAGCTCCTCGGCCGTGGCCCGGGCCTCGGCGATGTCTCCGGCATCCAGGGCACCCTCGTGCCATGCCGCCCGCAGGACCACGTGGCGGGCCAGGCACGCCCAGGGGGCGCGGCCCTGGGCGTCGAAGGCCGCCCGGGCCCGGCTCGCCTGGGACCGGGCTTCGGCGGCGTCGCCACCCAGCCAGCAGGTTTGGGCCAGGACCAGACGGGCCTCGGCCAGGTCGACCTCCATCCCCGCTCGGCCCAACCGCTCCACGGCCCGCTGGGCCAGGCACCGGGCCTCGTGCACCAGCCCCACCGAGAGGAGGGCCTGGCACTGATCGAGCACGGCGGCGGGGCGGGCGGCGCCGATGCGCCGGAACTCCCGGGCGGCGGCGTCGTAGCGGCGCAGGGCCAGGGGGACGTCCCCCTGCAGGGTGGCGACGAAGCCGAGGTTGTGGTGGACCTCGGCCGCGGCCAGGTCCAAACCCAGCTCGTGATAGGACGCCTCGGCCGCGGCCAGGTCGGCCTCGGCCCCGCTGAGGTCGCCCCGGTAGGCGAGCAGGATGCCCCGGTTCAGCCGCACCCCCGCTTGGTCGGCCGGCCGGCCGAAGGCGCCGAAGGCCGACAGCGCCGCCCCGTAGCCGGCGAGGGCGCCGTCGTGGCGACCGAGGCGCTGCAGGATGAGCGCTCGTTGCACCTGGACCCGAGCCGTGTCGACGCCCTCGAGTAGGCAAGCGGCGAGATCGGCCTGGTGCAAGGCCTCGTCGGTACGCCCGCACATACTCAGCACCGCGGCGAGGCTCATCCGCGACTCACCCTCCCGCTGGCCGAGGCCCCCGGCGAGCGCCGCCTCGAGCGACGCCTCGAGGTGACGCTGCGCGCCGAGGACGTCGCCGGACTCCCGCGCGGCCAGGCCCAGGACCCGCCTGGCGATGGATAACAGCTCCAGATCGCCGTCGCCTTCGGCGTGGCCCAGGATCTCCCGGGCCCGATCCGCTGCCTCGTGGGGACGGCTGGAACACAGCTCGACGGCGGACTCGGCGCTCTCCACGAGTGCCGATCGCGCCGCCGGGCCCAAAATCAGACGGCCACCCACTCCGTTTCGACCGGCACCGCCGTACCACCCCCGCTGCAGCGCAGGCTGAGCGGCCCGCCAGGTAGGCGGCCGGCGGTGAAGCGGCCCAGGGCGTCGACGTCGACGGTGGTGCTGCCCCCCTCGTGACGAACCTCGACGGATCCGGCGCCGGCCGGCACGATCTGGCCCACCAGGCTGGCGGTGGGGCCGCCGCTCAGCTGGATCTCCACGATGACCTTCTCTGCTTCGAACGTGAGTTGGCGGGCCCCGCCGCCCCGCACGCCCACCAGGGCACGATCGTCGGCCCAGGAGTCGAAGGTGAGGGCGGCCAACTCGGCGTCGACCGTGCACCAGGCGAAGGCCGCTCGGGCCGCCTCCCGCACCGCCGCGGGCACGGGGTCGAGGCGGTTGGCGATCGAGCCGAGCTGGGCCATGAGCTGGTCCAGCTCGTCTTCGCTCACGCCGCCGTCGCTCACGCTGGCGATCTCGATGCGCTCCTCGCTCATCCGGCCATCATCCTCTCGTCCTGGGGGCACGCCGCCGTTCCCTGGGTCATGGTGCGCAGTCGCTGGAGGCAGCGGGCCCGCCGGGGCCCGATGCTGCCGACCGGCATGTCCAGCGCCGCGCTGACGTCGGCATAGCTGGGAGCGGGGTCGGCCATGAGGGTGTGCAGGAGCCGCTGGCACGGCTGGGCCAGGGTGCCGAAGGCCTCCCACAGGGCGACGTCGCGCTCCTCGTCGAGCAGGCGGCGGTCGACGTCGGGCCACTGCTCGCCCACGATGGCATCGAAGTCGTCGTCGACCGGCACCAGGCGGGTCGAGCCTCGAAGGGTGCGTAGGGACTCGTGGCGGGCGGTGGTGGCCAGCCAACCCCCGACCCGCTCGGGTTCCCGCAACCGGTGCAGGTGCTCGGCCAGGCGCAGCCAGGTGGTCTGGCTGACGTCGGCGGCGTCAGCGTCGCTCAGGCGATGCGAGCGGGCCACCGCCCAGACCAGCCCGGTGAAGCGCGCCACCAGGCGGTCCCATGCATCCCGGTCCCCGCCGGCGGCAGCACGGACGTCCACTACGATCGGCTCGGCCGGGTCGGCTGCGGCGGCGGCTCCCACGGATCGCATCCTATTCCTCCAAGGATCGTGTATCAGGTGCAGCGTCGGGTGCTCTGTTGGGTACCACTCTCGAGCAAGGAGCAGATGAACATGCGGAGGTTTCAGTCGCGGACGGCACGGCAGCTCACTCGGGCGGCGCTGGCGATCGCCACCCTCGGGGCCGCCTGGCTGGCGGCTGGGGCACCACTGTATCGCTACTACTGACCGCCCCGCTGGCGGGGCTGGTGGCGCATGGGACAAAAGGAACTGGCGGTAGACATCCGAGGCAAGCACGTAGATGCATCGAGCTACGCAGCGGGGTGCACCTCCCCGCTGCCATGACACACCGCAGCCGTTGCCGATGACGACCGCCAGAGCCCGACGCTCCCATTGACACCAGCCCCGCGGGCGGCGACGTTGGCCACCTGATCGAACGGACGCCACCGCCACCACCACCACCGGCGGCGGGGCCGGAGGCCGAGGACGGCCCCGGCCAGTACCCCCCCGTACTCCTGGAGGTCCGGGACCTCGACGTCCGCTTCCCGACCGACCGGGGCGAGGTCCACGCCGTACGCCGCTTGTCGTGGAACCTGGCCGCCGGCGAGGTCCTGGCCATCGTGGGCGAATCGGGTGCCGGCAAGTCGGCCACCGCCTGGGCCCTGCTCGGCCTGCTCCCCCGGTCGGCCCGCGTGCGGGGATCCGTGCGCCTGGGGGGCCAGGAGCTGCTGGGCCTCGGCGCCGCCGATCTCGACCGCCTGCGGGGCGCCCGCCTGGCCATCGTGCCCCAGGCGCCCCTCAGCTCGCTCAACCCCGTCCACCCCCTCGGGCGCCAGGTGGCCGACGCCGTACGGGCCCACGACCGCCGGGCGTCACCCCGGGCCGCCCGGGCCCGAGCCCTCGAGCTCCTCGCCCTGGTGGGGATGCCCGACGCCTCCGGGCGGGCCCGGGCCTACCCCCACGAGCTTTCGGGGGGGATGCGCCAGCGGGCCGTGATCGCCATGGCCCTGGCCCACGACCCCGAGGTGATCATCGCCGACGAGCCCACCTCGGCCCTCGACGTCACCGTGCAGGCGGAGATCCTCGACACCCTCCGAGCCGGCCGGGAGCGCACCGGCGCCGCCATGGTGCTCATCACCCACGACCTCGGGGCGGTCGCCGGCCACGCCGACCGCGTCCTGGTCATGCACGACGGGCGGGCGGTCGAGTCGGGGCCGGCCGGTACGGTCCTCGTCGAGCCCGCCTCCGGCTACACCGCCACCCTGGTGCGGGCCACCCCCCGCC
>DATMJI010000142.1:0-10172 GCA_035553895.1 Acidimicrobiales bacterium | reverse complement strand
CACCTGGACGACCCCGCCCCCGCCCGGGCCCCGCGCCAGGACCGGCACGCACACCCGCACGGCAGCGGAGTCGAACACCGGTGCCGCCGGGACCCACAGCGCCCGCAGGCCGGCCCCGGCCAGCACCGAGCGGCGAGCGGGGCCGGCGTCGCGGGAGGCGAGGAAGGACTCGGGCAGCACCAGGGCCACCGCCCCGCCGGGTCGCACCAGCTCCACGGCCAGGGCGAGGAAGAGCACGGCGGTGTCGACGTAGGCGGTCACCGCCGGCCCGAAGCGGGCCCGCAGGACCTCCACCTCGCTGGTGCACCGGGCCGTCGAGCGGGCCAGCTGGCTGAGGAACGGCGGGTTGCCCACCACCACGTGGGGTCGCTCCGGCCAGGCGGCGGCGCCGAGGCAGAGGGCGTCGCCCACCACCACGCGGGGCACGGCGGCCCCGCGGCACCACAGGGCCAGCACCGCCTCGGTCACGGCAGCCGCCACCGGGTCGACGTCGACGCCCACCAGCAGGTGCCTGACCACCTCGGCCCGGTCGAGGCCGCCGGCGGCCAGCTGCTCGGCCGCCGCCAGCAGGAAGGCCCCGCCGCCCGCTGCCGGGTCGGCCACCACCGGCCGGGGGTCGGCCACCAGCTCGAGGGCCCACCCGGCCACGGCCCCGGCCACGGCCGCCGGCGTGTAGAAGGCGCCCCGGCGGCGGCGGCCACCGGGATCGAGGAGGGCCTCGTAGACGGCCGCCGGCCGGCCGGCGGCCACCTCGCCCGGCGCCAGGGCGGCGGCTACCGGCTCACCCCAGGCCTCCAGCAGTCGCAGCCGGGGCAGGCGTACGCCTTCGGCGGCGGCCACGGCGACGGCGACGCCGGCCGCCAGCCGGGCCCGGGCCGTCGCCGGCTCGACGCCGCCGGCCACCAGTTGCTCCAGGGTCGACCGGGCGGTGGCCACCGCCCCAGCCGTCACCGGAGGGGAAGGCCCGGGCGGTGGCACCGGAGGGGCGGGCCCGTCAGGCCACGGGGGCCGGCTCGTCCTTCCACCCCGTCAGGTCGGCCAGGCGGGGATCGTTGGAGAAGACCTCCACCAGGGGGACGTCGAGCCCGAGGCGCTTCTGGAGGATGCGCACGTCGTTCTCCTGGTCCCACAGGACCAGGGTGGCCACCGCCCCGCTCGTCCCGGCCCGGGCCGTGCGCCCCGAGCGGTGCACGTAGGCCTTGTGGTCGTTCGGCGGGTCGTAGTGGCAGACCACGTCGATCTCGTCCACGTGGATGCCCCGGGCGGCCACGTCGGTGGCCACCAGCACATGGAGCTGGCCCTCGGTGAACTGGCGCAGGGCCTTCTCCCGGGCCGACTGGCGCAAGTCGCCGTGGATGGGCATGGCGGCCACGCCCTCCCGCTCCAGCTGGCCGGCCAGGCGGTCGGCCCCCCGCTTGGTGCGCACGAAGATGAGGCAGCGCTCGGCCCCCCGGGCGATGGCCGCCGCCACCCGGACCTTGTCCATCTGGTGGACGGCGAGGAAGCGGTGCTCCATGTCGTCCACGTCGACCCGGTCGGCCTCCACCTCGTGGAACACCGGGTCGTGCATGTGGACCCGCACGACGTGGTCGACGTCGCCGTCGAGGGTGGCGGAAAAGAGCATGGTCTGGTGGCCACGCTCGACGTGGCGCAGGACCCACTCGACCTGGGGCAGGAACCCCATGTCGGCCATGCGGTCGGCTTCGTCGAGGACCACCATCTCCACGTCGCCCAGGGAGATGGCCTGGCGCTCGATGAGATCGATGAGGCGCCCCGGTGTGGCCACCACCACGTCGACCCCCCGCCGCAGCGTCCGGCACTGGCGGTCGAGATCGGTGCCGCCGTAGACGGCCTTGACCGAGCGGTTCCGCACGGCGGCCAGCGGCTCCAGCTCGGAGGCCACCTGGGTGGCCAGCTCCCGGGTGGGAACCAGCACCAGGGCGACCGGGCGCCCGGACTCGGCCTGGCCCACCCGCTCGACGACCGCCAGGCCGAAGGCCAGGGTCTTGCCCGAGCCGGTCTTGGCCTTGCCGCAGACGTCGCGGCCGGCCAGCAGGTCGGGGATGGTGAGGTTCTGCACCGGGAAGGGCTCGGTGATGCCCTGGGCGGCGAGGGCGGTGGTGAGATCGCTCGAGACGCCGAGGGCGCCGAAGGTCGACTTCATTGCGGTCAGTGCTCCTGTCTGTCGGGTTGCGGTGGGCCGGTCCTCGGCCACTCCGCAATTCCGAGAGGAGCAATGAGGTGACCCGCGAGTCCCGGTCGCCGTGACCGGGCCCTCGCACGTTTGGCTCAGCTTACCCGCCGTGGTCGCCGGTCGCGGGGAGGGTGCTCGAGCGTCAGTCCCAGAAGTCGAGGGCGGTCCGTACCGTCCGCTCGAACTCGGCGTCGTCGAGGTCTCGCCGCAGCGCCCCCACCAGCTCGGCATCGGCTCCCACCAGGCGCCGCAGGGGGTGGTCGGCGCAGGTGGCGGCCTCGTAGATGGCGGCGGCGACGGCCGGCGCCCCGCCGCCCTCGTCCCGGCCGGGGAGCCGGTCCATGGCCCGCTCCCAGCCGGCCAGGCGCTCGGCGTAAGGCGAATCGCCGGCCCCGGCCACCAGGCGGTTGCCGGCGAAGGCCGTCGCCGCCCGCCCCGGTTCCACCACGGCGACGCGGATGCCGAAGGGCGAGACCTCGTAGTGCAGGGCCTCGCTCAGGGCCTCGAGGGCGAACTTGGTGGCCGAGTAGACCCCGGCGAAGGGATTGCTCACCCGCCCCGAGAGCGACGAGACGTTCACCACCACCCCCCGGCCCTGGCCGCGCATCACCGGCAGGGTGGCCCGCACCAGGCGCAGCGGCCCGAAGACGTTGGTCTCGAAGACCCGGCGCACGTCGGCGTCCCCGCTGTCCTCCACCGCTCCCCGCAGCCCCACACCGGCGTTGTTGACCAGCACGTCGAGGCCGCCGTGGCCGGCCACCACCCGGCCGACCGCCTCACGCACGGACTCCTCCCGGTCGACGTCGAGGCCGACCACCTCCACCTCGACCCCCTCGGCGGCACACCGGCGCCGGAGCTCGCCGTCGCCGCCCGGCCGGCGGACCCCGGCCACCACGGTCTCCCCGGCCAGGGCGAAATGCACGGCCGTGGCCAGGCCGATGCCGCTGCTGCACCCGGTGATCAAGCAGACGGCCACCCCGGCAGCGTAGGGCCAGGGCCCACCCCGGCGGGCTCGCCGGTGGGCCGGCGGTCCCCACCTCAGCGAGCGGCGGCATCCTCGAGCAGTCGGCCGAAGGCATCGAGCAGCCCGGCGTCGAGCTCGAGATCGGCGGCCGCCACGTTGTCGTCCACCTGTTCGACCCGGGTGGCGCCGACGATGACGCTCGTCACCGCCGGTTGGCGCAGGCACCAGGCCAGGGCCAGTTGGGCCAGGCGGCACCCGGCCTCCTCGGCCAGCGTCCCGGCGGCGACCACAGCATCGAGGGCCGCCGGTGTCAGCCACTGCTCCATGAAGCTGCGCCCCGGTCCGGTGGCGCGCGACCCGGCGGGTAGGTCCTCGGGCGTGCGGTACTTGCCGGTGAGCACCCCCTGGGCCAGCGGCGACCACACGACGTTGCCCAAGCCCAGCTCGGCAGTGGTGGGCAGGATGGCCGCCTCGGCCCGGCGCTGCAGGGCGCTGTACTGGGGCTGGTTGCTCGCCGGCGCTGACCACCCCTGCGAGCGGCACAGCTCCACCGCCTGGCGGAGCTGGTCCGCCGTCCACTCCGAGGTACCCCAGTAGAGGATCTTGCCGGCCCGCACGAGGTCGTCCATCACCCGGCACGTCTCCTCCAGGGGGGTGTGGGGATCGAAGCGGTGGCACTGGTAGAGGTCGATGTAGTCGACCCGCAAGCGCCGCAGGGAGGCGTGGACCTGCTCCCAGACGTGCTTGCGGGACAGTCCCGAGTCGTTGGGCCCCTTGCCCACCGGGAAGTAGACCTTGGTGGCCACCACGACGTCCTCCCGCCGCAGCGGGGCCAGCGCTGCCCCCACCACCTCCTCGGCCCGCCCCCCGGCGTAGACGTCGGCGGTGTCGAAGAAGTTGACGCCGTGCTCGAAGGCCCGGTGGATGCACGCCACCGCCGCCTTCTCGTCCACCGTCCCGCCGTAGGTCAACCACGAGCCGAGCCCCACGGCCGAGAGCTCGATGCCTGCTTGTCCCAGTCTCCGGTATCGCATCCGGCCATCCTGCCCGGGAAACCCACCTGCCAGGCCCCGGTGTCCGGTGCTACTGTGTCCCTGCACGTAGTTTGGATCCGGACCTTCCGGCCGACCAGCGGTACCGCATCCTGGAGACGGCGTATGAACGGGTGGAACCCGAGCGATCCCTCACTGGCCGACGACGACCTCGAACGCTGGGTCGAGGAAGACCTGGCCCGGGTCGCCGACCAGCGGGCGGCATCGCTGCGGGCCCTGGCCGACACCGAGGCCTGGGAGCGCCGCTGCCTCGATGCCGTCCTGCCGCTGAGCGCCGCCATCGCCGACGCCTTCCGCCGCACCGAGCAGCGGACCCGCGCCATCCGCTCGAGCCGCCACCACGAGGTGGTGGTGCGCCTGCGCCAGCCGGCCGTCACCTCCGTGCGGGTCAACCTGCGCTGGGGGGCCAAGTTCGGCCTCACCGACGCCGAGCGGGCCCTCATGCGCAGCTACCAGCGGCGGCCTCGCCGCCTCTTCCGCTACCCCGAGGTGGTCGTCGCCCAAGAGTACCACGAGCTCAGCGCCGTGCTCGATGGCGACCGCCGCACCCTGAGCCTCGGCACCAGCCCGCCGCTCCCCCTCGAGCAGTACCTGTCGTCGCCGAGCATGGTCGAGCGCTACCTCCAGTCCGGAGTGGCCCGGCCCCCCACGGTGAGGCTGCGCCACCACCGGGCCGACGGCTACCGGGAGCGCCGGGACTGAAACCTGGCCCCCGGGCCCGGATCCCGGTCGGGTCAACCCGGTACCAGGCCACCCTCCACGAGCCACCGGCCCGCCACCACTGCGGGATCCTCGCCCTCGATGCCGGTCTGGGCGTTCAGGGCGGCCAGCGCCTCGGTGGTCAGAATCGAGGTCACCGCCTCGAGGCGCGTGCGCACCACCTCGCCCCATCGCTCCAGCACGGCCTGGCGGACCAGCGGCACGATGTTCTCCGGCGGCTGGAGCGACCGGTCGTCCTCGAGCAGCACGAACTCCCCCTCGGCCACGTGGCCGTCGGTGGTGAACAGCAGGCCGACGTCGGCGTCGCCGGAGTCGAGGGCGGCCCGGGTCTGGCGCCCACCGCTGTCGAGGACCAAGAAGCGCTGGAACTCCAAGCCGTAGGTCTGGCGCAGCCCCGGCAGGCAGAACGGCCGGTCCCGGCACTCCGGCGGACCGGCGAAGACGAGCCCGGCGGCCACCGGCGCCAGGTCGCTGACCGTCGAGAGCCCGTGGAGCTCGGCCGTGGCCGGGGTCACGGCCACCCCGTTCTGGTTCTGGGCAGGCGCCGGGGCCAGCACCGTCACGCCCCGACCGGCCAGGGCGTCGGCCAGCCGGCGCCGGCTGGCCTCGGTATCGAAGCCGGCCCCGGCGCTGGCCGGATCGAGGTAGGCCAGGGCCGAGCCCAGGTACTCCGGCACCACGTCGACCAGGCCCTGCTCCAGCGCCGGCTCCATCAGTTCCCGGGGGCCGACCTGGCGCTGGTGGGTCGCCGGAACCCCGGCCGTGGCCAGGGCCTGGGCGAAAATCTCGGCCAGCACCTCGCTCTCGGAGAAGTTGAACGAGGCCACCACCACCGAGTCGTCCTGGCGGCCCGGGGTCGCTCCGGCCCCGGGACGAGCGGGCGTGCAGGCTCCTGCGACCAGGGCGACGAGCGCCACCAGGGTCGCGCTCAGCCGCCGCCCTCTCCCACGCCCGGTCCCCACGGACATCGGCTCGGTACCATATCTCGCGCTTCGAGCGACGTGGAGTGAGGAGCCGTGGCCACGGTCGAGGGAAAGCCCCGCAGCGACACCGGTGCGGTACCGGGACTCGCCGTCGTCTCGCGCACCGGCAAGCGCCGCCGCCCCTCGGGCGAGGCCCCCCCGCTGCCCCACCACCTCAGTGCCAGCGGCTGGTTCCTGCTGGCCGTGCTCTCCGGGGTGGTGGCTTCCTGGTCGCTGCTTTACCTGGGCTTCGGCACCACCCCGCTCCAGAGCGTGGCCCGGGCTGATCTGGCCGTGCTGCGGGCCATCGAGCGCCTGCGCGACGACGCCGTCACGCCGATCATGGCCGACCTGCACGCCCTCGGATCGGCCTGGACCGCCCGCGCCCTGCGCTGGACGACGCTGGGGGTCCTGCTGGCCCTGCGCCGGTTCCGCCACCTCTTCGTCCTCTTCGGCGTCATCATGGTGGTCACCGCCGTGGTCACCACCAGCTCGCTGGCCGTGGGCCGGGTCCGGCCGGTCGGCATCGACATCATCGGGACCTGGAAGGGCTACGCCCACCCGTCGGTGCCCGTGGCCGCCCTCGGTCTCAGCCTCACCGGCGTGCTCTACACCCTGGTGCCCGGCGGCACGTGGCGCAACCGGGCCAAGTGGCTGGCGGCCGTGCCCATCGTGGCGCTGAGCGCCGCCCGGCTCTACCTCGGTGTCGACCACCCGAGCGACATCGTGGTGGCCCTCATCATCGGCGTGGCCATCCCCGTGCTGGCCTTCCGCCTCCTCACCCCCACCGAGATCTTCCCCATCACCTACGGGCGCCGCCGGACCGCCCATCTCGACGTGGGCGGTCGCCGGGGCGAGGCCATCGCCCTGGCCCTGAACCAGCAGCTCGGTCTCACGGCCGTGGAGGTGGCCCCCTTCCGGCTGGAGGGCTCGGCGGGCTCGACCCCATTGCGCATCGTGGTCCGGGCCGGGCCCGAGGCGGTGGAGTCGGTGGTCTTCGCCAAGCTCTATGCCCGCAACCACCTGCGCTCGGACCGCTGGTACAAGCTGGGCCGCACCATCCTCTACGGCCGCCTGGAGGACGAGGGCACCTTCTCCAGCGTGCGCCGCCTGGTGGAGTACGAGGACTACCTCCTGCGGGTGATGGCCGATGCCGGGCTCCCCGTGCCCCTCTCCTACGGCTTCGTGGAGATCACCCCCGAGCGCGAGTACCTGATGGTCACCGAGTTCCTGACCGGAGCGGTCGAGCTGGACGGCGCCGAGGTCGACGACGCCGTGATCGACGACGGCCTTGCCGTCGTGCGCCGCATGTGGGACGCCGGCGTGGCCCACCGCGACATCAAGCCCGCCAACGTGCTGGTCCGCAACGGCCGGGTGATCCTCATCGACGTGGCCTTCGCCACCGTGCGCCCCACCCCCTGGCGCCAGGCCGTCGACCTGACCAACATGATGCTCACCCTGGCGCTGCGCAGTGACGCCGAGCGGGTCTACCAGCGGGCCCTGCTCCTCTTCGAGCCCGACGACATCGCCGAGGCCCTGGCCGCCAGCCGCAGCGTGACCATCCCGGCCCAGCTCCGCCAGCGGCTCCGGGAGGACGGGCGCGACCTGCTGGGCCGCTTCCGGGAGCTGGCGCCCGAGCGGCCGCCCATCGCCATCCAGCGCTGGAGCCTGCGCCGCATCGGCCTCACCCTGGCCACCGTCACCGTGGTCATCGCCGCCGTGGGGCTGCTGGCCTTCAACCTCCGCACCACGGGGCTGTTGTGAGCCGGCGCTGGATGGCGGCGGCGGTGCCGGCCCTTGCCCTGCTGGCCGGTTGTGTGGGTCCTGAGACGGCGATCCCCGAATGCGAGGCGGGACCTCGCCTGATCATCCTCGCCCAAGCGGTGCCCAGCGCCACCATGGTCCCGTGCATCGGTGAGATGCCGGTGGGGTGGAGCTTCGCCTCGCTCGACGTCGAGGACGGCGTCGCCCGCTTCTGGCTCGACTCGGATCGGGCCGGCCTGCGGGCGCTGGAGGTGACGCTCACCGCCCGTTGCGTCACCAGCGGCACCACCGCCGTGGACTCCGACGAGGAGGGTGCCCAGCGCCGCCAGCGCCTCGACTCGCTGGCGCCCCGCTTCGTCGGCACCACCTTCGACCTCTTCACGGGCGGCTGCGTGCGCTACCGCTACGAGCTCACCAGCGGCGCACACATCGGGCTGCACGAGGAGCTCCACGACGCCGTCAGCCTGTTCCCCCGCCGGGACCTGGCCGCCGACATCAGGAACGACCTCGACGACGACCTGGACGCCTGACGCTCTCCGGGTCGCGGGGGGATCGTGGTTAGCACCAGGCCGGACCGCTAGTCTTCGGCCGCTCCGTCCCCGGTCCGCTCGCCGTGCGCCGCTCCCGCCGTCCCACCGGGGACGCGCAGACCTACCCGCTTCGAGAGGAACGACCATGCACCTGTTCGACCATCGACACCCGGCACCGCCCCGGCGGCGCCGCCGGGCTGCCCTGCCCCTGGCCGCCGGCCTGGCGCTGGCCCTGGGCCTGGCCGCCTGCGACGACGACGACGACGACACGACGACCACCACCGCCGCCACCGGGGCGGAGGGGACCACGACGACGGCGGCCGGCAGCGCCACCGGAGACACGGTGGACATCACCGGCGTCGACTACGCCTTCGAGGGCGTCCCCCAGTCGGTGCCGGCCGGCACCACCCTGGCGTTCACCAACGGCTCCGAGGGCGAGGTCCACGAGCTCGTGGCCCTGCGTATCGACGACGACCAGAACCGCCCGCTGGAGGAGCTGCTGGGCCTACCCGACGAGGAGGCCGAGGAGGTCACCGAGTTCCAGGGGGTCTCGGTTGCCCTGCCCGGGGAGCAAGGCACGGTCGTCGAGGGCGACCTGACCCTCGACGAGCCCGGCACCTACGCCCTGTTGTGCTTCATTCCCACCGGGGCCGACCCCGCGGTCTACGAGGAGATTTTGGCCAACCCGCCCCCGGAGGGCGAGGGCCCGCCCGACGTCCCCGGCGGCCCCCCGCACTTCACCCAGGGCATGGTGGCCGAGCTCACCGTCGAGTAGCGCCTGACCACCCCCGCTTCTGGTGGTCGGGACGGGCCGGAAACGGCTCCTCCTGACCACCAGAACGGGATGCTCGACCGTCAGAACGGGATGCTCGACCGTCAGAACGGGACGGCGACGTCCCGGCCGGCGAGGGCGGCGACCAGGCGGTGGCGGGACGAGATCCCTAGCTTGGCGTACACCCGGTCGAGGTGGTGCTCGACGGTCCCGACGCTCACCACCAGCTGGGCCGCGATCTCCGGGTCGGACAGGCCGGAGGCGGCCAGGCGGGCGGTGGCCAGTTCCCGGGGCGTCAGGGTCGCCGGAGCCGGATGGGTCGTCCGCACCCCGGGGTCCCGCCCGCATGCAGCCAGCTCCCGCTCGGCGCGCTCGGCGAAGGGCAACGCCCCCAGGTCGGTATAGGTGCGCAGGGCGCTGCGCAGGTGGGCGGCGGCGGCCCGGCGCTGGCCCATCCGGCGAAGGTGGCGACCGTGGGCGTCCTCCACCAGGGCCCGGTCGAACGGGGTCGGCATGCCCTCCAGGTGAACCAGCGCCTCCTCGAAGGCCGACTCGGCTCGGTCGGGGTCGCCCCGGGCCTCCTCGATGCGGCCCCGCACCCGGGCCGCCCCGGCCAGCGACGAGCGCCGGCCTCGGGGCTCGGCCATGGCCTCCAAGCGGCCCAGGGCGCTGACCGCCTCGTCCAGGCGCCCCAGGGAAACGAGGGCGTCGGCGTAGTGCTCCCACCAGGGCAACAACGACGCCTCGCCAAACCTCCCGCCCGTCCCGAGCTCGATCACCGTCTCGGCGGCGCCCACCACGCCGGCCGGGTCGTCGAAGGCCCAGGCCAGCTGGGCCCGGGCGCTGGCGGCGTAGGCCAGGTCGAGCGCCGTACCGGAGGCCCGGGCGGCCTCGGTCGACGCCGCCGCGTGGGCCGCCGCCCGTTTCCGGTCACCGCGCCCGGCCAGGGCCAGGGTCGCCGCCGCGTGGCACAGGGCGAGGGCCCACGGCTGCTCGGCATCCTCGGCCAGGGAGACGGCCAGGTCGGCGTGGGCGACGCTGGCGTCCCATCGCCCGAGCCGGTACTCCGTCCTGGCCAGCCAGGCCAGACCGTTGACCCGGGCGCGGAACGAACCGATCCCCGCCCCCCCGAGGGAGACCGACGCCAGGTCGCAACTGGCCGCCTCCAGGTCCCCGGTGCAGTAGCGCAGGACGCCGCGAGCGAAGACCTCCTC
>DATMJI010000141.1:0-28623 GCA_035553895.1 Acidimicrobiales bacterium | reverse complement strand
AGCGGGAGGCGGTGGGCCGGTGGCGGTCGCCCAGGGCCCAGGCCCGGCGCCAGGAGTTGCCCTCGGGGCCGGTCAGGCTGGGGGAGGCGCCCCGGGCGGCGCGGCGGCGGGCCGCCCACCAGTCGGTGGCGGCTTCGTCGGCCAGCGTTGCCACCGCCCGCTCGATGCGCCCGGCGAAGCGCACGGCGTTCTCGCCCTCACCCGGCCGGAGGGGATGACCGAAGGTCACCCGGCTGGTGCCCGGGCTCGGGCGCTTGGCGCCCTTGCCGAAGATGCGGCCCGTGCCCTCCACGTGGATGGGGACCACCGGCACCCCGCAGCGCAGGGCGAGGTACGCGGCTCCGCCCCGGTGCCCCCGCCCCCAGCCGTCGGCGCTGCGCCCGCCCTCGGGGAAGATGAGCAGGCTCCAACGGTCCTCGATGAGGGCGGCGGCCCGGTCGGCGGAGCGGCGCTCGATGCGGGTCCGCTCGATGGGTATGGCGCCGATGGCCAGCGCCGACGCCGACGAGGTGAGGGCGTTGGTGAAGAAGTAGTCGGCCGCCGCCGCCACCACCATGCGGTGGCGCCAGGGCTCGGGGACGGACGTGAGCAGCAGGGGCGTGTCGAGGTGGCTGTGGTGGTTGGCGGCGAAGATGGCCGGGCCGCTGAGGTCCTCCAGGCGGTCGAGGCCGCAGCGCCGGGGGCTGGCGATGGCCCGGATTCCGAGGCGCATCGGTCCGTCGACCAGCAGGGCACGGGTGTGCCGGGCCAGGGGCCGCCGGGCCCAGGCGGTGTCGTAGTCGGCACCGGTACGCCGCGGCGCCGGCAGGCGCTCGGCGCCCCGCGGCGTGTCCGGCGCCGACCAGGGGAAGCCGGGCCGGGGCAGGCGCAGCCGGGGCAGGGCCAGGGCCGGCAGCCGGCTCACACCACGTCGGCGATCATGATCGGCGGGTTGTGGAAGTGGGTCAGCGTGGGGTCGGGTCCGACCACGTCGCCCGCCATCTCCAAGGCGTCGGCCAGGGTGGTGGCGGGCTTGAAGCCGAGGCGGCGAACCGCCCGGGCATCGCCGCCCACCACGATCACCGATCCCAGGTGCTGGAGGGCGTGAGCTCCCCAGTACCACATGTAGAAGGGGTGCACGCCGTGGTAGGCGTAGCTGGTGCGGTAGAGGTGGCGGTACCACTCGTCCTCGGCGAAGGACTGCTCGTAGGTCTTCTCCAGCTCCAGGGGGTCGGTGGTCTCGGCCAGCAGCTCCTCGAAGAAGTCGATGTAGCTGGGGTGGTGGACGGGGTGGAACTCCCAGCGGGTGGGATGGCTCATGATGAGCACGCCGCCCTCGCGCACCAGGGGCCGGTTGCGGTAGAGGTTGAAGAAGTAGCCCAGTCCCAGGCACATCACCAGGATCGGGTTCATCACCGAGTTGACGTTGTAGGGGCAGATGTAGGGCAGCCCCATGGTGAGGATGTCCGCCTGGCCCTCGACTTCCACCAGCTGTTGCTCGTAGACCTTGGCCGTGGTCAGGCGGTGGACGGCCTCCACCTCGCCGGCATTGATCCCGGTGAGGTTGTGGGGGGCGAGCACCGACTGGAACACCGACCGGGCCAGGCGGGCCGGTGCCCGCTCCAGGGCCTTGGCCGCGCCCAGGTAGGAGGCCCGGTCCCGCAGGGACCACTCCCACTCCCGCTTCTGGAGGAAGTCGAAGGGTTTGGGAAAGGTGTCGTTGTTGAGGGTGGTCTCGATCTGGAAGATCTTCACCCCGGCCCTGCGGATGACGTCGCCCATGCGCCAGTTGGAAGAGTGCAGCTCGGAGCGGTGCTGGTCCATGAACGACCGGCTGTGCTGCATGGTGCGCACGTTGTGGTGGTGGCGCAGGCTGCGGTAGGAGGCCAGACCGGTGGCCGTCGACTTGTGGCCACCGTCCATGGCCACCAGGTTGATGTTGACGTAGACGAGCAGGTCGGACTCGGCCGCCCGTTTGGAGATCTCCACCTCCTCGCCTGACTCGGTCTCACCCAGGAACGCCAGGTTGTCGGGATCCTCGGCGTCGAAGTTGTAGAGCAGGCCGCGCGGAGCGAAGGCGTCGTAGACCCGGTCGCCCACGGCGTGGCGCAGCTCGGCCTCGGTCATGCGCCGGTGCAGCGCCAGGGCGGCGATGAGGTGCACGTCGTCGACACCGGCCTCGGCGGCCAGATCGAGGACGGCCTCGATCACCCGCTGGCGTACGTCGGGCCGGCGCATCGGCGGCAGGGGCAGGGAGATGTCGTCGAAGGCGATGGTCAGGCGCATGCCCGGGTGCAAGAGGGCGGGCAGGGGATCGTTGTCGACGGGGTGGAGCAGGGCGTGGCGGATGGCGCCGTCGATGTCGTCGAGCACAGGGAGCGCCTCGGGCGGGTAGACGATGCGGCTGCCCACCGGCAGGCGCTCGAGGCGGAAGCCCTCCCCGTGGTGGAACAGCGTGGGCGGGGTCGAGCGGTCGACCTCCAGTACGAAACCCGGCCTCGGGCTCACAGGCGATCACGTCCCTTCTCGGCTCGCAGGTCGAAGACGATCTTGGTGGCGCCCCGGGAGCCGGCGTCGGCTGCGTGGGCCAGGGCATCGGTGGAGCGGGCCAGGGGGTAGGCGGCGGACACCAGGCGCCCCAGGTCGGCCTCGGCCGCCAGCTCGAAGGCCAGGTCGAAGGTACGCCGGCCGGGGTGCTCCTCGGTGCCGTAAGCGTAGGCCCCCACCAGCTCGACCTCCCGCTGCCACAGGGGGGTGAGGTCGACGGTGACGGTGCCGGGCATGCCGACCATGACGATACGGCCCCCGGGACGGGCGACGGCGAGGGCTTGGGCCAGGCTGGTGGCACTGCCCACGCAGTCGACCACCACGTCGGCCCCCCCGGTGAGGCGGACCCCGGCCACGCCGTGGGCCTCGCCCTGCCCGCCGCCGCCACCCACGGCCAGTGACCCGGTCGCCCGGCGCACGGCCCGCACCAGTGCCGGCGGCTCGACCACGTCGGTGGCACCCAGTTCCCGGGCCAGCCGGCGCTGGACCGGGTGCTTGGCCCCCACCAGGATGCGGGCCGGGCGCACCCACCGGTCCAGGGCGGCCACGACCACCAGACCCAGGGTGCCAGCGCCCACCACGGCCACCACGTCTGCGGGCCCGGCACCGGTGCGCAGGGCACCGCGGATGGCGCAGGCGGCCGGCTCCACCATCACCGCCGCCTCGTCGGTCATGGTGCCGGGCACGGGATGGAGCTGGGACTCGTGCGCCGCCAGGGCCAGCGACCACCCGCCGCCGGTGTCGGCGCAGTAGCCGGTCTGCAGGCCGGGCCGGAGGTGGCCGAAGGCGATGTTGCGGCAGCGCCCGAGGTCCCCCTGTTCGCAGGCCGGGCAGCGGGGACGGATGGCCCGGGCGTCACAGCCCAGCACCGGCTCGACCACCACCCGGCGGCCGTCGTCGAGCTCGCCCACGATCTCGTGGCCAGGAACGAAGGGGAAGCTGATCACCGGCTCGAACCACGGCGAGGCGGTGGCGTCGACGGTGGCCAGGTCGGACCCGCAGATCCCGGCCAGGCGGGGCCGGACCTGCACCCAGCCGGCACCGGGCAGGGCCGGGGGCTCCATGTCGACCAGGCGCAGGGCGCCGGCCCGGGCCCCGCCTCCCGGCCTGAGGGCACCGGCCGCCCGGGCCAGGGCCAGGCGGGGAAGCGAGCGCTCCAGGCGCAGAGCCTTCACCGGCGCCGCCGGCTGCCGGGGGCGGCGAAGGACGACCGCTGGGTCACAGGCCCGATCGGCAGCAGGGGCCGGGGCCCCCCGGGCGCCTTGGCCCACTGCTCGACCAGCCATCCCCGCTTGCGGGCGATGGCCGCCAGGCGGATCTCGGGGTTGACGGCGACGGGAAAGCCCACGGCCTCGAGCATGGGCAGGTCGCTGGCCGAGTCGGCGTAGGCCACGGCCTCCTCCAGGCGCAGGCCCTCGGCAGCGGCGAAGTCGACCAGGGCCTCGGCCCGAGCCTCGCCGGTGGGCGGGGCGTCGAGCAGCTCGCCGCTCCAGCGCCCGGCGACCGGCAGGCGCTGGCGCAGGCGCTCGCCACCGGGGCCGATGCTGCCCATGCGGGCGCACACCACATCGTCGAAGAGGGGGGCCAGGTTGCGCTCGACGACGATGTCGAGGGCGCCGGTGATGAGCACGGTGCGATGTCCCAGCCGGCGGTGGTGGCGGACCCGGCGGATGCCGGCGGGGAACGACTTGGTGAGCAGCAGGTAGGTCAGCAGCTCGGTGGCGTCCTCCTCGAGCTGCTCCACCGGAGCCCCCTCGAACTTCCGGTAGAAGTGGCGCAGGAAGTCGCCCCGGTCCCTGCGGTCCAGGGCCAGCAGGGACGGCCCCTCGGCCAGGGCCTGGAGGGTGAAGCGGACCCGCTGGCGGGGCGTGAGCCGCCGGGTGGCCAGCCACGAGTAGGAGTCCACCACGTTGGAGGCGATGAGGGTGTTCTCCAGGTCGAAGGCGGCCAGGTGGCGGTCGGGCGAGAGCACGGCCTGGCGCAGCCGCTCAGCCCGGGAGGGCCCGCTGCGGCCCCCCGGCGTGGCGCGCACCCGGGCGTGCTCGACCACCGACGGGAGGTGGATGCCGGTCACGTAGTGGTCCCAGTCGATGCTGCGGGGATCGAAGCAGAAGGCGGCCCGGTCCTCGGTGTCGAGGCTCGCCCAGCGGGCCAGCAAGGTGTCGACGGCGAAGACGGCCTCGGTCTCGGCGTAGGCCCCGTAGAGCTCCACGTAGTCGAGGGCCCGGGCGGCGTCGGTGCGCTTCTCCTCCAAGTCGGCGGCCCAGCGGGCCTGGCCGCCCCGCAGGGGCAGGCCGCCGAGGACCTTCTCGACGCGGTCGATGGTGCGCACCGCCCGCTGGAGCTGGCCCTGGACCCGTCCCCGCCCGGGGAAGGTCCAGCGGGGTACCACGATGGGCTGGCCCTTGGCGTCGTAGAGGGGGTTGCGGCTGAACCACCCGTGGACGAGGTCGACCAGGTGGCGGTAGTGGAGCGGGTTGGCCGAGCCGGAGGCCACCTGGACGATGGCCGGCACCCCTGAGGGATCCGGGCCCCGGGCGGCGGCGTCGAGTATGGCGGCCACCACCAGGTCGACGGGGATGACGTCGACCACCCCCTCGGGGATACCGGGGAACTCCCGGAGCAGGCCCCGGGCGTAGGTGATGATGACGGGCTCGGCCATGCGGAAGCCCCGGATCCAGCCGGGCCGGGGCTCGGCCAGAGCCGACTCGATGATCGACGGCCGCACGATGGTGACCGGCAGCTCGCCCCGGGTCTCGAGCAGGGCCTGCTCGGCCAGCGCCTTGGTGTAGGCGTAGGCGTCGGGCCATCCCAGGGCCCGGGCCCGGGCCCGCCCCGCCTCGACCAGCTGGTCGGCCACCCACGTATTGCGCTGGCGCTCGGCCTTGGCGGCCAGGAGGGGGACACCGGCCGCCCCCAGCTCGGCCCGGGCCTCCTTGGCGAAGCGGGCCAGGAGGGCCGGAGTTCGGCTCTCGGCCTCGGTGTCGGCCCGGACCCGCCTGGCGGCGTCGACCTCGCTGCGCCAGTGCACGGGCGGGGCGAAGGGGGTGTCGAAGACCGGGACCTCGCTGGCCTGGCCGCGGCGGTTGCCGGCCACGTAGCAGGTCGACACTGAGACCAGGTGGGCACTCGATCCCACGTCGTGGAGGGCCTGGGCCAGGCGGGCCGGCCCGAGGAGGTTGACCTCCACGGCCCGGTCCAGCGGGGAGTCGAAGGCCACCGCCGCGGCGGCGTGCACGACCGTGTGGCACGAGGCGAGGGCGGCCCGGCCGTCGACGTCGAGCCCGAGGCCGTCGACGCCGACGTCGCCTGCCATCACCGTGATGCGGCGCTGCACCTCGGGGTCGAAACGGTCGCCGAGCTCGCCCCGCAGGCGGTCGAAGCCGTCGTTGCGCAGGACCTCGCGCTGGACCCGGCGCTCGGCGCTCGACCGCCGCCCGGGCCGGACGAGCAGGACCAGCTCGCAATCGGGGACGCGACGCAGCAGGCGCTCCACCAGCGCCGTGCCGAGGAAGCCGGTGGCACCGGTGACGAACAGGCGCGTCCCGGCCAGTGCGTCGGCGATCACCCCGCTTGTCTACCATCTGGTAGGTGAGGGACCCAGCCGTGACCCGCGGGCGCATTCTGGACGAGGCCCTGCACTGCTTCGCCGCCGCCGGCTACGGGTCGACGTCGCTCGACTCACTGGCCGCCGGGCTGGGCCTGCGCAAGCAGACCATCTTGCACCACTTCGGCACCAAGGAGGGTCTGTTGGTGGCGGTGGTGGACCGCTCGGCGGCCGAACTGCGCGACGCCCTGGAGGAGGCCCTGGCCCGGGCCGGGCCGGGTTTCGCCCGGGTCGAGGCCCTGGTGCGGGCGGTGTTCCGCCTGGCCGGGCGCCGCCCCGAGCTGCTGGGCCTGGTCCGGGAGGTCAGCCGCCTGGGGCCGCCGGCCGCCACCCGCCTGGTCGAGGTCCTCGACCCCCTGGTGGAGCGGGCCCGGGCCTTCCTGGAGGAGGAGATGGCGGCCGGGCGCATGCGGGTCACCGATCCCCGCCTGCTCCTGCTGTCGGCGTACTCGACGGTGATCGGGGTCGCCACCGAGGTGGAGGTGCTGCGGGCGGTGGGGGTGGAGCCCACGGCCCGCTCCCTGGTGGCCCGCCGGGCCGACCTCCTGGCCTTCCTACGCTCCGCCCTGGTGGCGGGCACGCCCTGACCCCCCGGACCGGGGGCGGCCCACACGGGTGGCCCGGCGGGCGTGGCGCTCGAGGGCCAGGGTCACCAGGCGGTCGAGCAGCTCGGGGTAGGCCAGGCCCGAGGCGGCCCACAGGCGGGGGAACATCGACGAGGGGGTGAAGCCGGGGATGGTGTTGACCTCGTTGACCAGCAGGCCCCGCCCGCCCTCCTCGTAGAAGAAGTCGACCCGGGCCATGCCCTCCACCCGCAGGGCCCGGGCGGCGGCCAGGGCCAGGCGGCGGACCTCACCGGCCACCTCTGCGGCCAGGGCGGCGGGCACGACCAGCTCGGCTCCGTCGTCGGCGTACTTGTCGTCGAAATCGTAGAACTCGGCCCGGGGAACGATCTCGCCGGGCACCGACGCCTCCAGCTCCAGGTTGCCGAGCACCGCGCACTCGATCTCCCGGGCCGACACCGCTTCCTCGACCACCAGCCACTCGTCGTAGCTGCGGGCCAGCTCGATGGCGGCCACCAGGTCGTGCGGGCCGCCCACCCGGGAGATCCCCACCGACGAGCCCAGGTTGGCGGGCTTGACGAAGACCGGCCAGCCCAGCTCCCCGTCGATGCGCCCGGCGACGTCACCGACGTCACCGGTGTCCCGCCAGCTGAGGTGGCGGACCTGGGGCAGGCCGGCGGCAGCCAGCACCTCCTTGGCCGCCGCCTTGTCCATGCACAGGGCCGACCCCAGCACCCCGCTGCCCACGTAGGCGGTTCCGGCCAGCTCGAGCAGGCCCTGCACGGTGCCGTCCTCGCCGAGGGGCCCGTGGAGGAGGGGCAGCACCACCGTCGTCCCGCCGCCGCCCCCGCCCCCCGGCGGGGTGGTGGCCGTCAGCACCTCGGTGGTCTCGACCGGGGGCCCGCTGGCGGGCAGGGAGCGGGCCCCCGCCTCCAGCGCGGCCCGGGCCCCCTCGGCCAGGACCCACGCCCCCGACGGGGCGATGCCCACGGGGACGACGTCGTAGCGGTCGGGATCGAGGGCGCCGAGCACCGAGGCGGCCGACACGCAGGACACCTCGTGCTCGGCCGAGCGGCCCCCGTAGAGGACCACCAGGCGCACCCGCTCGGGCAGCCCCCCAATCGTGTCGCCCACCGGTGTGGCACGGTAGCGGCCCATGCGCCTGCGCCTCTCAGCGGTGGCCGCCGCCACCGGCGGTGCGCTCCTCGGCCCCGACGTCGAGGTCGACGGCGCCGCCATCGACTCCCGGCGGGTCCGACCGGGCGAGCTGTTCGTCCCCCTGGTGGCCGGCAGGGACGGCCACGACTACATCGACGCCGCCCGGGACGGGGGCGCGGCGGCCACCCTCAGCCAGCGCCGCAGCGTGCGCCAGCCGGCCGTGGTGGTGCCCGACACCCGGGCGGCCCTGCACGACCTGGCCGGCCACGGCCGCTCACTTCTCGGGGACCGGGTGGTCGGTGTCACCGGCTCGGTGGGCAAGACGACGGTCAAGGACCTCCTCGTCGGGGCCCTCGGCACCCGCTTCGCCACGGCGGCGACGGCCGGCAACGAGAACAACGAGCTCGGGGTCCCCCGCACCCTGCTGGGGGCACCGGACGGGACCGAGGCCCTGGTGGTGGAGATGGGGGCCTGTGCGGTGGGCGACATCGCCCTGCTGGTGGCCCTCGCCCGCCCCACCGTCGGCGTGGTGACGAGCGTGGGCCTGGCCCACACCCAGAGCTTCGGCACTCTGGCCGAGGTGGCCCGGGCCAAGGGGGAGCTGGCGGAGGGCCTGGACCCGTCGGGCACCGCCGTGCTCAACGGCGACGATCCCCTGGTGGCAACCATGGCCGGGCGCACCGAGGCGTCGGTGCTGCTCTTCGGTCTGGGCTCCGGTGCCGCGGTCACGGCCTCCGGCATCACCCTCGACGCCGGCCTGCGGGCCTCCTTCCGGCTGCACTCGCCCTGGGGCGGGGCCGACGTCCGCCTGGCGGTGTCCGGCCACCACCAGGTGAGCAACGCCCTGGCGGCGGCGGCCGCCGCCCTGGTTGCCGGGGTGGAGCCCGACGGGGTGGCCGAGGGCCTGGGCCGGGCCCGGCTCTCCCCCGGTCGCATGGCGCTGGTGCGCACCCCGGGCGGTGCCCAGGTGATCGACGACGCCTACAACGCCAACCCGCTGTCGCTGGCCTCCGCCCTGCGGTCGCTGGCGGCGCTGGCCGCCCGCCGGCGGGTGGCGGTGCTGGGCACCATGGCCGAGCTGGGGGAGGTGGCCGAGCGGGAGCACCGGGCGGCAGCCGCCCTGGCGGCCGACCTCGGCATCCGGGTGGTGGCGGTGGACGAGCCCCGGTACGGCGTCGAGGTGGTCGGTGGGGTCGACGGCGCCCTTGCCGCCCTGGGGGCGCTGGGGGAGGGCGACGCCGTCCTCGTCAAGGGCAGTCGGGTGGCGGGACTGGAACGGCTGGTGGCGCGCCTGGCCGCCGCCGCCCCTCCCTGAGCCGCAGGCGGGGGGCGCCGCTGCCGGCACCGGCCAGGTCGGCGTAGGCGGCCAGGGCGACGGCGGTGACGGCGCCGTAGCCCATGACGAAGGTGATGGAGCTGCGCTCCACCACCGGCCCGGCGAGAAGGTGGCCAAGGGGGATGACGCCGCCGAAGGCCATCGACCACAGGGCCATGACCCGGCCCCGCACGGCGTCGGCCAGCCGCTGCTGGAGCACGATGGACAGGGCGGTGACCGTCGTGAAGTAGGCCATGCCCAGCACTGTCACCACCACGTACGCCGGGCCCGCCGAGCGCAGGGCGGCGAACACGGCCAGCGATCCGGCGAAGCCGAGCAGCCCGAGGCGCACGATCGGCTCCTTGGCCCGGCCGGCCATCACCGTGCCCACCGACGCCGCCCCGATGATGGCGCCGACGCCGAAGCAGGTGTAGAGCAGGCCGTAGGCGGCGCTCGAGGGGTCGATGCCCAGGTTGCGCTCGGCCACCGTCGGCATCTGGCCGATGAAGGGCAGGCACAGCAGGGCGAAGGCGGCCATGGTGAGCAGGCTGCGCCGCACCACGGCGTCGTCCCGGGCCACGGCGAAGCCCCCCGCCAGCCGCCGCCACCCGACGCCCGCAGCCGGGCCGGCCTCCACCTTGGGGATACGGACCAGCACCAGGGCGGCGATGGCGAAGAGGTAGGTCACGGCGTTGAGGCCGAAGACGGCGGCCGCCCCGAAGGCCGAGAAGGCCACGCCACCGAGGGCGGGCCCGACCACCCGGGCGGTGTTCATCTGGGTGGAGTTCAGCGCCACCGCCCCGGCCAGGTCCGCCCGCCCGACGAGGGCCGGCAGCACGGCGCTGTAGGTGGGGTGGTGCAGGGCCGAACCGATCCCGATGAGGGCCACCACCACCAGCAGGGAGGCCTCGGACGGATCGCCCCGGGCCACCAGGTAGGCCAGGGCGGCGGTGGCCAGCATCTGCTCGGTCTGGGCGGCCAGCAAGAGGCGGCGGCGGTCGAGCAGGTCGGCCAGTGCCCCCCCGAGGACCGACAGGACGAGCATCGGGCCGAGCTGGGCGAAGAGGATCAGTCCGAGAAAGGTAGGGGAGCCGGTGAGGCCGAGGGCGTAGGCCCCGAGGGTGACGTGTTGCATCCAGGTCCCGATGTTCGAGGCGAACGACCCGAAGAACAGGATGCGGAAGTTGCGGTGGCCCAGCGCGGCCCGGGCCGTCCCCGGCGCCGGAGCGGGCGGCAGCGAGGTCGGCGGGGAGGCCATTCGGCGAGGCTACGAGGGCGGCGGCCGTCCCCGGCAGGGTGGGAACGCGGTGCGCCGGCGGGCGACGAACCTGCGTCGAGGGATCAGACGGGGTGCACCGCCGGCGGGACCATCGATCCTCGCCCGCTCATTCCGATGTCGAGAGCCGGCCACCGACGTAGTCGCGCAGCACCTTCGACTCGAGCTCGACCTCGTCCACCAGGTGCTTCACCACGTCGCCGATGCTCACGAGCCCTCTCAGCTCGCCGTTCTCGACGACGGGGAGATGGCGGTTGCGGGTCCGGGTCATCAGCTCCATGACGTGCTTGAGGGTGTCGTCGGGCGAGCACACGGGGCCACCCTTGTGCATCACGGCGTGGACGGGCAGGTCGGTGAGCAACGGACCGTGCTTCCTGAGTCCCCGTAAGATGTCTCGCTCGCCGATGAGCCCGTCGACCTGGCGCCCGTCGTCGGAGACGACGAGCGCGCCGATGCCCAGCGACAGGAGCGCGTGCAGGGCCATGACGACGCTCTGATCGGGGCGGATGGTCTCGACCCGGCGTCCCTTGGTCTTCAGAACGGTGTCGACCTTCACTGGCGCCTCCACGAGTGGAGAGTGTGCCGGTGCAGCGTACCCGCCGGAACGGATGGAAGGGTGCGGGTGGCGACGGAGCTGTTCCGCCGCGCCAAGGCCCGGCCGGCGGAACAGGACGGTTCTTCACCGGTGGCCCGCACCCCAAAGATCCGCCACATCGGCCGACGACACCGGATCGGCCGCTGCGTACCGTCCGTCAGGTGCAAGTCGCACCGGACGAACGAGAGGAACAACCGTGAAGACGCAGGTCATCGCCGAAGGCCCCTTCGCCGCCATCATCCCCGACGGGATTCGTGTGGGCGACGTGATCTACCTGTCGGGCGCGGTCAGCGTCGACTCGGACGGCGCGCCGGCGCACGAGGGCGATTTCCTGGCCCAGAACCGGCAGGCCTACGCCAACATCGCCGGGACGCTGGCCCGGTTCGGGGCCGACATGACCAACGTCGTGAAGGAAACCGTGTTCGTCACCGACATGGCCGGGCCCGTCGGGAGCCCCGACGCCCCCTTCGAGGTCTATGCCGCCATGCGGAACGAGATCTACCACGGTCGCGGCGCCGAGGTCGCCCAGTCGCTGGTCCAGGTCGCCGGGCTGGTCATGCCCGGTCTGTTGGTCGAGATCGAAGTCGTCGCCCACCTCTGACCGCAGGCCGCAGGGCCCGACCACGCCTGCCTAGTCTCCTCCCGTGACCATCGTCGGCCGCACGGCAGAGCTGGAGCGGGTGGCACGCGGCATCGCCATGGCCCGTCGGGGCGAGGGGGGCACCGTGTGCGTCGTCGGTCCTCCCGGCATCGGCAAGTCCACGCTCAGCCGCGAAGTGGCGTCGACCGCCGACGTGGTTCTCACCGGCCGGTGCGCGCCACCGCCGGCGGCGCCCCTCCGGCCGGTGGCGGAGCTCGCGCTCTCGGCCCTGGCCGCCGGCGCTTCTCTCGAGCGGGTGGACGGCACGGTCTTCGGTGCGGGGGTGCGCCTCCTGCTGGGCGAGAGGATCGAGAGACCCGACGCCAGCAGGCATGCACTGCTGGTCGCCGAAGGTCTCCGGCTGCTCTTGGGCGAGCTCAACTGCCCGGTGCTGTGCGTGGTCGAGGATCTGCACTGGGCCGACGACGAGACCCGGGGCGTCCTCGACTATCTCGTCGACCACCTCGACGACTTCCCGGTGCTGGTCGTCGCCAACGCTCGACCGCACGAGTCCGGGGCCGTCGATGACCTGCTCCATGATTGGCAGCGCCGCGGCGTCGCCGAGATCCTGCACCTGGCCCGTTTCGACCGTGACGAGGTCGCCGATCTCGTTCGGTCGGTGGTCGATCGTCCCGACGAGACGCAGATCGATGCCATCCTGGCCGCCAGCGAGGGGACACCGCTGCTGGTCGCCGCCTTCGCCGAGGAGGTGAAGGCCGGCAGGACCGAGCTGTCGATGCCGTCGAACTACCGGGACGCCGTGGCCCGTCGGTTCCACGACCTCGAGGAACCGGACCGTCGAGCCATCGCAGTAGCCGCTGTCGTGGGCCGCCAGATCGACCTCCAGCTGCTGCGACGATTCGGTCTCGACGTCGATGCCGGCTCCCGGGCCGTGCGCGCCGCGGTGCAGGCCCAGCTTGTGCACCCCGCCACGGGCGATGGGGCCGCCCGCTTCCGCCACGCCCTCACCCGCGACGCCGTTGTCGACGCGATCGACCCGGCCACCCGCGTCGATGTGGCGACTGCCGCGCTCGACGGCGTCGTGATCGACGCGCTCGACGACGACGGTCTCGACGCTGCCTCGCAGTTGGCCGCGGCCACCGGGAACGAGCGTCGGGCAGGAGAACTGCTTCTCGAGGCGGCCCGCCGGGCCGTCGACGTCGGTGCGACCATGACCGCCCTCGCCCGGATCGAACAGGCCCGTGCCCTCGAGGATGTTGATGCCGTGCGGGGGCCGGAGGTACGCGAGCTGCAGGTGCATGCCTTGGCCCAGAGCGGCCGGGCGACCGAAGCGATCGAGATCGGCGAGGAACTGCTGTCCACCCTCGACGACCGGCCGGACCGGGCGCGGAAGCTAACGGTGGCCTTGGCGCGCGCCGACGGCAGTCGCGGCGAGTGGGACTCGGCTCGAGAGCGCCTCGACGCTGCCGCCGTCGTCGATCCGGACGTGCCCGCCGGGTTCCGGTCCTTCCGCGCCGTGGTGGCGATGGAGCTCGGAGAGGTCGAGCGTGCCGCCGCATTGGCCCGCCCCGTCCTCGACGAGCCCTCGGCCGGGGCCGTAGCCCGGTGCGAGGCCCGCGAGGTGTTGGGGCGGGTGGCGCGGGAGCGCAGCTACGCAGAGTCCGCCGAACACTTCCGGGCCGCCATCGACATCGCGGGCGAGGCCGGCCTCGAGCTGTGGCGGGCGCGCTCGCTCTTCGAACTGGGGCTGTGCGATGCCACTCTTCACGGTCGTTCCGACACCCTTGCGGAAGCGTCGCTCCGGGCACGGCGCCTCGGCGGGCTCGGACTGAGTGTCATGTGCGACTACAACTTGGCCAACCTCTACGGCATCCAGGTCCGACCGGCCGAGGCGCTGGACGCCGCCGACCGGGCGATCACGACGGCATCCCATGTCGGCGCCGGGGTGCTGGAGGCGCTGGGCTGGGTGGCCGCCGGTCAGGCCCACGCGGCCACGGGAGCTCGGGGCAAGGCGCGCTACGCAGGCGATCGGGCGCGAGACAGCGCGGCCGGCGAGCCCGAGATCGACGGCATGGCGATCGGTATGTGCGAGGCGTGGCCGCTCACCGTGGCCGGCGATCTGGCGGCTGCTGCCGACGCCTTCGCTCGGTCGCTCGCGCTGCTCGACGCCCTCCCGTACCCGACCGCGACGGCGCCGTGGTACGCCGGCCCCGTCGTGCTGGCCGGTGCCGCGCACCCGCTCGTGCCCCAGATCCGGGCCCGGTTGGGCACCGCCTCGTTCGCTGCGGTTCCGGGGCTGGAGATCATGACGGCCATGGTGGACCTGATCCTGGCCGGGCGGAGCGGCGGGCCCGACGCCGTCGCTGCACACGCGGTCGTGCTCGACCAGTCCATTCGTCGGCACCCAGAGTTGGTCGCGCGCGTCGAACCGTTCATCGCCATCGCGCGGGGCGTGGTCGCGGTGGCCGGCCACACCGACGGATGGGGGGATCCGGCTGCCGACCTCGCCGGCGCCGAGGAGTGCTGCCGCCTCCGGGGTCTGAAGGTTCCCGCCCGCTGGCTGGCCAATGCCCTGCGCACCGTTGGTGGACCGGCACGGACACGAGGTCGCTCGGCCGCCGATATCCCCGACGCGCTCGATCTCTACAACCTGACCCGTCGTGAGTACGACGTCCTCGAACTGCTGCGACACCGCCTGACGAACCGCGAGATCGCCGATCGTCTGACCGTCTCACCGAGCACGGTCAAGACCCACATCGAGCGCCTTTTGGCCAAGACCGGACGGTCGAACCGCACCGAGCTGTCCGAGCTGATCGTCGCGGTGCTCGGATGAGGGCGGGCCCCGGTGGGCGTGATCGTCCAGTGCTCCCGGCAGCTCGTCCACGACGTCGACCTGGGGACTTCTCCGGTGGGCCCGGCAGGGATCGAACCTGCGACCAAAGGATTATGAGTCCCCCGCTCTGACCACTGAGCTACGGGCCCGGGGCCGGGCGATGTGTCGGTTCTGCAGCTCCGGGGGTGGGACTCGAACCCACAACCTTGGCATTAACAGTGCCCTGCTCCGCCGATTGAGCTACCCCGGAAAGGCGACTCCGGACGCTAGCAGCGCCGGATGCGGTCCCATGGGCCATCCCCCCGGCCCGGAGCACGAAGCGGGGCGCCGGCCGCCCTAACCTGCCAGGAAGATGCTCGTGGAGCTGGCGGTCACCGACCTCGGGGTCATCCCCGAGCTGTCCCTGGTCCTGGGACCGGGCATGACCGCGCTCACCGGGGAGACAGGGGCGGGCAAGACGCTGGTGGTCACCGCCATCGAGCTACTCGCCGGGGGCCGGGCCGACGCCAGCGTGGTCCGCCCCGGTGCCGGGGAGGCCCGGGTGGAGGGCCGCTTCGTGGCCCCGGGGGCGGGGGGGGCCGACGGGGAGGTCGTCTTGACCCGCGTCATCCCCGCCGAGGGCCGCTCCCGGGCCTACGTCGACGGGCGGATGGTGCCGGTGGGCACCCTGGGCGAGATCGGGGAGGGGCTGGTCGATCTGCACGGCCAGCATCGCCACCAGTCCCTGCTGGGCGCCCCGGCCCAGCGCCGAGCGCTCGACCAGTTTGCCGGGATCGACCTGGAGCCGCTCGCTTCCGCCCGGCGCCGGCTGGGCCAGCTCGACCGGGAGGTGGCCGCCTTCGGCGGCCGGGCCGGCGACCGCTCCCGCCAGGGCGAGCTCTTGGCCTTCGAGGTGGAGGAGCTGGACGGGGCCCACCTGGTCGACCCGGCCGAGGAGGACGCTCTGGCCGCCGAGGAGGAGATCCTGGCCGACGCCCTGGCCCTGCGAGAGTCCGCCGCCGCCGCCACCGTGGCCCTGGCCGACGACGCAGGAGCCATCGACGCCGTGGGGCGGGCCCTGGCTGCGGTACGGGGCCGGGGACCCTTCGCCGACATCGAGACCCGGCTGGCGGCGCTGGCGGCCGAGGTGGCCGAGCTGGGTCGGGAGATCCGCCAGGCGGGAGAGGCCATCGAGGAGGACCCGGCCCGCCTCGACGCCGTGCGCCAGCGGCGGGCACTGCTGAGCCGGCTGCGGCGCCGCCACCAGGCCGGCGACCTGTCCGAGCTCATCACCCTGGCCGGGCAGAAGCGGGAACTGCTGGCCGCCCACCACCGGGACGACCACCGGGCGGCGGAGCTGGAGAACCAGCGGGCTCGGGCGGCCGGCGAGGTGGCGGCGGCCGCGGCCGCGGTGGGCCGGAGCCGGCGAGAGGCGGCACCGAGGCTGGCGGCCGCCACCCGGGCCCACCTGCACCGCCTGGCCATGCCCGGGGCCGGGATCGACATCGAGGTGGGCGGCGAGGGAGCGGGTGACGATGTCCGCTTCCTGCTGGCGGCCAACCCGGGGGAGCCGGCCCTGGCCCTCTCACGGGTGGCCTCCGGGGGCGAGCTATCTCGCGTCATGCTGGCCCTGCGCCTGGCCATCGGCCCGGCCCGGGCGGGCGCCGCCGGCCCGGCCGGCACGCTGGTCTTCGACGAGGTCGACGCCGGCATCGGGGGCGAGGCGGCCCTGGCCGTGGGCCGCGCCCTGGCCGAAGTGGCGACGGCGACCCAGGTCCTGGTGGTCACCCACCTGCCCCAGGTGGCCGCCTTCGCCGACGCCCAGGTGGCGGTGGGCAAGGGGGAGGACGGGGGCCGCACCGTGGCCAGTGCCCGGGTGCTGGGCGGCCAGGCCCGGGTGGTGGAGCTGTCCCGCATGCTCTCGGGCCGGCCCGGAAGCTCGACCGCCCGCGACCACGCCGAGGAGCTGCTGTCGGTGGCCGAGCGCCAGCGCGGAGAGCGCCTCGAGGTCCCGGCCCGGCCCGGCGGGCGCTGATGGCCATCGAGGTCCCCAAGACCGTCGTCCGGGGACGGGCCCGTATCGGGCGGCGCACCAAGGAGCTGGTGGGCGAGCTCCAGCCCGGCGAGGTGGCGGTCATCGACCACGCCGACCTCGACCGGGTGGCGGCCGAGGGCCTGGTGGCGGCCCGTCCAGCGGCGGTGATCAACGCCGCCGCCTCCATCTCCGGCCGCTACCCCAACGTGGGACCGCTGCTGCTCGCCGCTGCCGGCATTCCCCTGGTCGACAACGTCGGCAGCGACGTGATCGACGCCCTCACCGACGGCGTCGAGATCACCATCGAGGGCAGCATCCTGTCGGCCGGGGGGTGGTCGGCGGCCGGCGTGCGCCAGGACATGGCCAGCCTGGAACGCTCCATCGAGTCGTGCCGGGAGACCCTCGGCGACGAGCTCGACCGCTTCGCCACCAACACCTTGGAACATCTCCGGGGCGAGCACCGGGCCCTCCTGGAGCCGATGGCCATCCCCGAGCTCGGTGTGGACCTCGCCGGTCGCCACGCCCTGGTGGTGGTGCGCGGCCACGACTACCGGGAGGACCTCGGCGCCCTGCGCCGGGGCGGCTACATCGCCGAGGTGCGACCGGTGCTGATCGGCGTCGACGGCGGTGCCGACGCCCTCCTGGAGCTGGGGCGCACTCCTGACATCATCGTGGGCGACATGGACTCGGTGTCCGAGCGGGCGCTGCGCAGCGGCGCCCGCCTGGTGGTCCACGCCTACCCCAGCGGGGAGGCGCCGGGCAGCGCCCGCCTCGACGCCCTCGACCTCGACTACGCCCTCTTCGCTGCTCCGGGCACCAGCGAGGACATCGCCATGCTGCTGGCCTACGAGGGTAGGGCGGAGATCATCGTGGCCGTCGGGACCCACAGCTCGATGGCCGATTTCCTCGACAAGGGGCGCAGCGGCATGGCCTCCACCTTCCTCGTGCGCATGAAAGTCGGGGCCCGCCTGGTCGATGCCAAGGGGGTCAGCCGCCTCTACCACTCCCGGGTGCGCAAGGGCGACCTCTTCCTGTTGGTGGTGGCGGCCCTCTTCGCCCTGCTCGTGGTCACGGCCATCAGCCAACCGGCCCGGCTGTTCCTGGAGAACCTCTGGAACACCCTGCGGCTGGGCTGAGTCCCACCACCGATGCTGAACTTCCGATTCCACATCATCTCCCTGGTCGCCGTCTTCCTCGCCCTCGCCATCGGCGTGGTGATGGGCTCGGCGGTGATCGACCGGGCGGTGGTGGCCACCCTGGAGGACCAACAGGACAGCATCGAGTCCCGGGTCGACGAGGTCATCGCCGACAACGACGCCCTGCGGGCCGATCTCGAGGACCTGCGATCGCGCTCCCAGCGCCTCTCGGAGGAAGCCGGCTCGCTCCTGGCCGACAGCCTCAGCGGTGTCCCGGTCGCCGTGCTGGCCGTGCGGGGGGTGGCACCCGGGCGGGTCGACGACCTCGAGGCGCTGCTGGCGTCGGCGGGGGTCGATGCTCTCGGCACCCTGTGGTTCAACGATCGCCTGGCCCTGGCCGACATGGAGCAGCGCCGGGACCTGGCCCGGGCCCTGGACCAACCGGAGGGGACGCCGGCCAGCGCCCTGCGGGCTCTCGCCGTCGAAGAGGTGGCGGCGGTGTTGACCGACCAGCAGCCCCTGGAGGGGGGTCGGGGTGCTCCGGATGGAGACCTAGCGCCGGACACGGCCGGGGAGGGGGCCGAGCCCCTGGTTCCCCCCGCCGAGGAGGCGGCGGGACCGGATCTGGCCGCCCCCAGCCTGGTGGCGCTGCGCGACGCCGGCTTTATCGATTTCGAGGCCCCCCAGGGAACCTCGAGTGACCTGGCGACGTTCGAGGCGACACGGGCCCGGGTGGTCCTGGTGACGGGTCCCGGGTCCCGCCTCAGCGCCGGCCAGTGGGCCCGGCCGCTCACCGAAGCGCTGGTCGGCCAGCCCCCTGAGCCCGCCCGGATCCCTCTGCTGGTGGTCGAGGTGTACCCCGCCGATGTGGTCGAGGAGCCCGGATTCACCGCCTCGCTGCGCGCCGACGACGACCTGTCGACCCGGCTGTCGACGGTGAGCAGGGTGGACGACTTCGCCGGGCAGCTGGCCACCGTGCTCGCCCTTCAGGACCTGGGCGAGGCCAAAGTGGGCCACTACGGGCGGGATGCCCAGCGGCTCATCCCCGCCCCCGCCGGGTGAGCAGCCCAGCGGCGGGCTCGCCGGCCGGCGTCCGGCGGCCCGATCTGGCCCGGGCCACTGCTGGCATGACCGGACTCACCCTGATCTCGCGCCTGACCGGCCTGGTGCGGGTGCTGGTGGTGGCGGCCGTGCTCGGCACCACCTTCCTGGGCAACACCTTCCAGTCGGCCAACAGCGTCTCCAACCTCATCTTCGAGCTCTTCGCGGCCGGCGCCCTCCAAGCCGCCATGATCCCCACGCTGGTGGCGCTCTTCGACGGCGGGGACGACGAGGAGGGCACCTACGTCGCCGGTGCCCTCCTCGGTCTGGCCGCCTCGGCCCTGGCCGCCCTGGCGGCGGCGGGGATGCTGGCGGCGCCCTGGATCATGCGCCTGCTGGTGGCCGGGGTCGAGTCCGCCGACGTCCAGGCCGCCCAGGTGCGCCTGGGCACGGCCCTGCTGTGGTTCTTCCTTCCTCAGGTCGTGCTCTACGCCGCCGGGGCGGTGGCGACGGCCGTGCTCAACGCCCGGGGCCACTTCGCCCTGCCGGTGGCCGCCCCCATCGCCAACAACGTGGTGGTCATCGCCGCCTGCTGGCTGTTCTGGGAGCTACGGGGCGGGGCGGCGCCGAGCCTCGACCTGTCCACGGTCCAGGTGGTGGTGCTGGGACTGGGTACCACTCTCGGCGTCCTCGCCCTCTCGGCCATCCCCTGGCTGGCCCTACGCCGCCAGGGCGTAGCCCTGCGCCCCCGCCTGGACCTCCGCCATCCCCGGGTGCGCCAGGTGGTGCGCGGCGGTGGGTGGGCCACGCTGTTCCTGGCGTGCACCCAGATCCTCACCGGTGTCGTCCTGGTGCTGGCCAACGGGGTGGAGGGCGGGGTGGTCGTCTACCAGGTGGCCTACACCCTCTTCCTCGTCCCCCATGCCCTGTTCGCCGTGCCCGTACTCACCGCCTTGTTCCCCAGCCTCTCCCGCCACGCCGCCGCCGGCGACGCCGGTGCCTACGCCCGCGGGGTGGGTGCCGGGGTGGCCGCCATCGCCTTCCTGGCCCTGCCGGCGGTGGCCGCCCTGGTGGCGCTGGCCCAGCCCCTGGCCCGGCTGGTGCTCTTCGGCGAGAGCTCGGGGGGGGCCGGCGGCGCCCTGCCGGCGGTGGTGGCCGCCTTCGCCCCCGGACTCGTCGGCTACGGGCTCTTCTTGTTCCTCGCCCGCGGGCTCTACGCCGCCGGAGACATGCGCGGCGCCGCCGTGGTGCATCTGGGCCTGGTGGTGCTGGCGGCCGCGGCCATGATCGTCGGCAGCCTGGTGGTCGCCGGCCCGGCCCGGGTCACCCTCCTGGCCGGTGCCCACTCCGTCGCCTACCTGGCCGGGGCCGCCGCTCTCGCCTACCGGCTCCGGGCCCGGTGGTGGGTCAGGGGAACGGGGCCCGTCCGCTCGCTGGCCATGGGCACCCTCGCCGCTACCGCCGCCGGTGCGGCCATGTGGGCGGTGCAGCTGCCGGTACCGGAGGCCGGCCGGCTGGCCACGGCGGGACTGGTGGCCGGCGCCGGCGCCCTCGGTGGGGCCGTCTACCTGGGTACCCAGGCCGCCCTGGGCGGGACCCGGTTCTCGGCGGTGATGTCCTTGCTGCGGGGCAGCGGTGGCTGAGGCGTCCGGGCGGCTCCTCCAGCTCCTGGGGCCCTCGACGGGGGGGATTCGCCGCCATGTCGTCGAGCTGAGCCGGTTGCTGGCCGAGCGGGGTTGGGTGGTGGAGCTGGCCGGTCCCGCCGGGGTCCTCGATGGCCTGGGGCACCTGGACCACCGGGTCGAGGTGCCCGCCGGGCCGGCACCGCGGGCCGCCTGGACGGCCCGGCGGGCCCTGGCCCGATCGGTTGCCGGAGCTGACCTGGTTCACGCCCACGGCCTCAAAGCGGGCTGGCTGGCGGCCAGCCTGGCGTCCCCGACCCCGCTGGTGGTGACCGCCCACAACGTGGTGCTGGACAACACCCGGCCTCTCGCCCGGGCCGTGCTCTCCCGGATGGAGTCGGCCCTGCCCCGGCGCTGCGACGCCCTGGTGGTGGTGTCGGGCGAGATGGCCCGCCGCCTGACCGGCATCCCCGGTGCCGACCGGGTGCGGGTTATCGCGCCGGTGGCTCCCCCGCCCCGGCCGGTCACGCCGGTCGCCGAGGTCCGGGCCAGCCTGGGTGCCGGCCCCACCCGGCCGTTGGTCGTCAACGTGGCCCGGCTGCACCCCCAGAAGGATCAGGCCACGCTGGTGGAGGCCGCTGCCCTCCTGGCCCGCCGGGTGAGCGGGGTGCGCGTGGCCGTCGTGGGGACGGGGCCCGACCGCGCCACCCTGGCCCGGCAGGTCGAGCGCCGGGGGCTGGGCGAGACGGTGGTGCTGGCCGGTGCCCGCCCCGGGGCCGACGTCCTGGCCGCCGCCGACGTGGTGACCCTGGCCTCGCGCTGGGAGGGATGGCCGCTGGTGGTGGCCGAGGCCATGCAACTAGGGCGTCCGGTGGTGGCCACCGCCGTGGGCGGGATCCCCGAGATGATCGTCGACGGGGAGTCCGCCTGGCTGGTGCCGGCGGGTGATCCCGAGGCACTGGCCGCCGCCCTGGGCGAGGCGCTGGCCGATCCCGAGGAGGCGGCCCGCCGGGCGTGGGCGGCCGAAGCGGCCTTCCGGCGCCGCTACCACCCGGAGGTGCTGGTGGACGCCGTGGAGGGCGTGTACCGCTCGGTCCTCGGCCGCTGATGACCAGGGCACCACACCTGCTGGTCGGACTGCTCCTGGGGGCCGTGGTCCTCGGCCTGGTCCTGGGTCCCGGCCGCCCGGCCGCCAGCCAGGAGCGCCCGGCCCCGGCGGCCAAGGTCCTCGTCTTCAGCGTTCCCACCCTTACCTGGCAGTCGGTGCTCGACGAGCGCCCGCCGGCGCTGACCGGCCTGCTGGCCCGCAGCGCCGTCGCCTCACTGTCGGTGCGCACCATCGGACCGCGGACCTCGCTGGGGGAGGGCTACGCCACCATCGGGGCCGGCAACCGGGCGGGTACCGCCACCGGTGCGGCCCTGGCCGTGCCCGTGCCCGGGACCGGCATCGTCGTCACCGGCGCCGAGGCCCTCGCCCGGGTGAATGGGCGCATGGACTTCGGCGCCCGGCCCGGCGCCCTGGGCCAGGCCCTGGCCGGCGCCGGCCTGGCCGCCGGGGTGGTGGCCAACGCCGACGTGGCCCTGCCCGGCGGCGGGGTCGAGGTCCACCGGGAGGCGGCGGCGGCGGTGATGGACCGCCGGGGCGTGGTCCCCGTCGGCACGGTCGGCCCCGAGCTGAGCGTGGTCGACCCGCCCGCCCCCGGCGGGCGTAGCGGCGACACCGATGCCATGGTGGCGGCCTTCGAGCAGGTCTGGAAGGGCTCCGATCTGGTGCTGGTGGAGGCCCCCGATCTGGCCCGGCTCCAGGTGGCCACCGGCCCCGGCGCCGGCGGCGCCGACCGGGCCGAGCGCCGCCGGGCGCTGGGGCAGGCCGACGATCTGCTGGCTGCCCTGCTGGGGCGGGTCGACCTCGACCGCCACCTGGTGATGGTGGTGGCGCCGGCGTCGAACCGGCCGGGCCGCGACAGCCTCACCGTCGCCGCTCTGGCCGGGCCCGGTGTGGCGCCGGGGGTGGCCACCAGCGCCAGCACCAACCGGGCCGGCTACGTCGTGCTGCCCGACGTGGCCCCGACGGCTCTGGCCGCCCTCGGCGTGGAGGCCCCGGCATCGATGAACGGCGTCGTGCTCGCCTCGGCCGGCGGGGGCTCCCCCGGCCCGAGCCGCTTCGCCGAGCTGGCCGAGGCCAACGACATCGCCACCTTCCGGGACGAGGCCACCGGCCCCTTCAGCGTGGCCTTCGTCGTCTTGCAGATCTGCGTCTACGCCGTGGCCGCCGCCGCCCTGTCCCGCTGGACCCGGCTGCGGCCGGCGGTGTCGTCCCTGGCCCTGGTCGTCCTCGCCCTGCCCCCGGTGGCCTTCCTCTCCGGGCTCGTGCCCTCCCACCGCCTCAGTGTGGGCGGTTTCATCGTCGCCTCCTTCCTGGCCGCGGCGGCGCTGGCCCTGGGTGCGCAGGCCGCGGTGCACCGTTGGCTCCCTCCCGGTGGCCGGACCCGGCCCCTGGCCGCACCTCTGGTGCTGGTGGGCCTGACCGTGGCCGTGCTGGTGGGGGACGTGCTGGCCGGGAGCGCGCTGCAGCTGAACACCGTCTTCGGCTACTCACCCATCGTCGCCGGGCGCTTCTCCGGCTACGGCAACCTGGCCTTCGCCCAGGTGTCCATGGGCGCTCTGGTCCTGGTGACCGGGGCATGGGCCGCCCTGGGCCTGGGGGACGACTCGGTGCCGCAGCAGCGGCGGCGGCGGGGCGTGGCCGGCGTGGCCGCCGTCCTCGCCGTGGTGGTGGTGGCCGACGGCCACCCCGCCTTCGGGGCCGATGTCGGGGGCGTGCTCGCCCTGGTGCCGGCGGCGGTGATCGTGGTGGTGCTGCTCCTCCGCCAGCACCTGCGCCCCCGCCACGCCGTCGTCGGCCTGGCCGTCACCGCCCTGGTGGTGACGGCCTTCGCCGCCGCCGATCTGGCCCGACCGGCGGGCGAGCGAACCCATGTGGGACGCTTCGCCGCCCGGGTGCTCGACGGGGGGGCGGGCGTCGGCACCATCCTCGAGCGCAAGCTCGGTGCCAACGTTTCGCTGCTGTTCTCCTCGGTGTGGTCGCTCATCATCCCCGCCGCACTGGCCTTCTTCGCCTTCTTGTTGTGGTACCGGCCCCGGCTGCTGGGCCAGGTCGACGCCGCCGTGCCCGGCCTGCGGGCCCTGCTGGTCGGGGGCCTGGTGCTCGCCGTGCTCGGCGGTGGCCTCAACGACTCGGGGGTGGCGGTGCCGGCCATGATGCTGGCCGTGCTCCTGCCCTACCTGACGGTGCTGGCCATGGCGTTGACCCGGCCGACGTGACGGCCACCACCCTGCGAGCGGGGGGGCGGGCGCCCGATCCCCACGACGAGCGCCCGCCCCGGCCCAGGTGGGTCCGGCGATGGCCTGGCCGGCTGGCCGGGCTGTCCGTGCTCGCGGCTGCCTCGGCCGCCGTGCGATGGGGGGGCCGAGAGCTGTCCCTCTGGGTCGACGAAGGCATCTCGGTCGGGCTCGCCTCCCACGGCTTGGGAGAGATCCCCGCCCTGTTGAGCGGCGACGGGTCACCGCCGCTGTACTTCGTCCTCCTCCACCTGTGGATGAGGCTCTTCGGCCCGTCCGAGGTGTCGGTGCGGGCGCTGTCGCTGGTGCTGGCGGTGGTGGCCGTGCCGGTGGCGTTCTGGGCGGCGCGCCGCCTGTTTGGGCAGCGGGCCGGCTGGATGGCGGCCACGCTGGCCGCCTTCAGCTCGTACCTGACGCTGGCCAGCCGCGACGCCCGCATGTATCCCCTCCTCGTGGTGGTCGCCCTGGTGGCGGTGTCGGCCTTCGTCCAGGTTCTGGTGCAGCGCCGCCGGGCCATGACCACAATCCTCGCCCTGGCGCTGGCGGCCGTGGCCTACACCCACAACTGGGGCCTCTTCCTCGTCGCCGCCCTGGCCCTGGCCGTTCCCGTGTGCCTGCGGGCGACCGAGCGGGGAGCCCGCCGGGCGGTGGCGCTCGACGCCGCCCTGGCCTTCGGCGGAGCCACGCTCGTGTACCTGCCCTGGGTGCCGACCCTCGCCGGCCAGGTCCGCCGCACGGGAGCGCCGTGGTCGCGCACGCCCGGCACCGGCGACATCGCCGCAGCCGTGCACTCGGTCCTGGGCAGCCCCTGGGTCAGCCTGGTGCTGGCCGCCGTGCTCGGCGGGGTGGTGCTCGGGCACCGCCGCCGGGCCTGGTCGGGCCAGGCGGTGGCCGCCGCCGTCCTGAGCGGCGTGGCCACGGCGACGCTGGCGCTGGCGTGGTTGTCGTCCCAGGTCGAGCCGGCGTGGTCCGCCCGCTACTTCGGGGCCCTGCTGGCGCCCGTGCTCCTGGTCTCGGCCCTGGCCCTGGCCCGGGCCGGTCGAGCCGGGGTGCTGGCCCTGGTGGCGGTCGTGGCCATGTGGACGCTGCCGACCATCGGTCCTTGGAGCGCCACCTCGGCGCCCGCGCCCAAGAGCAACGTGCGCTCGCTGGCCGGTGCCCTGGCTCCGGTCCTCGGTCCGGGCGACGTGGTCATGACGACGCAGTTCGAGCAGCTCCCCCTCTTCGCCTATTACCTCGGGACCGGACTGCGCTACGCCGAGCCCAGCGGGGTGGTGGCCGACCCGCTGGCGGCCGACTGGCGCCACGCCAAGGAGCGCCTGGCTGCCGCCGATCCGGCGGCCGTGCTCGACCAGGAGGTCGAGCGGCTCCGTCGCGGCGGCCACGTGGTCATCGCCTGCCCCCGGCTGTTCACCGACGCCAGCGACCTGGCGTGGTACCGCCTGATGGACACCAACTGCGTGGCCGCCCTCAACGCCCTGGCCGGCCATCCGGAGATGGTTCGGGTGTGGGGACCGTGGCCGCCGCGGTGGGTCGACGAGGAGGGTGCGTCGATGGCGGTCACCCTCTACCGGCGGGCCGGGGCCGGGGCCGGGCCGTGACTCCGAGCAGGCACGGTCGTGGCTGACCGGGTGCGCCGCCCGGGCCCGGCGGCCCGGGGGTGGTCACCGGGCCAAGGCCGGCAGGAGGCGGTCGGCTCGTGATCGTGGTGGTGGGCTCGGCTCTCGGCGCCCTGGCGGGCGCTCTCGGGTGGTTCGCCCTCCGGGGCCTGCTCGGCGCACCGGCCTTCGCCCGGGCCAACCACCGGGGGGCGGCGGTGCCCATTGCCGGGGGGCTGGTGCTGGTGCTGGCCCTGGTGGTGGTGGCCGGGGCCGAGGCACTGGCCGTGTCGGTCGCCGGGTCGGGTGCCGGCCGGCGGGTGGTGAGCGGTGCTCTGGTGGTGGCGACCGTGACCGGCCTGGCCGTGCTCGGCCTGGTCGACGACCTGGCGGGGTCGGCCCGGGATGGACGCGGGTTTCGGGGTCACCTGGACGCCCTGGTGCGGGGCCGGCTCACCACCGGCGGGCTCAAGCTGGTGGGGGGCGGGGCACTGGCGGTGGCCGTGTGCGCGCCGCTGTCGGGCGGCGCCGGCCAGCTGGTGGTCGATGCCCTGGTCGTCGCCCTCGCCGCCAACGCCGCCAACCTCTTCGACCGGGCACCGGGCCGGACCCTGAAGGTGGCGGTGGCGGCCTTCGTGGTGCTGGCCGGGGCCACGGGGCTGGCCGAGCCGCTGGCCGGGGTGGCGGTGGTGGTGGGGGCGGCGGCCGCCCTGCTCCCCGCCGACCTGGGGGAGCGGGTGATGCTGGGCGACACCGGCGCCAACCCCCTCGGCGGCGCCCTCGGCCTCGGCGTGGTGGTGTCCACGCCGCCGGGCGCCCGGGTGGCGGTGCTGGTGGGCCTCCTCGCCCTCAACGCCGCCGGCGAGGTGGTGTCGTTCTCCCGGATCATCGACGCCGTACCGCTCCTGCGGGTGCTCGACCGGGCCGGCCGGCGGGCCTGAGCTAGGATCGGATCCCGAGCAACGGTGAGGTTCCGACTCGGGAGGCGCCACGACGTGAAGTCGAAGCCAGCGTGACCAAATACATCTTCGTCACCGGGGGCGTCACCAGCTCCCTCGGCAAGGGGCTCACGGCGTCGTCGCTCGGTCGCCTGCTCAAGTGCCGGGGGCTGCGGGTCACCATCCAAAAGCTCGATCCCTACATCAACGTCGATCCCGGGACGATGAACCCCTTCGAGCACGGCGAGGTCTTCGTCACCGAGGACGGCGGCGAGACCGACCTCGACCTCGGCCACTATGAGCGTTTCATCGACGAGAACCTCTCCCAGTCCTCAAACGCCACCACCGGGTCGATCTACCAGTCGGTCCTGGCCGCCGAGCGCCGGGGCGACTACCTGGGGCGCACGGTGCAGGTGATCCCCCACATCACCGACGAGATCAAGCGCCGCATCACCCGCCTGGGCACCGAGGACGTCGACGTGGTCATCACCGAGGTGGGCGGCACGGTGGGCGACATCGAGATCCTCCCGTTCCTCGAGTCCATCCGCCAGTTCCGCAAGGACGTCGGGCGGGAGAACGTCTGCTACGTGCACGTCACGTTGGTGCCCTACCTGGGTCCGTCGGGCGAGCAAAAGACCAAACCCACCCAGCACTCGGTCACCGAGCTGCGCAGCCGGGGTATCCAGCCCGACGCCATCGTCTGCCGCAGCGACGGGCCCATCCCCGACTCGCTCAAGGCCAAGATCTCCGACCTCTGCGACGTGCCCCTGCGGGGGGTGGTCAACGCCGTCGACGCCCGCCACCTCTACGAGATCCCCCTGGTGCTCCACGAGGAGGGCCTCGACGACGAGGTGTGCCGCCTGCTCGGCCTCGAGGGCAGGGCCGATCTGGGAGACTGGGAGGCGCTGGTGGCCCGGGTCGATGCTGCCGACCGGCCGGTACGGGTGGGCATCATCGGCAAGTACGTGAGCCTGCCCGACGCCTACCTGTCGGTGGCCGAGGCCCTGCGCCACGCCGGCTACCACCACGGGGCCGGCGTGGAGCTGGAGTGGATCCAGGCCGAGGAGGTCGAGGGGCTGCTGGCGGACGGGCGCCTGCGCGACCTCGACGCCATCGTCATCCCCGGCGGCTTCGGCGAGCGGGGCATCGAGGGCAAGGTGACCGCCGCCGGCTACGCCCGCGAGCACGGCGTCCCCTGCCTCGGGTTGTGCCTGGGCATGCAGGTGATGGTGATCGAGTTCGCCCGCAACGTGCTCGGCCTGAGCGGGGCCAACTCCTCGGAGTTCGACGCCAGCGCCCTCCACAAGGTGATCGATCTCATGGAGACCCAGCGGGACGTGGTCGACCTGGGCGGCACCATGCGCCTCGGGGTCTACCCGGCCAGCCTCACCCCGGGCTCGGTGGTGGCTCGGGCCTACGGCCAAGAGCTCATCTACGAACGCCACCGTCACCGCTACGAGTTCAACTCCCGCTACCGGGCTCGCTTCGAGGAGGCCGGCCTGGTGTGCTCCGGGGTGTCGCCCGACCGGCGACTGGTGGAGTTCGTCGAGCTGGACGGGCACCCCTACTGGGTCGGCACCCAGGCCCATCCCGAGTTCAAGAGCCGGCCCGACCGCCCGGCCCCGCTGTTCCGGGAGCTCATCGCCGCCGCCCTCGACCGGGCCGAGGGTCGCCGACCCCGGCTCCTCGACCCCGACGCCACTACTGCCGGCGTGGCCGGGTGAGCGGCTTCTCGCTCCGGCGCGAGCGGGTCCTGCACCGGGGCGAGGTCGTCACCCTCGTCGACGCCACCTTCGTCGGCCCCGACGGCGAGGAGTTCAGCCGCGAGGTGGTGCGCCACTGCGGCGCGGTGTCGGTGGTCCCGGTGCTCGCTGACGGGCACACGGCCGTGCTCGTGCGCCAGTACCGCAGTGCCATCGACGGGCTCTTGCTGGAGATCCCCGCCGGCAAGCTCGACGTCGACGGGGAGGCCTCGGAGGCGGCCGCCAACCGCGAGTTGGAGGAGGAGGTGGGCTGGCGGGCCGGGCGCATGGACAAGCTGGCCGAGTTCTACAACACCCCCGGCTTCTGCGACGAGCGGGCCACCGTCTACCTGGCCCGTGACCTGGAGCGGACCGAGCAGTCGGCCCAGGGGGTTGAAGAGGCCCACATGACCGTCGAGCACGTCGACCTCCACGATGTCCCCGCCATGATCGGCGACGGCCGCCTCACCGACGCCAAGACCATCATCGGCCTCACCTTGGCCCGGGAGGCCCTCGGCCTGCGCTGATCCCCCTCCCCCTCCCGTTCTTTGTCGGCTGGGCCGTGTTGGACACTGTCGATCCGACAACGTTCGCAGCGGCGCCGCTGCCTCTACGGTGGGCGTGTGCTCGTGGGGGTGCCCGCCGAGGTCAAGGACAGCGAGCGGCGGGTGGCGCTCACGCCCGAGGGGGTCCGGGAGCTGGCAGCCCACGGGCAC
>DATMJI010000140.1:0-33114 GCA_035553895.1 Acidimicrobiales bacterium | reverse complement strand
GGGCACGCCCGGCCCCGGGCGCCGGCACCGCCGCAAAGGCGACGCTTCGGTGACCGGCTCGAGGCGAACCGGCCACCGAAGCGAGGGTGCCGGTCAGGCGATGTCGAAGCGATCCAGGTTCATGACCTTGTCCCACGTCGCCACGAAGTCGGCGACGAACTTCTCCATGGCGTCGTCGGCGCCGTAGACCTCGGAGATGGCCCGGAGCTGGGAGTTCGACCCGAAGACCAGATCGACGGCGGTCGCCGTCCACTTGACCTCGCCGGAGGAGCGGTCCCGCCCCTCGTACACGTGCTCCTCCCCGGCCGATGCCTGCCATTCCGTTCCGGAGTCGAGCAGGTTGGCGAAGAAGTCGTTGGTGAGGGCCTCGGGCCGGTCGGTGAAGACGCCGAGCGCCGAACGACCGACGTTGGTGCCGAGGGCCCGCATGCCGCCGATGAGCACCGTCATCTCCGGAGCGGTCAGCGTCAGCAGGTTGGCCCGGTCCAACAGCAGCGTCTCCGGCGCCAACTTCTCCCCCGCCCGCAGGTAGTTGCGGAACCCGTCGGCGGTGGGCTCGAGTACGGCGAAGGACTCGACGTCGGTCTGGTCCTGGGAGGCGTCCGTGCGCCCCGGGGTGAAGGGAACGTTCACGTCCTGGCCGGCGTTCCTGGCCGCCTGCTCGACGGCTGCGCAGCCGCCCAGCACGATGACGTCGGCCAGCGAGACCCGCTTGCCCCCCGGCTGGGAGCGGTTGAAGTCGCCCTGCACCCGCTCGAGCACCGGTAGCACCGTGGCCAGCTCGGCGGGCTCGTTGGCCTCCCAGTCCTTCTGGGGAGCGAGGCGGATCCGCGCCCCGTTGGCCCCGCCCCGCTTGTCGGTGCCCCGGAAGCTGGCGGCCGCCGCCCACGCCGTGGAGGCGAGTTGGGAGATGGACAGCCCCGATGAGAGGAGCTGGCCCTTGAGGGCGGCGATGTCGTCGCCGTCGATCAACTCGTGGTCGACCTCGGGAACGGGGTCCTGCCACAGCTGCGGCTCGGGGACCCACGGGCCGAGATAGCGCCGGACGGGGCCCATGTCGCGGTGCAACAGCTTGTACCACGCCTTGGCGAAGGCGTCGGCGAGCTCGTCGGGGTTCTCAAAGAAGCGCTTGGAGATGGGCCCGTAGGTCGGGTCCAGCTTCAGTGCCAGGTCGGTGGTCAACATCATGGGGGCGTGGCGCTTGGACGGAACGTGGGCGTCGGGCACGGTGCCCTGGGCCTCGGGGTTCTTGGGCGTCCACTGCTTGGCTCCGGCCGGGCTGGTGGTGAGCTCCCAGTCGTAGCGGTACAGGTTGTCCAAGAAGCCGTTGTCCCACCGGGCCGGCTCGTTGGTCCACGCACCTTCCAGCCCGCTGGTGAGGGTGTCGGGGCCCTTGCCCGTGCCGAAGGTGTTCCGCCAGCCGAGCCCCTGGGCCTCGACCGGGCACGCCTCGGGTTCGGGGCCGACGTAGTCGGCGCCGACCGCACCGTGGCACTTGCCGAAGGTGTGCCCCCCGACGATGAGGGCCACCGTCTCCTCGTCGTTCATCGCCATGCGAGCGAAGGTCTCCCGGATGTCCCTGGCCGAGGCCAGCGGGTCCGGATTGCCGTTCGGACCCTCGGGGTTGACGTAGATAAGACCCATCTGCACCGCACCCACGGGACCGCTGAGCTGGCGGTCGTCGCTGTAGCGCTCATCCCCCAGCCAGGTGTCCTCGGGGCCCCAGAAGATCTCCTCGGGCTCCCAAATGTCCTCGCGCCCGAAGCCGAAGCCGAAGGTCGAAAAGCCCATGGACTCCAGGGCACAGTTGCCGGCGAAGACGATGAGGTCGCCCCAGGAGAGCTTGCGGCCGTACTTCTGCTTGACCGGCCACAGCAACCGGCGGGCCTTGTCGAGGTTGGCGTTGTCGGGCCAGCTGTTGAGGGGGGCGAAGCGTTGGGCGCCGCTCCCGCCGCCACCCCGGCCGTCGGCGATGCGGTAGGTCCCGGCGGCGTGCCAGGTCATGCGGATGAAGAGGGGCCCGTAGTGGCCGTAGTCGGCCGGCCACCAGTCCTGGGAGGTGGTCATGACCTCGAAGATGTCCTGCTTCAGCGCGTCGAGGTCGAGGCCGGCGAACTCCTCGGCGTAGCTGAAAGCCTCTCCCATGGGGTTGGCCCGGGGCGAGTGCTGGTGGAGCACCTGGAGGTTCAGCTGGTCGGGCCACCAGTCACGGTTGGTCCGGGGCCGTCTCTGCGTGACCGTGGGGGCGGGGATGACCGGGTTCTCGCTCTCGCTGCCGTGTTCAGACACGATGGTCGTTCTCCTCTCGTGCGGTTTCCTGGTGATGGGGCACTGCTCGTGACGGTGGTCCGCACTGGGGGCAGCGCCCCCAGTAGATCACCATGGCTTCGTCGACCTCGTAGCCCGAGTCGTCGGCCGCCGCCAGGCACGAGGTGTCGCCGGCGGCACCGTCGACGTCGACCACCCGGCCGCAGCTCCGGCAGACGAGGTGGTGGTGGTCGTCACCGACCCGGTTCTCGTAGCGGGCCGGCGATCCGGCGGGCTGGATGCGCCGGAGGAGGCCCCGGCCGGTCAGGGCGGCGAGGGCGTCGTAGACCGCCTGGCGGGAGATGGCCCCGATCTCGGCCCGTACGGCGCGGTGGATATCGTCCACCGCGCTGTGGGGACGGTCCGACACCGCCCGCAGCACACCCAGGCGCTGGGCGGTGACGTTCAGGCCGTGCTGGCGGAGCAGCGCCTCGTGGCTCGGCGCGGTCACTGCGGGCACGCCGCCACCGTACCGCACCAGGCTGGATCGAGTCCAGAGCTGGTCATATCCCAGTTATCCGCTGGCGTCGCCCGGCCGACCCATGGCCGTCCCGGCGCGGGGAGTCCCCCTGCCCGGACAGGGCAGGGGGACTCCAAGAGCCCACGAGGGGTGGGCCATGCGGTGTGCCGCCGGCGCTACCTGGGGCCCGGCCGGTCACCCGCCTGCCCGGGGGGGACGGCGGGAGGTCCGTGGAACTTGGAGCGGAAGACGTAGAGCCGGCCCTGATCGACGTTGTCGCCCACGGCGAAGAAGGGTGCGCCGGCGACGTAGTCGGGCTGGCCGTCGCCGTTGAGGTCACCCGGTGCCGTGAGGCCCCAGCCCAGGTTGGGACCCAGGCTCAAGGGATAGGTGGACCGATTGAAGCCACCGACCGGCTGGCGGTCCTTCTCGGGGATCTCCAGGATCTCCATGAGTGCTCCCGTGCTCCCCTCGAACACGTAGGTCCCGCCGTTCTGGTCCGTTCCCGGGAAGTGGTGCGGGGAGGAACCGACGTAGAGATCGGGCCTGCCGTCACCGTCATGGTCGGTCGTGGCGACCGACCAGCCGAACTGGCCGCCCTTGCTCGGGGTCGGGTCCTCGAGGCGGTACAGGATCTCCCCCGTCTTGCCGTTGAAGACCCAGGCCATGCCTTCCGCCAGCCCGTCCTCGCCGTGCGCAGGGTTGCTCACGGCGAAGCCGTTGCCGTAGATGTCGGCGAAGCCGTCGCCGTTGACGTCGCCCGGTGCTCCCGGCATGGCGTCCTGGAATCCGAATCCGGAACCCGGCTCCTGCGTCGGGTTGTCGATCTTGTGCAGCAGCTCGCCGGTCGCACCGCTGAACAGGTACATCCGGCCGATCCTGCCGCCCATCGGTCCTGCCGGCCCGGCACCGTAGGCAGGCGCATCGACCAGCTGATCGGTGACGCCGTCGCCATCGGTGTCTCCGGGGCCCTGGACGGCCTTGCCGAAGATGCCGCAATCCTCTGAGCACGGGGTCGTGGCCCGGTCTTCGGGTGGGACGTCGAGGGTTCGCAGGAGCTCGGCCGTCCTCCCGTCGAAGATGAAGGCTTGGCCCTGGTCCACCTGGCAGTCGTCGGGCAGGGGTTCGACGTTCTCGCACCCGGGCGGGGAGTCGTGGGTGGGAGCACCGACGATCAGTTCCGGTACCCCGTCGCCGCTGATGTCGCCGGCGGTCCCGATTCGCTCACCGAAGCGACCGCCGGCCTGGGGCACGGGGCTGTTGAGCTCGTAGAGCAGGTCGCCATCGGCGCCGCTGAACACCCAGGCCTTGCCCTGATCGACGTTGCAGCCGTCGGTGCCGGCGGCGCACGACGCACCGCTGGCGGTGGTGTCCTGAGCCGAGGTGCCGACGGCGAAGTCGTCTGTGCCATCGCCATCGAGATCGCCGGGAACCTGGATGAAGAAGCCGAACTGGGCCCGAGCCTGGGGCTCGGGCGAGGTCACCGAGTACAGCACCCGGCGGGTCTTGCCCTCGAGCAGGTAGACGTGGCCGGCGTTCTCGAGGCAGCCTGGGGCCGTGGCTTCGCACGGCCCGCCCTCGGCCGTCAGGTTCTCGCTCGGAACGCCGACGAGGATCTCGTTGGCGCCGTTGCCGTCGAGGTCTTTCAGGGTCTGCAGGCGCTCGGCCCACCGGCTGGTGTCCTGGGGGTTGGGAGCATCGACGTGCTTGGCCTGATAGGTCAGCTCTCGGGAGTCGGGCGGTGCGGCCAGGCTGGGCGATGCGCCCGTGGCCAGCAGGGCGGTGGCGGCGACCACCGCGCTGACGAGAAGTCCGCGGTAGGGGCGCATCAAGACCACCGCCCCCTCACTCCGTCTGGCTCAGTTGGCGGGTGTGCGCTCGCTGTGCGCGCGAGTTGGCAGTGCAACAGCATGAGTTTCCCTCCTTGGTATGAATGGGGGTGCGAACCAGCTGCAATGGATGGGGTTACGCCCTCTGAAGGGTTCTGATCACCCGGCCGGGCTCCGCTGCCCGACCTCGTGCACATGACCGCGCTATGGTGCAGCTGGTCAAGATCACCATATCCCTCTATTGTCATAACCACACGCGATCCAGGCACCGAAAAATGGGGCCCCGTCAGGTTTGATGGTGCCGGCGTGGGGGTAAACGGGGGCAGCCGTCCAGTTGGAGGAACCCGTGGCCGATCGCCCATCCGGGCTTGCTTCCTCCCCGAGGCCGCCGGGCCGGGCCCGTTGGCCTGTCCGCCTCGTCGTGGTTCTGGCGCTGGCGACGGTCTCGTGTGGTAGCGGGGCCGGTGGTGGTGTCCCCACCCTGACGTGGTACGTCTTCGACGAACCGTCGGGTGCGTACGCCGAGGCGGCTCGGGACTGCACCGAGCAGGCGGCGGGCCGCTACCGGATCGAGATGGCCGCCCTGCCCTCGAGCGCCGACCAGCAGCGGGAGCAGCTGGTGCGGCGCCTGGCCGCCGAGGACAGCGACATCGACATCATGGGCATGGACGTGATCTGGACGGGAGAGTTCGCCGAGGCCGGCTGGCTGCTTCCGTGGGAGGGTACGGCGGCGGCCGGCGTGACCGATGGTGTGCCGGGACCCATCGTGGACTCGGCCACCTACGAAGATCAGCTGTGGGTGGCGCCGTTCACCACCAACACCCAGCTCCTGTGGTACCGGACCGACCGGGTGCCCGAGCCGCCCGAGACGTGGGAGGAGATGGTGCGTATGGCCGAGTCGATCGGGCCCGACGGCACCATCCAGGTCCAGGGAGCGCGCTTCGAGGGCCTGACCGTGTGGTTCAACTCGCTGATCGCATCGGCCGGTGGCTCGATCATCGAGGGGGCGGGGGACGATGCCGAGGTGGCCCTCGGGGAGCCGGCCATCCAGGCCATGGAGGTGATGCAGCGCGTGGCCCGGTCCCAGGCTGCCGACCCGACGCTTTCCAACGCCATGGAGGACCAGGGCCGGCTCGCCTTCGAGTCCGGGGGGTCGAGCTTCATGGTCAATTACCCCTTCGTCTACCCCAGCGCCGAGGAGAACGCCCCGGAGGTGTTCCAGCACTTGGGATGGGCCCGCTGGCCGGCGGTCGTGGCCGGGGAGCCGAGCCGCCCGCCCCTGGGGGGGATCAACCTCGGCGTCGGAGCATTTTCCGACCAACCCGACCTGGCTTTCGAAGCGGCGACGTGCATCCGTTCCGCCCCCCACCAGATCATCGCGGCCGTCGACGGTGGCCTGGCCCCGACCATATCGTCGCTGTTCGACACCCCCGAGGTACAGGCCGCCTTCCCCTTCGCCGACGTGTTGCAGGAGAGCCTCCAAGATGCCGCCCCCCGGCCCGTCAGCCCGGCCTACAACGACATCTCGCTGGCCGTCCAGCGGGTCCTCCACCCCCCCGACGCCATCCGGCCCCGGGAGGACGTGGCCGTGCTGGAGGACCGGGTGAACCAGGCGCTGGAATCCCGGGGGCTGCTGTGAGCCAGGCGGCCGAGCCGGTGATCGCCGAGCAGGTCGACGACGAGACGGAGCGCTCCGCCGCCGCCGATCGGGGCGGGCGGGGCAGCCCCGGCCGGCGGGCAGGCCTGAGTGACCGGGCCCGGGCCGAGCGTTCGCTGGCCTGGAAGCTGTGTGCGCCGGCCGTGGTCGTGATGGTGGCGGTCACCGGCTACCCCATCGCCTACGCCGTGTGGCTCTCCCTGCAGCGCTACGACCTGCGCTTTCCCGCCGAGCGCGGGTTCGTGGGGCTGCAGAACTACGTCGACGTCCTCACCGCCGAGCTGTGGTGGCAGGACGTGGTGGCGACGGTCATCATCACCGTGGTCACCGTCGCCCTCGAACTGACGGTGGGCATGGCCCTGGCCCTGGTGATGCACCGGGCCGTTTTCGGCCGCCAGACGGTGCGGGCGTCGATCCTCATCCCCTACGGCATCGTCACCGTGGTGGCTGCCTTCGCCTGGCAGTTCGCCTTCACACCCGATCTGGGTTTTGTCAACGAGTGGTTGGGCACCGACCGGGCCTGGCTCACCGAACGGGGGACGTCGTTCCTGGTGATCACCCTCACCGAGGTCTGGAAGACCACGCCGTTCATGGCCCTGCTCCTGCTGGCCGGCCTGGCCGTGGTGCCCGACACCCTCCAGCAGGCGGCCAAGGTCGACGGGGCCAACGCCTGGCAGCGCTTCGTGAAGGTCACGCTTCCCAACATGAAAGCCGCCGTTCTGGTGGCCCTGTTGTTCCGCACCCTCGACGCCTTCCGCATCTTCGACAGCGTCTTCATCCAGACCCAGGGGGCCAACGGCACCGAGACGCTGTCGATCCTCGGCTACAACCAGCTCATCAACCGGCTCAACCTGGGTGTGGGTTCGGCCGTGTCGGTCCTGATCTTCCTCGCCGTCATCCTCATCGCCTTGTTGTTCGTCCGGGGCTTCAACACCGACCTGGGCCAGGCCCGGGGGGAGCGGTAGTGGCCGTCGGGAGCGCCCAGGGGGGGCGGGAGCGGGCGTTCTGGGCCGTGGGCACCGTGCTGATCGTGATCTACGCCCTCACCCCGGTGGCCTGGATCCTGTCGTTGTCGCTGAAGCCCAGCGGTTCGCTCACCGACGGGCGCTTCATCCCCCGGGACATCACCTTCGAGCACTACACCTCGATCTTCGAAGAGGGCGTGTTCACGTCAGCGCTGCGCAACTCGATCGGCATCGCCCTGCTCGCCACCCTGCTGGCCGTGCTGCTGGCCACCCTGGCCGCCTACGCCATCGCCCGCCTCGACTTCCCGGGCAAGCGCCTCATCCTGTCTGGGGCCCTGGCCGTGGCCATGTTCCCGCCCATCTCCATCGTCGGCCCGCTGTTCAACATGTGGCGCTCAGTGGGGCTCTACGACACCTGGCCGGGACTGGTCATCCCCTACATGACCTTCACCCTGCCACTGGCCATCTGGACGCTCTCGGCCTTCTTCCGGGAGATCCCCTGGGACCTGGAGAAGGCGGCCCAGGTGGACGGGGCCACCCCCTTCCAGGCCTTCCGCCGGGTCATTGTGCCCCTCGCCGCCCCCGGGGTGTTCACCGCCGCCATCCTCGTGTTCATCTTCGCCTGGAACGACTTCCTCTTCGCCATCACCCTGACCTCCACCGAGTCGGCCCGCACCGTGCCCGCATCGCTGGCGTTCTTCACCGGGGCCTCCCAGTTCGAGCAGCCCACAGGCTCGATCGCCGCCGCCGCCGTGGTGGTCACCATTCCCATCGTCATCATGGTGCTCGTGTTCCAGCGCCGCATCGTCGCCGGCCTCACCAGCGGTGCGGTGAAGGGATGACGATGGCCCACCACCAGGAGGTTTGACATGGCCGAGATCGTGATGGACCACGTCACCAAGCGGTTCCCGGACGGGACCGAAGCCGTGAGCGACGTGAGCATGGAGATCGGTGAGGGGGAGTTCATGATCCTCGTCGGGCCGTCGGGATGCGGGAAGTCGACGCTGTTGAACATGATCTGCGGTCTCGAGGACATCAGCGACGGGGAGCTGCGCTTCGACGGGAAGGTGGTCAACCAGCAGTCTCCCAAGGACCGCAACATCGCCATGGTGTTCCAGAACTACGCCCTGTACCCGCACCTCACCGTCCGGGAGAACATGGCCTTCCCCCTCCGGCTGGCCAAGATGGACGATGGCGAGGTGAACCGGCGGGTGGAGGAGGCGGCCAGGGTCCTGGAGCTGAGCGACCACCTCGACCGCAAACCGGCCAACCTCTCCGGGGGCCAGCGCCAGCGGGTGGCCATGGGCCGGGCCATCGTGCGCGAGCCCGTCGCCTTCTTGCTCGACGAGCCGCTGTCCAACCTCGACGCCAAGCTGCGGGTGCAGATGCGCACTGAGGTGTCGCGGCTGCAGAACCGGCTGGGCACCACCACGGTCTACGTCACCCACGATCAGACCGAGGCCATGACGCTGGGCGACCGGGTGGCTGTGCTGCGCAAGGGCAAGGTGCAACAGGTCGCTTCCCCCCAGGAGCTCTACAACGAGCCCGTGAACCTCTTCGTCGCCGGATTCATCGGCTCGCCGGCCATGAACTTCCTGCCCGCCCGTCTCGAGGGCACGACGGTGCACCTGCCCGTGGGCAGCTACGAGCTCGACCCCGGCCTGCGCTCGCAACTGGGCGACGCCGACCGCGAGGTGATCGCCGGAGTCCGCCCCGAGCACTTCGAGGACGCAGCCCTGGTCGAGGGGGACGGCCGGGCGGCCGGCGTCACCTTCGGGGCCGAGATCGACGTGATCGAGTGGATGGGATCCGAGCTCTTCGCCCACTTCGACCTGGAGGGCGAACGGGCGTCGTCAGGGCACCTCCAGGAGATCGCCGGCGACCTGGAGACGGTGGAGATGCCGGCCGGCGGCGGCCAGCAGGTGGTCGCCCGCCTCGACCCCGCCAGCCAGGTCAAGCGGGGCCGGAAGGCCGAGCTGTGGCTGGATACCCGCCGGGTGCTGCTCTTCGATGCCGACACCGGGAAGCGCCTCGGCGATTCCTCTGCGGCCACCCGCCCCTAGCCGAGCGGGCGGCGCGTCGTCGGCGCCCGGGCGCAGGGGGCGCTCAGCGCCGGCGGCGGAGCGCCTCGATCACCCCTGCGTCCCAGGCGTGGGTACGCATCAGGCGGTAGCGGTCGGCGGCCAGGCGCAGGTAGGCCTCGCTCTCCTGGTGCTGGTCGCCGATCAGCCCCGCCTCCCGGAGCATGCTCACCACGGGGACGTACTCCTCGGCGAACCACCGTGCCGCCACCGTGCCCCGGTCGTAGAAGGCACCATCGGCCTGCATCAGCCGGAACCCCCAGGCCTCCACCCCCTCGGCCAGCAACCCGAAGTCGACCGCGTCCCGCACTCCCAGGCGGGCGCGGGCTTCCTGGGGCAGCGGGACGCGCTCCCACAGCAGGCGCTCGTGGGACTTGACCGGCAGGTCGGCGGCGCGCAGGTCGAGCCCGGCACCGGAGCGGGTGACGATCTCGGTGATCCGCGCCTCGATGGTGCGTCGCCGCCGGGCCCGGGCCACCGCCACCCGGTGGTGGCCGTCACGCACGAAATGGACGGCACCCACCCGGTAGACGTCGATGGGAGGCATAGCCGCCCCCCGGCGCTCGGCGGCGGCGATCTGCTCGAAGCGGCTCCGGGCCCTGGTCGACGTGGGCCGGAAGCGCCGGTCGAAGTCGCGGTCGCGATCCACGGTACCCACGATGGTGTCGAGCTCGATGGTCTCGAGCCCCACCGAACGCTCTCCCACCCGGCCCAGCGCCGCCACCACCTCGTCAAAGGGCAGGATGACGTCGACGTCGCTGGGTTGGCCCCGGAGCCGGGCGGCCAGGCGGGCCAGCACCTGCCGGCGGCGGGCCCGGGTGAAGTCGTCCCGGGCGTCGGACTCGGGGAAGCCCGTGTCCATGGGCACGGGACCAAAATACCGCCGATCGACCGGTGGTGGTGCCCGCGGTGCGACGACTCCACGCCGCTCCGAGGTGCGGGTGGCCCGACTTCGCCCACCGGCGCGAGGGGGGGTCCAGAGAGCAAGCCTGGGCGACCCAGGGCCGGCTGCGATGATTCGACCGGCGCCGGCGTGGCGACGCCAGGCGACCGACCACGTATCGGGCCCGGCCAGGAGGAGGGCCGGGCCCGATGTGTGGTGATCGGTTTGTGGGTGGCTACCTCAACTCACCGCAGAGCAGGCGAGCGCCCGCGTCGCCAGTGTTGAGCGTCGTTGCGTCGGGCCCGTTGGGCGCATAGCGCTCCGGGATGTTGGCGAAGTTGTCGGCGCCCTGGTGGACGATGACTGCTGCGCCGTCGCCATCGAAGATCTGGTCGAGCATGGCCCGGTCGGTCTCGAACGCCAAGGTGGCCCTGCCGTCCTCCTGCACCAGCAGCGACGGCATGTCGCCGGCATGGTCGTCATGCACATGGCCCTCGACACTTCCCAGGTGCCCTCCAGCAGAGGCGAAGCCCGTGGCCGGGTCACACACCCCGACGGTGTGGATGTGGAAGCCATGGAAGCCGGCCGCCCCGGTGGGGAGGGCCATCCGGGCGGTGACGGTAAGGCGCTGGCCCTTGGCTCGCAGAACGACGACACCGGCCCGCTCGCCACTGGCGTCGTGCATCACTGCCGTGGCCGTGCTGGCGCTTTGGGCGCTGGGGGCGACGAACAGCAATATGGAGGCGGTCAGGGCCAGGCCCACCAGGGCCCGCTTGGTCATACGGTTCATCACATGCTCCTTCTCTGTCGGTTTCTGGGGGGGACGAGGCCCGTCTGGGCGAGCGGGCGGCGTGCAGGATCGGAGCAGGCGGCGGCCAGCACTACGACGGCGCCGACCAGCACCCCGAACCAACGGGTGTGGGCCAACTCCCACGCCGGGTCGCTCGGCTCGAACGGAAACACGGTCAGGTGCCGGGGCCAGCGCTGCTGGCCGAGGAGGGCGGCGAGCATGGCCAGGAGGAGCGCCGAACTACCGGTGACGCCTCCTCTGCCGTCGGCGGTCCGGCTGGCGGCGGCGGTCACCGCCAGGGCGACGGCGAGCATGGCGACGGCCTCCAGTGTGGCGGCGCCGAGGGGCAAGGCCGATGGGGCCACGCCGGCGAGCACCGCTGCCGCCGCCGCCACCGCCGTCCACAGGGCGGCGAGCGTGAGCAGCAGCAGGCCCAGGCGCAGGCCCTGGCGGGCGCGCAGTCCGGTGGGTGATGACGCCAACGTGGACGCCGCCGGATCCTCGAGGGCGAAGGCGGCCCCGGTGCTCATCAGCAGGGCGGCCAAACGCAGCCCGGCCAGGGTTGAGGCCGTGCTTTCGGGGTTCCGGTGGAGGAGAGCCCACAGCAAACCCACGCTGGCCACCGTCGCCCCGAACAGCGGCGCCCAAGCCATGCTTCGGGCGACTGGACGTACGGTCGGCGCCACCAGGAAGCGGCGGCGGCGGCCGGCATTGAGCGCCGTCGCCGACGTCCCGGGACGAGTGCTGATGGCGCTCGCCGCACCGCCCCTTGCCGCTCCCATGCTCACTCTGTCGCACGCCGGACCACAATCGGTTCCCGCTGCGGACGGGTCGAGCTCGGTTACCGATCCGGGAATGTTGCCGGCGTGGGGACTGGCCCCGTCGTGGGACCCGGAGGATGGTCGCCGGTCAGACGTTGCGAGCGGCAACCGGATCCGGCGACGCCGGTGACCGGCTCGCCGGGACCTGGGCCGTTGCCGAGGACAGTGGCGTCGTCAGATCCCGCTCGGAGCTGGGCGATCGGGACACGGCGGTCCCAGGTGCGCCTCGACAGGCGGCGGTTGGTTCTCGTCGCCTTCGGCGATCGAGGAGAGGGCGGGAGGCGACACCAGTTTGAGATGGTTCACCACCTCCTCGGTGGTGGTCGCCGGGGCGGTCATCCGCGACCACTCGGCGGCCACGGCGGCCTCGACTTCGGACGCCGGGCGATCGAGAAGGGCGAGGGCAGCCCCCAACTCTGACTCGCCCCAGGCCACGCCGCTGCGATGGGTCCCCTGGTCGACGTGGTCGCCCACCACAAGGCGCCGGCCGGCGGCGCCGAAGGGCCTCATCCGGGTGGCCGCCAACCGGACCAGGGCCTCACCCGCCTCCGGCGTGGCTTGGCCCGCCAGCCAGAGCGCCACCACGGCCCGGCCCTGGCCGGTGCTGTCGCACACCATGCCGGCCGACGACGGCACGATGGGCAGGCCGACGGCCGAGGCCGCTGCGCCCAACGCCAAGCCAAGGTCGGCCTCGCCGCCGGTGTTCCACGTCAGGGGCGGGTGCAGCGCTCCGTCATCGGGCGTGGGGGCGTCGGCGGGAGGGAGGTCGGGCAGGACCCGCTGCAGGCCGGTCCGGTAGCCCCCGGTCACGTACTGAACGTCGATCGGGGCCATCCACTGGCGCACCTCGAGGCCGGCAAGTCCCACGCCGCCGGGGAGCCGGGCCGCCACGCCCGCGACCGGTCGCCGCCAATGGGCCACGAGCGGCCGGTAGTGGGGGTAGGCGCAGAATTGCACCCCGTCGAGGCGCTCACAGACCTGGTGTCGCTCGGGGTTGGCGAGCAGGTCATTCCGTGCCGCCCATTCCGTGGCTGAGGGGGGCCGGGTCAGGGCCCAGCCCGAGCCGGCCACCAGGGCCAGGATCACCAGGCCGGCCACCACCACCGGGCGCCGCCGCCCGTGGGCCACGAGCGCACCGATGCCGGCGAGCCCCACGAGGCCCACGAGGTAGGCCAGGTGCAGCCAAGAGGGCCGGGGCGGGAGGAAGGAGGACGGCAAGGAACTGACGCCGAACCAAAAGGCCAGCCACCGCCATGAGCTCACCACCAAGGCCTCGGAGTTGAGCCAGAGCTCGGAGAACATGATGGCGATCAGCGCCAGTGGCACCGTGAGCCGATACGGTGCCCATCGGGCCAGGAAGACACCCAGGGCACCGGCGCCGGCAACCAGCAGCGGCCCCACTGCCAGCTCGCCCAGATGGGGCGGGCCGAACCCGTCAGGCGCCATCACGGCCGACAGCACCACGCCGGCGAGGAGGAGTGCCACGCTGGCGGCGAGAGGCCAGGCCAGGGCGAGGAGGTGGGCGCCGGTCCGGGACGCAGGATCGGCCGGGGTGGCGGCGTAGAGCTCCTCGGTGCCGTGCCGCCGGCCCCGGAGCACCGCCAGGTTGGCAGCCACCAACGTCATGGCTGCCAGCAGGAGGAAGTTGAACCCGGCGTTGAAGGCGGCCTCGGTCCGGTCGGTCACCTCGGGAACGCGCTGGGCGGTCGCCAGGAGCGCCGTCAGGACGAGGGCCACCGCGACGCCAGGGTGGCGGAGCAGGCGCCACCCCTCGATGCGGCCGAGGGCAGCGGCGATCGGCCAGGACGGTGGAGCGGGAACCGAGGAGCCCCCGGGGCGAAGAGATGCACCGGCGGCATCGCTGCCATGGAGGCATTCGGCTGAGTCGTTCACATCGCTGGGAACAGTCATCGCAGCTGGGCCACCCCGCCCACGATCGCCATGGCCAGCGCGGCGACGGCGGTGCCCACGACGGCGAAGCTCGCCCGTCCACGGCCGAGCGCAACGGTGATGGCCAGCGCCGCCAGTCCAGTGAGGTAGAGGAGGTGCCAGTTCAGGGAGACAACGTCGAAGCCCACCAGGTCGGTGGCGGGGGCGATCTCCGGATGCGGCCAGTAGCCGTCGGGGACCGTGTCGGCGTGGTTCACCCAGGCCCCGAACCAGCGGCGGTCACCCCCGAGGAACTGAACCACCAACAGCGGTGCGACAGCCAGCGCCGACCCGATCAGACGGCTGGGCCACAAGCGCCCCAGCGCCACTGCGACCACGCCCATGGTGGCAATCACCAGCGGGCCCTGGGCCAACTCAGCGGGTGCCAGGGAGTGGTCGCGCACCGACCCGCCGAGGCGTACCGCGGGCCCGCCTCCCGCATGGATGGCGGCGGCAACGATGACCAGCAGCACCGCACCCGCCACGACGGCCCACGCCACCGAGAGGAGGTGGCCGGTGGTCCGGGCTCGCTCATCGGCCGGGAGCGAGGCGAACAGCTCATCCGTGCCGTCGCGCCGGCTGCGGGAGGCGGCGAGGTTGGCAGCCAGGGCCACGCCGAGGGCTATGGCGGCCGACGCCCAGCCACTGAGCACGAGGACCGAGAAGTCGATGCCCCGCCCGGACGTGGCCATCACCAACGACAGCGTGGTGGTGAGGAGAAACGCTGGGTGGCGGAGAAGGCGGTGGCCCTCCACCCGTGCCAACCCCGGCACCACCCACCCGGCGGAGCGGACGACGGGAACACCGGCGGCGGTGGTCCTGGCCGCCTCCAGATCCTCCAACGTCCCCACCGGTCCCCCGTGCCGTCGATGAAGACGTCGGCCAGGGGCGGCTCTGCGCTCACCGACGTCACCGCCGGGAACGAGCGGCGCAGGAGCGGGCACAGCTAGGCCGCCGGCTCTGCTACCGCCCGGGCGCCGACCAGCAGGAGGTAAGCGTCCTCCAGGGTGGGTTCAGCCAGTTCGGCCCCCGGGGGAGCCTCCCCGATGTTGCGGTGGCGGCCTTCGCCGGTGCGCCAGGACAGGCGGGCGGCGGGGTGGCGGCTCTCGGCCAACCACACCTTGCCCCGAGCTTGCTCGGCCAGCTGGCGAGGCGTCCCGCCGAAGCGGGAGACCCCACCGTCGATGACCACCACCTGGTGGCAGAGGGCGGCCACGTCCTCGGTCTGATGGGTCGACAGGACCACGCACCGGTGCTCTCCCACCCCGGACACGAGCTCGCGAAAGCGCAGCCGCTGCTCGGGGTCGAGCCCGGCGGTGGGCTCGTCGAGCACCAGGAGGTCGGGGTCACCGAGCAGGGCCTGGGCCAGGCCCACCCGCCGGCGCATCCCTCCCGAGAGGTGCTTGATCTTGCGGCCGGTGACGTCGGCGAGTCCGACGAGGGCGAGGACTCGCCGTACCTCGTCGTGGCGGTGCCGCCGATCGGTCATCTCCTTGAGGATGGCGACGTAGTCGACGAACTCGAAGGCGGTGAAGTTGCGGTGGAACCCGGGCTCCTGGGGGAGGTAGCCGAGGCGGCGGCGAACGGCTAGTCGCTCATCGGGCCGAGTGGGGTCCAAGCCGAGCAGGCGCAACGTTCCCTTCTCAGGGGCGAGCACGGTCGCCAAGATGCGCAAGAGGGTGGTCTTGCCCGCCCCGTTGGGACCGAGGAAGCCGAAGATGCCGGCTCCGGCCGTGAAGCTGAAGGCGTCGAGGGCCCGGGTGCGGCCGTAGGACTTGTCCACGCCGGCGACCTCGACCATGGTGACCATCAGGAGCTCCTCTCGATCTCGAAGGTGTTGATGCGTAGGGCCAGCACCAGCGCCGCCCCGATGGCCACGACCAGGTAGAGGACCTGGGCGACACTTCGAAACGCCGCCAGGTCGCTCGGCGAGAAGCGCTCGGCCCCGGCCACCAGCACGACCCAGGCCATGGCCACGGACCCGGCCGACAGGGGCGGGGGCACGGCGGTGGCCAGGGCCAAGGTGGCCAGGGTCAGTCCTAGCGCCGGAAGCAACCAGGCCGCCGCCGCCCACCCGAGCCCCGGAACGACCAAGGCGGCGGCACCGGCCAGCAACGTGGTGGTCAGCAGGACTACCACCGCTCGCAGGAGGAGCAGCCGGGCGGTGGAGAAGGGGGCCGCCAACCCCACCCGGTAGGTGGGATCGAGCTCGGGGCCGAAGGCGGCGGCCACCCCGGCCACGGGAAGCAGCGGGGCCAGGACGAGGAAGACCAGGGCGCCTCGCTCGCCCTCGGCTGCGGCGATGGCGGCGAAGGCCAGAGTCAGCGCCACCGCCGCCAGCCACGACAGGCGTAGCGAGGGGGTGGCGGCCAGCAACCGGGCCAGGTGCTCGGCCACGCCGATCCGGGCCAGCAGGCGCTCGACCAGACCGGGTCGGGGGGCATCGATCGTTTCGACCAGCTCATCCCACACATCATCTAGCCGCTCCCGGTCGGCCAAGGGAGCCAAGGCGGCACGGCAGGTGGCACACGACACCATGTGGGCCTCCACCGACAGCGACCGAGCTGGGTCGAGGTCGCCGGCCGCGTAGCGGGCGAGCAGCGGGGCATCGGCGTGCCAGGTCATACCAGGGCCTCCCGGAGCAGGGGCTTGGCCCGCATCATGCGGGTCTTGACGGTGCCGGCGGGGATGCCGAGCAGCCGGGCCGCCTCCCGGGTGGTCAAGCCGTCGAGCACCGTGGCCTGGACCACCGCCCGCAACTCGGGCGACAGCCGGTTGAGGGCGCCGGCTGCGTCACCGTATTCGACACCCGAGAGCAGGGTCTCCTCGGCCGAGAGCACCGGCGAGAACTCGGGCTCGGGAAGCCGCCCGCGTACCCCGGCCCGGCGCAGGTGGTCGATCAGCCGGCGGACGCCGATGCCCCAGATCCACGCCGCCACCTGGCCCTCGCCCTTCCAGCTCTGGGGGCGTCGCCACACGGCGACGAAGGTGTCCTGCACCACCTCGTCGACCATCCCCGGGTCGCCACAGCGCCGGCCGAGCCGGAGGGAGAGCCAAGGGGCGTGGCGCTCGTACAGCATGCGTAGAGCCTGACGGTCGCCGTCAGCCATCGCCGCCAGCAGCTCAGCGTCGGTCGCGCCGGGGTCGTCCCTGCCGCTCCTCACATCCATACTGTCGCATCCCATCCCGGCGGTGGTTCGATCTCCCCACCAACCCCGGCCTGGGCCAGCCGGTAACGGTGACGGGGGCCGGCGAGAACACGACGAAACGTCAGTTCACGGCGCCTCGAGATCCACCATGGGCGTCAGCGTGCGGGTGAACGCCGCCCCTGCCGCCGGCTCGCGGCGCGCCCAACAACTCGTTGACCGCGGCGAGGAACGTTGCCTGGTCCCCGTCGACGGCTTGGCTGTGGTCATAGGCCTCGCCATGCGGCAATTTCGGTCCACCGCCACAGGGGGCTGCGGACGTTGCCGGCGACGGGCTGAGACCAGCCTCCCGGGCCCGCGCGTGCCGCTGATCAGCGACGAGATCGATGGTCTGCTTCGAACCGTCCTCTCGGCGATGTCGGCTGCCGACGCGATCTCGTCCGGCTCAACCCGAAGGACGTCGAACTGTGCGGACTCGACTTCTTGGATCGCAGACAGGACCGCATCCTGGAACGAAGCGGCCTCTCGATCGAAGCCGATGCGGTGACCGTGCGGACCTGACTCCGGGGCGCCGTCATCGACGCCCGCCTCGAACAACGGTTGGCACCGACGAGATCGATGCGATCACTCACACGTTGGAACGTGTGCGTGTCGACAGCACGGCGCACTTGCTGAGCCCCTCACTGCGACTTCCTGTGTCTTTTCGTGTCCTGGCGGTGTCACGGGACCGAGGGTGGGACCGGCGAGAAGCTGAAAATCACCCCTCACCAGCACTTCTCCTGAGAGGCGGCGCCGGGAATCGAACCCGGGTACAGGGCTTTGCAGGCCCTTGCCTCAACCACTCGGCCACGCCGCCCGGGAGCGTCATGCTAACGGGCCCGGCGTCAGCCGTGACCCTAGAGCAAGAAGCCGAAGACCAAAACGAGGATGAACACGGCGAGCACGACCGACAGGATGACCCCGATCGGGTTCATCCCGTAGCCGAAACCAGGGCCAACCCCCTCGCCACGGCGCTCGATGGTGACCCGGCGCCGCACCGGCTCCGGCCGCTCGACGATGCGCTCCTCGCGCACCACTCGCTCCTCTGGCACGTCGGGGTCGATCATGGGGCTCCTTCCCTCCGGTCGGCGCCAGGTTAGCCGCCCGCTACCGTCCGCAGCATGGCCGACAGCGATGACCCCACGGCAGCGACACCCGCGGACCAGACCCGGCCGATGGCTCCGCCACCGGGTTCGTCGGAGCCCCCCGCACCCCAGCAACCCTGGCCGCCAGGCGACCGCCAAGGGGTCCCGCACCCACCGGGGGCGTCCCGGGCCTGGCGGCCCGGCCAGGTCGCATTGATCGCCCTTTTGACCCTGCTCCTCGGTGGCACCGTGGGCATCTTGATCTACACCCTGGCGACCGATGACGGCGACGAGGCCGGCGAGGTCGCCACCGACACCTCCTCGACCACCACCACCGACCCCGGCGAGGAGCAGGGCGACGAGCCTCCCACCACGCCGCCAGCCACCGACGCACCGGGCACCACCACCCGCCGCAACACCGGCAACCAGACCGCCGTCGGCAACGGCACCTTTACCGGGTCCTACCAGTCGAACCAGGACCGCACCACCGACGAGTTCGAGGTCGCCGACGACTGGCAGATCCGCTGGGACGTCCCGGCCGGCACCGTGGTCATCCAGGTCATCGAGGCCGCCGGTGGCGACGTGGTGGAGACAATCGAAGCGCAGGGTGAGGGCCAGCGCCGCTTCGCTGAAGGGGGTCGCTACCAGGTCGACATCGACACCGACGGCTCCGAGTACAGCGTGGTGATCACCGACGGGCCCTGACGCCAGCACCGATGAGGGCGCTCAGGTGCTATGGCAGGAGCACTGGCAAGCGAAGCGATTCAGCCCCACCATCGCCGGCCAGCCCCCGTGGCAGTCGCTGTGGTTTCCGAGGCGGCAGTCCTTGCCCGGCGGAGGGACGAGGGTGACCCCCGCCCCGGCGACCACGCCGATGATGGCGAGGAACCCGGACGTGGCCAGCCGGCTGCGCCCGGTGCGGTCGCAGTCGCGTTCCGGGTTGATCAAGCCCACCCGAGCCTCTCCCGGGTTGCGGGGGTTCGACCCGAACAGCGCCGGACCACAGCTCACCTCGTCGGCGAAGGTGAAGGGCAACAGGGCGAAGAGGATCGCCAGGGCGACCACGCCCATCGAGATGAAGGCCACCACACGCTGCACACTGGTCACGGCCAGCAAGAATACGCCATGATCCGCCGATGACGCCTGCCGGGCCCGCTGACCGGCGGGCCGAGAGCGCCGCCGGGCGCTGGCGGCGCCTGGTGCGGGCCCGGCGCCGGGAGATGAACCGGCTTTCCCCGGGTATCGGCGCCCTGGGGGCGGACTACTGGAACCAGCGAGCCCGCCGCTACGCCGCCCGTACCTCCCCCTCGGTGGCGGGAGACCCGCTGCTCAGGCGGCTGCGCCGCGTATCGGGGGCCCGCACGACGCTCCTCGACGTGGGTTCGGGCCCCGGACGCTTCGCCCTGGCCCTCGCTCCGAGGGTCGCCCACGTGGTGGCGGTGGACTCGAGCGAGACCATGGGCGACATCCTGCGCCGGGCCGTCCGGCGGGCGGGGATCAACAACGTCACCACCGTGACCGGGCGGTGGGAGGATGTGGAGGTCGAGGGGACCGACGTGGCCCTGTGTGCCTACGTGCTGCCCCTGGTCGAAGGTGCCGCCAACTTCCTGGCCAAGCTCGACACCGCCGCCCGCCGCCACGCCTTCGTCTACCTCTCGGCCCTCTCGGGCGATGCCTTCCATGACCCCCTCTGGCGCCACTTCCACGACCGGCCCCGCCACCCGGGCCCGACCTACCTCGACGCCGTGGCCGTGCTGGCCGAGCTCGACATCCGGCCCGACGTGGCGGTGGTGGAGGTGCCCGTACGCACCCGCTTCACGAGCGTGGCCGCCGCCGCCCGCACCTACCGGGAGGTGCTCCTGCTCGACGACACCGCCGAGGTGCGCCGGGAGCTGCGGGGCCTGCTGGCCAACTGGTTGGTGGCCGATGGTGATGCCTGGCGCCCCCCCATGCGCACTTCCCCGGCGGCCATCATCCACTGGACCCCGGCCACCTGAGCTGAGACCAGCCGAATTGGTGGCAGAGGCGCTGCCGAAGCGGTCCCGCTTCTGCCACCAGTTCGGGGGGGCTTCGGGCCTGGACCCGGGCGGTTTCAGGCCGAGCGGCGCCGGTCGAGGAAGTCGACCAGGACGTGGGCACCCAGGGTCTCGGGGGTGGCGTAGAAGGCCCGGCCCCGGTTGAGGCGGGTGAGCTGCTCGACGAAGCGGCGAAGCTCGGCCGAGGCGTCGAGCATGAAGGTGTTGATGGCGATGCCCTCCCGGGTGCAGCGGTTGACCTCGGCCAGGGTGGCGTCGAGGGTCTCGGGCAGCGGCGGGTAGTGGAACAGGGGCTCGGCCATGCCCTCCTCGAAGTGGGCGGTGGGCTCGCCATCGGTGATCATGACGATCTGGCGGGTCCCCCGCTGGCGGGAGAGCAGGCGCCGGGCCAGGGCCAGGCCGTGCTGGATGTTGGTGCCGAAGTCGAAGTCCCAGGAGACCTCGGGAAGCTGCTCGGGGCGCAGCTGGCGGGCCAGCCGGCCGAAGGTCACCATGCCCAGGTAGTCGCGGGGGAACCGGCCCGAGATCAGCGAGTGCAGGGCCATGGCCACCTTCTTGGCCGCCAGAAAGTTGTCCTTCATCTCCATCGACAGCGACACGTCGAGCATGACCACCGTGGCCGCCCGGGTAGCGGCCTCGGTCTCCTCCACCTCGAAGTCGTCGGGCCGCAGCCCCACCGGCGTTCCCCCCCCGCCCCGCTGCAGGGCGTTGCGCACCGTGCGGTGGATGTCGAGGTTGAACGGATCACCGAACTCGTAGGGCTTGGACTGGTAGGACCGCTCGTGGCCGGCACCCAGCCGGGGCACCTGGTGGCGCCCGAGGGTGCCGGCGTCGAGGCGGGAGAAGAGCTGCGACAGGGCATGGGCCCCGATGCGCCGCACCGCTCGGGGGGTGAGCTGGAGGCGGCCCTCCCGCCGCTCGATGAGCCCGGCGCCGGCCAACACGTCGGCCAACTGGCCGAGGTGCTCGAGGCTCTCGGCGGCGTCGTCACCCAGCAGCTGGCGGGCCCGCTCCAGGTCGACCTCGGCCAGCGACGACGGGGAGGCGGCGTTGGCCAGCAGGTGCTCCAGCTGGTCGAGGTCCCCCAGCTCACCCAGCACGTCGGCCGCCTCGCCCCACGAGAGCGGGTCGGTACCGCTGAAGTCGTAGCTGGCCTCCCAACCGGCGCCGGGAACCGCGGCCCGCAGGTTGGCCCCCAACTGCTCCATCTGCCAGCGCAGGTCGAGGTCGGCCAAGAGCTGGTCGGACAGGCCTTGGAGCTGGGCCCGCTGCTCGGGGTTGAGGGAGTTGAGCATGGCCTGCATGGCCGCCAGGCGCCGGGCCATGACCTCCAGCAGCTCGTCGAGGCTGCGGGGCTGCTCGGGGAACAGGTCACCGAAGCGGGACATGAAGCCGGCGAAGTCGGGTTCCACTCCGCCAGCACGCTGCTCCAGCATGCGGTTGAGCTCGGCCAGCATGTCCTTGGTGCGGGCCAGATCTTCGGGAGTGACCCTTCCCATGTCGCCGGCCAGCTGGTCGAACCACGACCGGGCCACCTCGGACCGCAGCTCCTCCACCAACGCCTCGAAGCGCTCCCGGGCCTCGGGCGAGGTGAACTCGTAGCCCGACAGGGACCGCACCTGGCCGGCCAGGTCGGGCGGCAGGAAATCGAGCTCCTGGCGCCGCTGCTGGGCGGCCTCGCCCACCACATCCATCCGGCGCTGGTCCCCCGAGGCCCGGGCCGCCTCCTCCAGGGCGTCGATGCCGGCCCGCTCGGTGTCGACCACCTCCCGCAGGCGCTCGGCGATGCCCTCGTAGACCCCGCCCAGATCACGCTCGGCCAGGCGCTGCCGGCGCTGCTGACGCAGCCGCTCCAGCAGCTCCCGCCGGCCCTGGACCTGGCGCCCGGCCCGGTCCCGGAACCCCTCCTGGAGGAGCCGGCGCAGGGCGGCGTCGGCGTCGCCGTGGTGAGTCAGATCCTCGGCCAACTCCTCCAGCAGCTGCTCGGCGTCGAGATCGAACCCCCGCTGGCTGCCATCCCAGCGGGAATACCGAGCCCGGCGAGCCACCCCGCCGAGGCTACCGCCGCCGCTACCCTCGCCCCCCGTGAAGCGGATGTGGACGACCCTGGCGGCCCTCACCCTGGTGGCCGCCGCCTGCGGGGATTCCGGTGGCGGTGGCGGCGAGGAAGCCGAGGAGGTGACCCCCGAGCAGCGCCAGGCCATGATCGACCTGGTGGCGGGCAACGTGTCCGGCGAAGGCGAGGGGGACGACGGTGCCCTGCCCTTCGACGACGCCGGGTCGCGGTGCTTCGCCGAGCACATCGTCGACGACCTGGGCGTGGCCCGCCTGCGGGAGTTCGGCTACAACACCGAGCGGGGGACGGTGCCGCCGACGGTGATCTTCAAGGCGTCGCTCACCGAGGGCGAGAAGTCCCGGGCCTACACCGCCCTGGAGCGCTGCGTCGACCTGCAGGCGGTGGTGAGCGACTTCCTCCAGGCCGGCGCCAGCTGGCCGCCCGAACAAGCCGACTGCGTGGCCGCCGACTACCTCGAGACCGGCCTGCTCCAGCGCTCGCTGTTCACCACCGGAACCGATCTGTTGCTCAACCAGCGCATCAACGAGGCCCTGACCGAGGCCCGGGAGTCGTGCGGCGTCGAGGCCGGAGAGGGCGGCGAAGCCGCCACCACGACCACCGCCGCGCCGTAGGTCGGGGTCCGATCCCGGTCAGCCCCGGGATCGGTAGAGGGACCGGCCCCCGGCCACGTCCTTGTTCAGCCGCCTGGACAGGTGCAGCCCCTCGAGCACCAGCTCGACCGCCGAGGCCACCGCGCCAGGGCTCTCCTCGCCACCGATGAGCGATCGCACCGCCTGCCGCAGGGCCGGCACCTCGGCCACCAGGTCGGCGTAGTCGGCCGAGGCCACGTCGTCTCCGGTGTGGACCACTCGGCCCTCGTCGAAGGCTTCCACGACGGCCCGGACCTGTTCGGGGGCGACACAGCGCCGGAAGACGCCGAGCACGGCGGCCCCGAACAGCCCGTCGACCACCTCCTGGTCCCGCCCCTCGTCGAGGGTCTCGATCTCGATCTTGCCGGCGGTGGAGGCGACCAGGGCATCGAGGTCGCTCACCCGCGGCACCACCTCGTCCTCCCCCAGGCGCAGGGCGCGGCGGGTGGCGTTGGCCACCAGCATCTCGGCGTTGGCCACGGTGAGGCGTACCGACACCCCGGAGCGCTGGTTGACGTGGGGGCTGGAGCGGGCCAGGTGGGACACCGATGCCACCACCTCGGCCAGCTGGTCGGGCATCCGCACCCGGCGCCCGTCGACCGGCCATGAACGGGCCTCCGCCTCGGCGATGGCCATCTCGGTCTGGAGATCGAGGGGGTAGTGGGTGCGGATCTGGGAACCGAAGCGGTCCTTCAGGGGGGTGATGATGCGCCCCCGATTGGTGTAGTCCTCGGGGTTGGCCGAGGCCACCAGCATGACGTCGAGGGGCAGGCGCACCTGGTAGCCCCGGACCTGGACGTCGCGCTCCTCGAGCACGTTGAGCAGCCCCACCTGGATGCGCTCGGCCAGGTCAGGCAGCTCGTTGATGGCGAAGACGCCCCGGTTGGTGCGGGGCACGAGGCCGAAGTGCAAGGTGGACTCGTCGGCCAGGTAGCGGCCCTCGGCCACCTTGATGGGGTCGACCTCGCCGATGAGGTCGGCGATGGAGGTGTCGGGCGTGGCCAGCTTCTCCCCGAAGCGGCGGTGGCGAGGGACCCAGGCGACCGGCGTGTCGTCGCCCGCCTCGGCGACGAGCTGGCGGGCGAAGTGCGACACCGGGGCCGAGGGATCGTCGTTGATCTCGGAACCGGCCACCACCGGAACCCACTCGTCGAGCAGGCCGACCAGGGCCCGGATCATGCGCGTCTTGCCCTGGCCCCGCTCTCCCAGGAAGATCAGGTCGTGGCCCGCCAGCAGGGCGTTCTCCAGCTGGGGCAAGACGGTGTCCTCGTAGCCGAGCAAGCCATCGAGCACCGGCCGGCCGGCGCTGATGCGGGCCACGGCGTTGCGCCGGATCTCCTCTTTGACCGGGACCGAGCGCCATCCCGAGTCCCGGAGCTCTCCGAGGGTGGCCGGCCGGGAGGTCATCCCCGACCACGGTAGCGGTGGCCCCTTCGGGAGGCGATGGCCCGGCCTGGGTACGGTCGGTCAATGGATCTCCCGGCCCCCGTCGAGCTCAGCGGCACGTGGCGGGCCGCCGAGGCCGACGAGGACCTGCGCCGGGCCTTCTGCGAGGCCGACCTCGACGACGCCTGTGTGGCCTGGCACAACATCGAGGTCCCGGGGCACTGGCGCTCGTCGCCCGGCTTCGAGGACGCCGACGGACCGGTCCTGTACCGCCGCCGCTTCGCATCGGCCCCCGCCTCCGGTGTGCGAGCCTGGCTCGTCTTCGACGGGCTGTTCTACCAGGGCGACGTCTGGCTCGACGGTGAGTACGTGGGCGACACCGAGGGCTACTTCGCCCCCCACCACTTCGACATCACGTCCGCCCTGGGGGACAGGAGCGAGCATGTGCTCGGCGTGGAGCTGGCCTGCTCCCCCGAGCGGGACCGCACCGCCAAGCACAACCTCACCGGGGTCTTCCAGCACTGGGACTGCCTCGAACCCGATTGGAACCCCGGCGGGATCTGGCGACCGGTGCGCCTGGAGTACACCGGACCGGTACGGATCAACGCCCTGCGGGCCCGCTGTGACGGGGCCGATGTCGATCAGGCCGTGGTCGCCCTGCGGGCGGAGCTCCACAGCGACCATCCCTGCCGGATCGAGCTGCGCACGGCCGTCGGCGCCGAGGAGCAGACCAGCGAGCACCGCCTGGCCCAGGGCCCCAACCACCTCGACTGGGAAATCTCGGTGCCCGACCCCGAGCTGTGGTGGCCCCACGCCCTCGGGGATCAGCCTTTGCACCGCCTGCGGGTGGAAGTGGTGCACGCCGGCGCCACCTCCCACACCGTCGACCGCCGTATCGGGCTGCGCTCGCTGTGGTGGCGGAACGGGATCCTCACCGTCAACGGCGAGCGGATGTTCCTCAAAGGAGCCAACCAGGGACCGCACCGGATGGCCCTGGGTGAGGTCGCAGGGGCCGACCTGGCTGCCGACGTGGCCCAGGCCCGGGAGGCCGGGCTCGACCTGGTGCGCCTGCACGGCCACATCAGCCGGCCCGAGGTCTACGAGGCGGCCGACGAGCTCGGGATGCTGGTGTGGCAGGACCTGCCGCTGCAGTGGGGCTACGCCCGGAGCGTCCGCCGCCAGGCCCTGCGCCAGGCCGAGGCGGCCGTCGATCTCCTCGGCCACCACCCCTGCATCGCCCTGTGGTGCGCCCACAACGAGGCGCTGTCCATGGAGCGCCGGGTCGAGGTCGACCACCGGCCCCTCGACGGGCCCCGCACCGCCCTCCGCTACGCCGCCGCCCTCGCCCTGCCCAACTGGAACAAGAGCGTGCTCGACCGCTCGCTGGCCCGGGCGCTGCGCCAGAGTGACGGCACCCGCACCGTCCTGCCGCAGTCGGGGGCCATCTCCCCGTCCGGTGGCGAGGGGGGCGACGCCCACCTTTACTTCGGGTGGTACTACGGCGAGGAGCGGGCGTTCGCCGGGGTGTGCCGGGCCCTGCCACGGCTGGCTCGCTTCGTCAGCGAGTTCGGCGCCCAGGCCGTGCCCTCGGGCGACGCCGCCTTCTGCCGGCCCGAGCGCTGGCCCGACCTCGACTGGGACCACCTGGCGCGAGCGCACAACCTGCAAAAGGATCGCTTCGACCGCTACGTGCCACCGGCCGACTACCCCACCTTCGACGGGTGGCGCCGGGCCACCCAGGCCTACCAGGCCCAGGTGGTCAAGCACCACATCGAGACCCTGCGCCGGCTCAAGTACCGCCCCGCGGGCGGGTTCTGCCTCTTCCTCCTGGCCGACGGCCACCCCGGCGTGACGTGGTCGGTCCTCGACCACGAGCGCCGGCCCAAGGCCGGCTACGGCGCTCTGGTCGAGGCCTGCCGGCCGGTGGTGGTGCTGGCCGAGCGGCTCCCGGCCTCGGTCCGACCCGGCGACGCCCTGGCCCTCGACGTGCACGTGGTCAGCGACCTCCGCCACCCCATCGAGGGCGCTGTCGTCGAGGCCCGGCTGAGCTGGACCGGCGGGAAGCGCCGCTGGCGCTGGGGCGGCGACGTGGCCGCCGACAGCTGCCTCAAGGTGAACACCCTCAGCATCGTCGTGCCCGAGGCCCCCGGCCCCCTCGATCTCGACTTGCGCCTGGTCGGGGCGCCGGCCGAGGCGACCAACCACTACGACACCGAGATCGTCGCCGCCCGGCCGGGCCCGAAGATCCGGCGGAGAGGCCGGGAGTAGGTTGGCCTGATGGCGCTCCAGTGGCTCGAGGAGGAGTGGCAGCGGGGATTGGCCGTGGTGGCCCACCCCGACGACATCGAGTACGGCATGGCACTGGCCGTCGCCAAGTGGACCTCGAGCGGGCGCTGGATCGGCTACGTCCTGGCCACCGCTGGCGAGGCGGGCATCGACGCCATGGCGCCAGCCGAGGCCGGCCCGGTCCGCCAGGAAGAGCAGCGCCGGGCGGGAGCTGCCGTGGGGGTCTCCACCGTGGAGTTCCTCGGGTACCCCGACGGGGTCATCGAAGCGGGGCTCGGCTTGCGCCGGGATCTGGCCCGGGCCATCCGCCGCCACCGCCCCGAGGTCCTGTTCGGGCTCAACCAACGCCTCACCTGGGGCGGCACCACCCTCAACATGGCCGATCACCGCATCCTCGGCGGCGCCGTGGCCGATGCCGCCCGCGACGCCGGCAACCGCTGGATCTTCCCCGAACTGCTCGACGAGGGCCACCAGCCGTGGGCCGGCTGCCGCTGGATCGCCTACGCCTCGTCGCCCGAGCCCACCCATATGGTCGACGTCAGCGGGCACCTCGAGGCCGGCGTTCGCTCCCTGGAGGAGCACCGGGCCTACATCGAGGGGCTGGGCACGGGCTTCGACGCCCGCCGCTTCCTGAGCGACGCCGCCCGGGGGGCGGGCGAGGCCGCCGGCGTCGAGCTGGCCCTCACCTTCGAGGTCATCAGCCTGTAGCCCGCCCCTCCTCGCCCCCCCCTCGCCGAACTGGTGGCAGAAGCGGGGCCGGTCCGGCCCCGCTTCTACCACCAGTTCGCATCAGCGGGGGCCTAGATCCGGGGAGCCAGCCCCGGGGGCTGGAACACTGGGGCGGTGCAGGTCCACCACCACCGCTACGACGCCGTCATCGTGGGAGCCGGGGGCGCCGGCCTGCGGGCCGCCATCGAGGCGGCGGGGCGGTGCCGCCTGGCCGTGCTGTCCAAGCTTCACCCCACCCGCTCCCACACCGGGGCCGCCCAGGGGGGGATGTGCGCGGCGCTGGCCAACGTGGAGGACGACTCGGCCGAATGGCACACCTTCGACACCGTCAAGGGCGGCGACTACCTGGTGGACCAGGAGGCGGCCCGCATCATGTGCACCGAGGCGGTCGACGCCGTCATCGAGCTGGAGCACTTCGGGCTGCCCTTCAACCGCACCGCCGACGGCCGCATCGACCAGCGCCGCTTCGGGGGCCACACCCGCAACCACGGCGAGGCCCCGGTGCGGCGGGCGTGCTACTCCGCCGACCGCACCGGCCACATGATCCTCCAGACCCTCTACCAGCAGTGCATCAAGCGCGGCGTCACCTTCTTCGACGAGTTCATGGCCCTCGACATCTCCCTGGTCGACGGCCGGGTGGCGGGGGTGGTGGCCTACGAGCTGGCCACCGGCGACCTCCACGTCTTCGCCACCCCGGCCGTGCTCTTCGCCACCGGCGGCTTCGGCAAGATGTTCAAGGTCTCCTCCAACGCCCACGCCCTCACTGGCGACGGGCCCGGCCTGCTCTACCGCCGCGGCATCCCCCTCCAGGACATGGAGTTCTTCCAGTTCCACCCCACCGGGATCTACAAGCTGGGCATCCTGCTCTCTGAGGCGGCGCGGGGCGAGGGGGGCATCCTGCGCAACGCCGACGGGGAGCGCTTCATGGAGCGCTACGCCCCCACCGTCAAGGACCTGGCACCGCGGGACATGGTGTCGCGGGCCATCCTCACCGAGGTGCGAGAGGGCCGGGGCATGGGTCCCGACGGCGACTACATCCATCTCGACCTCACCCACCTGGCCCCCGAGCAGATCGACGCCAAGCTGCCGGACATCGCCGACTTCGTGCGCACCTACCAGGGTCTCGAGCCCAAGGTCGACCTCATCCCCATCCAGCCCACCGCCCACTACGCCATGGGGGGCATCCCCACCAACGTCGACGCCGAGGTCCTCGATGCCGACGGCAGCACCGTCCCCGGGCTCTACGCCGCCGGCGAGTGCGCCTGCGTATCGGTCCACGGCGCCAACCGCCTGGGCACCAACTCATTGCTCGACATCGTCGTCTTCGGCCGGCGGGGCGGCCGGGCCATGGCGGCCTTCGCCACCGGGGCCGAGGCGCCCCCGCTGCCGGCCGGCGCCGGGGACGGCGTGCAGGAGCGCATCAGCGCCATGAAGTCGGGCACCGGGGGGGAGAAGGTGGCCCGGGTGCGGGCCGAGCTGCAGGCCCGGATGATGGAGCGGGCGTCGGTCTTTCGCACCCAGCAGAGCCTGGACGACATGGCCGCCCTGCTCGGCGAGCTGACCGGGCGCTACCGGGCCTGCACCATCGACGACACCGGCTCGGTGTTCAACTCGGACGTCACCGAGGCCCTCGAGCTCGGCTACCTGCTCGATCTGGCCGAGGCCCTGGTGGCCTCGGCCCGGGCCCGCACCGAGAGCCGGGGGGCGCACTTCCGTGACGACTTCCCGACCCGCGACGACGCCGGCTGGATGCGCCACAGCCTGGCCCATCGCCAGGACGACGGGACGGTCCGCCTCTCCTACACGCCGGTCGACGGCGGCCTCTACCAGCCCATGGAGCGCACGTATTGACCATCGCCTGGCCCATTGTGGAGCCTGCGGGTGGCTGAGCGACCTCGATCCTCCACAATCGGGGGATGAGCGCGGACATGGCGACGATCACCCTGCGGGTCAAGCGCTTCAATCCCGAGGTGGACCGCAAGCCCTACTGGCAGCGCTTCGAGATCGGGGGCATGGAACCGACCGACCGGGTGCTCGACGTCTTGCACCAGGCCAAGTGGTTCCACGACGGCACCCTGACCTTCCGGCGCTCGTGCGCTCACGGGGTGTGCGGCTCGGACGCCATGGTCATCAACGGCGAGAACGCCCTCGCCTGCCAGCTGCTGCTGTCCGACGCCGGCAGCGAGGTGAGCGTCGAGGCCATCCGGGGCCTGCCGGTGATCAAGGACCTGGTGGTCGACATGGCCCCCTTCTTCGCCCAGTACCGCTCGGTGCTGCCCTGGCTCATCGCCGCCCCGGGCGATCCCGGCTACGGCGAGCGGCGCCAGAGCCCCGAGGAGCGGGAGCGCTTCGACGACACCACCAAGTGCATCCTCTGCGCCGCCTGCACCACCTCGTGCCCGGTGTTTTGGACCAACGGCAGCTACGTCGGGCCGGCGGCCATCGTCCAGGCCCACCGCTTCCTCTTCGACTCGCGCGACGCCGGCCGGGACGAGCGCCTGGAGGTGCTCGGGGACCGCAGCGGGGTGTGGCGCTGCCGAACCGCCTTCAACTGCACGAACGCCTGCCCTCGGGGCATCAAGGTCACCGACGCCATTCAGCAGGTGAAACGGACGATTCTTACCGACCTGGTGTAGAAATCTTCGTTCTCGGATAAGAAATTTAGGTTTTGACCAACATCGGGCGGCGCCCGTCTGGCAGGATCGACGCCCGGCGGTAGCAGGCACGCTCCGTCACCAGTTCCTCACGCAAAGCACTGAAACGACGGAGAGCAATGCCCATACCACGCACCGCACGGCTGGCTCCGCTGGCCGCTGCGCCGGCGTCGACCATCCCCCCGCTCGACCCGGTGGATCCCACCGACCTGTTCGAACCGCTGCGCCGGGCCGTACTGCGGCCCCATCCGCAGCATCCTCCCGGGCGCCTGCTCGGCCGCCTGGCCGCCGCCTTCCCCCGGCGGGGTGAGGCCCTGGCCGCCGCCGGCGTGGTGGTGGCCTCGGCCACCCTCACCTCGCTCGGCCTGCTGGCCGCCGCCGTGGCCCAGCCCGACGCACCCGCCGAGCTCGCCCTCCAGCCCGTGCTGATCGATCTGGGGGCGCTCGGCGCCGAGGTGGCGGTCGTGCCGCCGGGGAACGGGTCCCCCCGCGGTCGCCTGCTGGGGCACCGGGCGCCGGTTCCCGCCGCCCCTGCCGCCGTCGTGCCCGAGGCGGTGGCCGAGCTCGGCGGCGGGCATTCGGGCCCGGCCGAGGGGCTGGCCACCATGCCCCTGCAGCGGGGCGCTCCCGGCGACCAAGCCCAGCACCATCAGGTCCCGGCCGACGCCGGTGCCCTGCCCCTCGGGCGGGGGATGTGGCTCTACCTGCCCGAGGAGGTCGAAGGGGGAAGTGTCGACGCCCTGGTGGCCCGGGCCACCCAGGTCGGCCTCACCCACGTCTACGTGCGTACCGGGTCGTCCCGCCAGGGGTTCTACGCCCAGGCCTACATGGACGAGCTGCTCCCCAAGGCCCACGCCGCCGACATCCGGGTCTACGGCTGGGACTTCCCCTACCTCCACGACGTCGGCGCCGACGTGGCCCGGGCGGTGGACGCCATCGCCTACATCACCCCGAGCGGCGACCGCCTCGACGGCTTCGCCGCCGACATCGAGACGGCGTCGGAGGGCACCAATCTCACGGCGGCGGGAGCGGCGGCCTACTCCGAGGGCCTGCGGGCCCAGGTGGGCCCGGCCTACCCCCTGGTCGCCGTGGTCCCGCGCCCCTCGCCGGCGATGCAGGCGCGCTTCCCCTACCCGTCGGTCATCCCGTCATTCGACGCCGTCGCCCCCATGACCTACTGGCTCAACCGCCAGCCCGACTCCGACGTGGTCAACGATGTCAGCTTCCTCGCCGGCTTCGGCAAGCCGGTGATCCCCATCGGCCAGGCCTACGACGGGGCCCCGGAGGGGGGCAGGCCGGGGCCGCCCCCGCCCGACGAGATCCGCCGCTTCCTCAGCGCCGCCCAGCAGGTGGGGGCGGCAGGGACGTCGTTTTGGTCGTGGCAGCACGCCAGCCAGGCCATCTGGGACACGTTGGCCGCGGCACCGGAGTTCCGCTGGGAGGCCAAGCCGCCGGCGGAGCTGCGCAGCGACCAGATCCGGGGGCTGCAGGTCCAGCTGACCAAACTGGGTTTCGCCGTGCCGGCCACCGGCGCCTGGGACGGCTCGACCACCGGGGCCCTCCGGGCCTACCAGGAGCGGGCCGGCCTCCCCCCCACCGGACATCTCGACGCTTCCACCCTCCTCGTGCTGCACGAGCCGTTCAACCCGCCCCTGGTGCGCCCGGGAGGCTGAACCGCAGGCCGGTCAGGTGCCGCCGGCGCCCGCGGTACCCCAATTGCGGTCGACCCACCCGACGCCACCCCGCCCGTCGGCCAGCGTGTAGCGGCAGAGCGAGCGGGCCAGGCGGCTGGCCGCCCCGTCCGGGCCCTCGACGGCGACCGGGGCATGGTACAGCGGTGCGATGGCACAGCCCAGCGGCGCCCGGCCGTCCCCGAGGGCCAGGGCCGCTCGCCCCGGGCCCGGCAGCCCGGGCGGCCCGGACGGTCCGGCGGCCGGGGGCGGCCCGTCCAGCGGGCCGGCGACGCCGGTGCCGTCGTCGAGCCGGGCGGCGGCGAACGACCACGCCCGGCCCCAGCCCCGGATCCCCCAGGCATGGGTGACCCCGCCCGTCCCGTCGACCGCCAGGGTCTCCTCGCCCACCAGCACCTCGCCGTGAACCCGGGCCGGCAGGTGGTAGCCCTCGGGATGGGGAGCCGGCCAGGCGGTACCGTCCACCTCCCACTCCAGGTCGAGCCCGAGGGGGGCCCGGTCCCCCCGCAGGCTGCGCCAGGCCTCGGCGGGATCGTCGAGGGCCACCCCGAAGGCCTCCAGGCCCACGCTCCAGTGCTCCAGCGGCGTCTCGCAGGTGAGCGACGTCCACAGGCCCTCGCCCCGCAGGTCGAGGGCGCGCCCCCGGGGCGGCGCCAGGTCGTGGTCGACGACGATCACCAGGGGGCGCCCCCGGCCCACCAGGGCGGCCCAGTACCAGGCCCGGCGGTGCCCGGGATCGAGGGTGAGGCGGGCATAGCCCCCGAGGGCGGCGCCGGCGGTGGCGAAGGACAGGTCCCAGGACTCCTCCCAACCCGCCTGGTCGGCGGGTGGGCAGTGCCGGTCCTCGTCGTCGGCGCTCGGTGGCCCCACGCCCGGGGAGGGTAGTGAGGAACCCGCCGGCATCGAGGTCTGCCAGGATGGCGCCGTGGCCCGGTTCCTGAGCGACGCCTGGTTCGACGAGGCCAACCAGGCCGCGGCCGCCAGCGAGGAACTGGCGGCAGCGACCTCCGGCATCCGTTTGCGGGTACAGCAGGTGGTGACCGGCGGGCCGGCGGGCGAGGTGCGCTACGTGCTGGCCATCGACGACGGGGACGTGCGCTGGTGTCCCGGCCACGACGACGGGGCCGACGTGACCTTCACTCTGGCGTGGCCGACGGCCGTGGCCCTGGCCACCGGGCGCTCGAGCACCCAGGACGCCTTCACCAGCGGGCGCCTCCAGCTCGACGGCGACGCCGCTGCCCTGCTCGGCCACAGCTCCGCCCTGGCCGGGGTGTCGTCGGTCTTCGCCGACCTCCGGGATCGCACCACCTACTGAGGGCACCGGATGGCATCCGGGCGATGGGTCAGAACGAGTCGGGGACGGGGTCCAACCGACCGGAGGGGTCCGGACCACCCAGGCCGATGGCCACCAGGGCGACCACGAAGACGCCGAGGAAGGCGATGCCCACCCAGCCGAGGACGATGCCGGCAGTGGCCATACCGCCGCCCGCCTCGTCCCGCTGCTTGATCTGGCGCTTGGCCACGTAGCCGAAGACCAGGGCCAGCACCGAGCCGATCCAGTAGATCCACACGATGCCCAGCACCAGCGAGGCGATGGCCAAGCCGTTGGTGGGACGGGGTGGCCGGTAGTAGGG
>DATMJI010000139.1:0-8309 GCA_035553895.1 Acidimicrobiales bacterium | reverse complement strand
CCCAGCACCGGGTTGAGCACGGTCTCGGCCAGGCGGGTCACCCAGGGGCCCCGCATGAGGTCCCAGACCAAGAACCGGTGGTAGGCCCGCACCAGCGGATGGTCGCTGTCGCCCGGGCCCACGGCGCAGCGCACCCACCAGTACGGGCTGTGCAGGGCGTGGGAGCGGTGGGCGCCACCGGCCACCAGCCCGGCGTCGCCCAGGCGCCGGCGCAGGGTCCGGGCGGTGTAGATGCGCACGTGGCCGCCGGGAACGGCCGGGGCGTGGTACGCCGGCGACAGGGCCCAGCACACCCGCTCGGGAAGCCACGACGGCACGGTGACGGCGAGCACGCCGCCGGGCCCCAGCACCCGCACCAGCTCGGCCAGGGCGGCCACGTCGTTCTCCAGGTGCTCGAGCACCTCGGCGGCGACGATCCGGTCGAAGGCGCCGTCGGGGAAGGGCAGGGCCAGGGTGTCGCCGGCCACCGCCTGGCCTGGTCGCCGGACCTCACCGGCCTCCACCTGGGCGGCGAAGGTCGCCGCCACGGTGCCGAGCTCGGCCACGGCGGCGTCGACGGCCACCACCGCGGCCCCCCGGCGGGCCGCCTCGAAGGCGTGGCGCCCGCCCCCGCAGCCGACATCGAGCAACCGCATCCCCGCCCGCAGCTCCAGGCGCCGGTAGCGGACGGTCAACACGGCGTAGGGAGACCGCTACGGGCGATCACGTGGCGGTACTGCTCGACCGTGGCCAGGGCCGCCGCCCGCCACCCGAACCGCTCGACCGCCCGCTGCCGGCCGGCCCGGCCCAGGACCGACCGCCTCGGGGCGTCGCCCAGCAGGGAGGTGATGGCACCGGCCAGGGCGCCGGCGTCGGCCGGGGCGACGAGCACCCCGGCGCCACCGACCACCTCGGGCAGGGCTCCCCCCGTGGTGGCGACCACGGGGACCCCGCAGGCCATGGCTTCGACCGCCGGCAGGGAGAACCCCTCGTAGAGCGAGGGCACGACCGCCACCTCGGCCTGGGCGTAGAGCTCGACCATGCCGTCGTCGCTCACCCCGCTGAGGAAGCGCACGGCACCGGCCAGGCCGAGGCGCTCCACCAGGCCGGGCAGGGGGCTGCCCGGCCGGGGGGCGCCCACCACCACCAGCTCGGCCCGGGGATGCTCGACCCGCACCTTGGCCAGGGCCTCCAGCAGGTGGGCCAAACCCTTGAGGGAGACGTCGGCCGACGCCGTGGTCATCAGCCGGCCGGGAACCCGGGCCACCGCCGGCAGCGGCCGCCAGCGGTCGGCATCCACCCCCGCCGGCACCACCGCCAGGCGGCCCGGGTCCACCCCGTGCTCGGCCACGATGTCGTCCAGCGAGGCCTGAGACACGGTCAGGATGCGCGGGAGGCGCCGGGCGACCCGGGTCTGCATGCGGGTGAAGCCGTAGAACCGGCGCAGGCTGAGGCGGCGCTTCCAGTCGGGGGCATGGGCCAACTCCACCCGCCGGTCGATGGTGACGGGGTGGTGGATGGTGGCGAGCACCGGCAGGCCCAGGCCACGGGGGCGGGGGGCGGCGATGGCCAGCAACCCGTGGCCCAGGCTCTGGTTGTCGTGGACCACGTCGAAGTCGACGCGGCGCCCGGCCAGGAGGCGTCGGGCCCGCAGGCTGAAGGCCAGGGGCTCGGGGAACCCGGCGGTGCTGGCCACACCCAGCTCGAGCACGTGGGTCCAGTGCTCCAGCTCGGCCAGCCGGGGCCGGCGGAAGGGGTCCCGGGGGCGGTAGAGGTCGAGGCCGGGAACCCGCTGGAGCAGGACCCGGCCGTCGAGCTCGGGGTACGGAGGCCCGCTGAACACCTCGACGTGGTGGCCGAGGTCGGCCAGGGCGCTGCTCAGGTGGCGGGCGTAGACGCCCTGGCCCCCGCAGTGGCGGTTACCGCGGTAGGTGAGCAGGGCGATGCGCAGGGAGTTCAGCGCCGGCTCAGCAGTCCGCGACGGCGACGGTGGCAGCGGACCCGCCATGGGGGACCGGGTGGGAACGTGCGGCCTCCGCCATGGCCGGAGCCTACCCCTGGCCCCGGTCGGCCTCCCGGCCCCGGGGCACCCCGGCGCTGAGGAGCCATCCGAGGACCAGGGCGGCCCCAGCAGCCGCCAGCAGGGGGGTGTCCCCGAGGCGGGTGTAGAGGGTCCAGCCGCTACGCCGTTCGATCACCGCGGTGAGGACGGCGGCGTTGCCCAGGTCGCTCTGGCGGCGCACCGTCCCATCCGCCGCCACCACCGCCGAAAACCCGGTGGGGGCGGCCTGGACCACGCTGCGCCCGGTTTCCAGGGCCCGCAGCCGGGCGGCGCCGAGCTCGAGGGCCGGCATCTGGGTGGTGGGGTAGGACGAGGCGTTGGTGGGCACCAGCACCACCTCGGCGCCGGCCAGCAGCGCCGCCCGCACCCGGCCGGGGAAGAAGACCTCAAAGGAGATGACCACCCCGAGATCCCCGGCCGGGGTGGCCAGCAGCCCCGGCCCCCGGCCGGGGACGACGTCACGGGGCACGGCCGAGGTGTCGGCGAGGCGCTCCACCAGGGACCTCCAGGGGACGGTTTCGCCGAAGGGCACCACCTTCTGCTTGCGGTAGCGATCGAGCAGGGCGCCGTCGGGACCCCAGGCCACCGCCAGGTTGTGGCGCACCGGCCCCCGGCTCTCGCTGACGCCCGAGACGATGGTGGTGCCGAGGTCGCGGGCCAGCGCACCCACCTCGCGGGCCTGGGGCGCGCCGCGGACGTCGCCGCTCACCCGCACCCCGTCCTCGGGCCACAGCACCAGCTCGGCGGCGCCCGCCTGGCGGCGGGTCGTGGCCACCAGGGTGGCCAGGCCGGGGCCGGACGCACCCTCGACGGCCCGTCGGCCCCGCTCCCCCCCGACCTGGACGACCGCCACCTCCAGGGGAGCGACGGCCCGGCCCTGGGGGGAGGCGGCGCCGAGGGCCACGACGGCGGCGACGAAGGCGGCCACGGCTGCCGAGCGGCGCAGCTGGCGGCGGCTGAGGGCGGCCAGGGCCACCCCGGCGAGGGCCGCCAGGGCGCCGAGCAGCGGGCTTCCCCCGAGGCGGGCCGCCTCCGCCAGGGGGCCCCCGATCTGGGTCTGGGCCAGGGTGGCCACCGGCACCCCGCCGAAGGGCCACGCCCCCCGCAGGGCGTCGACCAGCACCAAGGCGGCGGGAAGGCCGAGGAGCTGCCAGCGTCCGGGTGGGGTGGCCGCCGCCGCCAGGGCGAAGAGGCCGGCTTCGAGGACCACGGCGGCGACGAAGCCGATCACGTGGAACTCGGTCAACCAGGCCAGGCCGGGACCGAGGAACCCCACCCCGGCGGCCAGGCCCAGCACCAGGCGCCGGCGCAGCCCGGCCTGGTCGAGGGCCCGGGCCAGCGCACCGGCGCCCGCCAGGGCCAGGGGCCACCAGCCGAAGGGGGGGAGGCCGGCACTGAGCAGGGCGCCCCCCGCCAGGGCGAGGATCAGGCCCCGCCCGGGGGTGCTCCTCAGGAGGCCATGAGGCCGATGCCGTCGTTGAGGTCGACGACGTCGCTCAGGGCGAGGCGCACCACGTAGCGGTACCGGGCCGAGCCCGGCGGGTGGCAGGCGAAGAGGGTGGCGGTGGACTCCGGTGTCTGGTCGACGATGCGCATGGCGTCGGGCGTGACCACCTCGGCCCCGGTGACCTGGTAGGTGGAGCGGCGATCGCCGACGGTGAAGATGACGGCGTCGCCGGCCTGGAGCTGGTCGATGTGGCGGAAGGGGGCGGTCTTGGTCACCCGGTGCCCGGCGACGACGACGTTGCCGGGATCGCCGGGGAGCGCCGTGCCCGGCCAGTGGCTGGGGCCCCGGTCGATGGAGTGCAAGGAGATGCCCTGGTTGAGAGGCAGGGCCAGTCCCAGCCGGGGGATCTCGATGGTGCCGAGCACGATGGCCGGCTCGGGGGCGTACGGGTCGCTCGGGGGCATCACCGGCGTGGGCAGGGCCACGGCGGTGGTGGGAGGGGTGCTGATCAGCGGTGGTGGGCGCAGCTGGTCGAGGGTGAAGGGGCCGTGGGCCAGAGAGGTGACCATCCCCCGATCGGTGGGCGGCGTCGAGGCCAGGGCAGTGGCGCCGGCAGCCAGTAGGACGGCCACGGCCAGCAGCAGGCCACGGCGGGCTCGGGTCCCCAGGGTAGGCACGGGGGGTATCCTAGACCGCGCCCTGTGTGGCCTGTCCACCGCCCGCTGCGTGGTTCTACCCGGCATCGAAGCTCATCGAAAGGCTCCGGAAACGGTCCGGAAACGGCGACGGGGAACACTGCGGGCATGACGCCGACCACCCACGGGGACGAGGTTTTGTCCCCGGCCCCCCTACGTGGCTACCGGGTCGCCGTGGTGGCCCACGACGGGCGCCAGCGCCAGGTGGAGGCGTTCGAGCGCCTCGGTGCCGAAGTGGTGGTGGGCAGCGTGGTGGCCGCCGTGCCGGCCCCCGCCCACGACGCCCTCGAAGGGGCGATCGATGCGGTGGTGGCCGGCCCCCTCGACGCCGTGGTCGTGACCTCGCCCGCCGGGGTGGCCGGCTGGGTCGCCGCCGCCGAGGAGCACCGGCGGGGCCAGGCCCTGCGCCGGGTGGTCGCCGGCATCCCGGTGATGGCCCGGGGGCGGGCTGCGGCGGCAGCCGCCGAGGCACAGGCGCTGGCCGTCGCCGGGGAGCTCGCCGGCGGGGAAGCCGCCCAGGTCCGCCAGCTGGCGGTTGCCCTCGGTGGCCTGGAGGGCCGGCGCGTGGCCGTGCAGGTGGAGGCGGCGGCCGAGGATGGCCTGACGGCGAGCCTGGGCCACGCCGGTGCCGAGGTGGTGGTGGTGGCGGTACCGGTGCCCGGGCTCCCCGAGGACCGGGAGCCGGCCCGGCGTCTGCTCGGCGATGTCGCCGGCTCCCGGGTGGAGGCACTGACCCTGACGAGCCCGGCCGAGGTCGCCAACCTGGTCGCCCTGGCCGAGGAGACCGGGAGCCGGGGGCGGCTGGTGGCGGCGCTCACCGGCGAGGTCGTCGTGGTCGCCAGCACCCCGGCCTGCCAGGCCAGTGCCCGGGCCGCCGGGGTGGAGGGCGTGGTCGTGGCCGACCCTCCCCGCCTCGGTGCCATGGTCGAGGTGGTGGTGGAGCACGTGCGGCGGCGGCGGCAGTGCCTGATCCTGGCCGGAGTGGCGGTACGGGTGGCGGGTGCCCTCGCCCTCGTCGGTGACACGGAGGTGTGGCTGGCCGACCGGGAGCGGGCCCTGCTCGCCGCCCTCATCCGCCGCCCCGGCGCAGTGGTGGCCAAGTCCGAGCTCCTGCAGCGGGTCTGGCGCTCCACCGAGGTCGACGCCCACGCCGTGGAGGTGGCCGTCGGCCGGCTGCGCCGGCGCCTGGGTCCCGCCGGGGCTGCCCTGGAGACGGTCCCCCGCCGGGGCTACCGGCTGGTGGCGGACTGACGCCTTCCCTTTCGACGCTGGTGCCCGCTCGCTACGGTATGCGGCTGAGCCCGCCCGGCGGGCCGCGCTCCCCCACGAACGGAGATCAGCCGTGCCCCCTCGCCACCGCTGCTCTGCCGACGGCCCCGGCACCAGGCGCCCCCAGTGGCTCGCCGTCCTGGTGGTGGTGGCGGCCTTCGCCGCCGCCAGCCTCCAGCCGTCCTACCGGGTGGCCGAGGTGGGCGAGGCCCAGCTGATCGCCGCCTCAGGTGTCGACCTGGCCGAGCTGCCTCGAGACGCCGGCGTCGCCCGGGAGTGGCTGGCGGCGCTCGGCTTCCCCGTGGACGGGTTCGGCGACGGCTCCCTCGAGGACTTCCTGGCTCGCTTCTTCCCCGGCGCTCTGCCCGAGCTGCCTCCGTTCCCCTCACCGGGGCTGCCGACGACCACGGTGGCCCCGCCGACCACCGTGGTACCGCCCACGACCACCGTGGCCCCACCGACGACCACCGTGGTCCCACCGACGACCACCGTGGTACCACCCACGACCACGGTGGCCCCGCCCCCGTCCACGTCGACCACGTGGACCATCCCGACCACCACCATCCCGACCACCACCATCCCGACCACCACTGTCCCCGTCACGACCATCCCGGCCACGACCACGACGGTCGTGCCGCCGACGACCACCACGGTGGTGCCGGCTGCGCCCATCGACGAGGCGGCCGAGCGCCGTTTCGTGCAGCTGATCAACGAGGAGCGGACGGCGCAGGGTCTGGCGGCGCTCGATGTCGACCTCGACATCCGCACCGTGGCCCGGGACTGGAGCCGGTGGATGGCGGGCCGGGGGGTCGGCTGCACCCAAGCCAACCTCGCCCACAACCCGAGCTTCGCCTCCCAGCTGCCCCCGGGCTGGACCCGGGTGGCCGAGAACGTGGCCTGCGGCTCGTCGGTGGCGAGCATCCACGCCGCCCTCATGAGCTCCCCCGGCCACCGGGCCAACATCCTCGACCCCGGCTTCACCGATCTCGGCGTGGGGGTGGCAGTGGGTTCCGGCGGCACCCTCTGGGTCACCCAGAACTTCGGCGCGTACTGACGAGCGGGCCGCCACCAACCGCCGGTCGGGCAGCAGGGGTGCCGGGAATCCCCGCCACCTCCGCGGCCGGGACGGGGGGGTCACTGATGTCGACGAGGAGGTCGTCGGCGAAGCTGGCCTCGGGCTCGGGCAACCAGCGGCAGGCGACGGCCGCCACCACCGAGGCGGCGGCGATGACCAGGAAGAACACCGATGGCGGGGCGTAGAGCAACACGGTGAGGAAGACCACGGCGCCCACGTTGCCGTAGGCCCCGGCCATGCCGGCGATCTGGCCCGACACCCGCTTCTTGACCAGGGGCACGATGGCATAGACCGCCCCCTCGCCCGACTGGACGAAAAACGAGCAGCCCATGACCACGAGCATGGCCAGGGGAACGGGCCAGGCGGACCCGAGCAGGGCCATGGCGCCGTAGCCCACGGTGAGGCCGACCAGCAGGGCGGCGAGGGTGCGCCGCCGGCTGCCGAGCAGGTCGGAGAGCAGCCCGCCGGCGGGACGGGAGACGAGGTTCATGAAGGCGAAGGCGCTGGCCATGGCGCCGGCCAGCGACGGCCCGAGGTCCCAGGTGTCAGCGAAGAAGGTGGGCAGCATGGAGACCACCGCCAGTTCCGAGCCGAAGGTGCAGAAGTAGGCCACGCTGAGGACGGCCACCGAGCGGAAGGGGTATTGGTCTTCGGCCGGGTAGCCCCCCGCCAGCGCCGTGCGGTTCACCCGGACCACGGCCCGGAGCTGGACCACCAGCAGGGCGAGCAGGGCGACCGAGGTGACGGCCAGGCCGGTGCCGGAGAGCACGTCGACCTCGGCGATGCGCCAGGCCAGCAGGGCGAGGACGCCCACGAGGGGCACGGTGAGGGCGGCCAGGCCCCAGACCGCCCGGCGGGACGTCACCTCCAGGGCTCCCTGGCGCCGGGGCCGGAGGTAGGTGACGCCCTCGGGGGTGTCGGTGACCGAGCGCCAGTAGTAGAGGCCGTAGCCGGCGGCGACCAGCCCGGTGGTGGCGATGGCCCAGCGCCAACCGGCGTCCCCGCCGGCGACGCCGGCGGCGATGGGCAGGCAGAAGGCGGCGGCCGCCGAGCCGAAGTTTCCCCAACCGCCGTAGATCCCCTCGGCCAGGCCCACCTCCTTGGGCGGGAACCACTCCGCCACCATGCGGATGCCCACGACGAAGCCGGCCCCCACGATGCCGAGCAGGAGGCGGCTCACCACCAGCACCGAGAAGCTGGAGGCGGTGGCGAAGACCAGACAGGGAACGGCGGCGTAGACGAGGATCCCCGAGTACACCCGCCGGGGCCCGAAGCGGTCGAGGAGCATCCCGATGAGGATGCGGGCCGGCACGGTCAGGGCCACGTTGCACAGGGCCAGGGTGACCAGCTGGCTCTGGGAGAAGCCGAGCTGGGCGCCGATGGTGGCCGAGAATGGGGCGAAGTTGAACCACACCACGAAGGACAAGAAGAAGGCCATCCACGTGAGGTGCAGGATCCGGTAGCGGCCGTCGAAGGACCAGAGTGCCCGGATGCGGCCGGAGGCCGAGGAGATGGGGGCGAGCGCGGGGGGTGTGGTCGGGGGGTGGTCCATCCCCCGATGGTGCTGGTAGCCGGTTTCGGCGCCGGTTCCCCCGTGTTACATGCGGGCGAAGGGAGGCGCACACCGGTCACGCACCCGCCGGGGCCGCGGGCGCCTGCGGGGCTTTGTGGTCAGCCGTGCACCCCGGCGGTACGGGAGTGACCACAAAGCCGGGGCGGCCGCCGGTGACGCCCCGGCCCTCGGGGCTTTGTGGTCAGCCGTGCACCCCGGCGGTACGGGAG
>DATMJI010000138.1:0-6606 GCA_035553895.1 Acidimicrobiales bacterium | reverse complement strand
ATCGTCGTGCCCTGCCACCGGGTGGTGGGCATTACCGGCGCCCTCACCGGCTACGCCGGGGGGCTGGAGCGCAAGCAGCGCCTCCTGGCCCTGGAAGGGGGAGCACTCGGGCGGGCCGGCCTCAGGGGTGGTGGCGGTCCCGACGAGATTTGAACTCGCGACCTCCGCCTTGACAGGGCGGCGTGCACTCCAAACTGCACCACGGGACCAGGGTGAGCGCCTATGTCCGCCGCTCGTGCGCACCCCCAACGGGATTCGAACCCGCGTTACCGCCTTGAAAGGGCGGCGTCCTAGGCCGCTGGACGATGGGGGCTCGGGACCTACATGAGGGCCCGCTCACGATAGCAGCCTCCAGCTCGTCCCCTCGGGGGCATCGTTGATCTCGACGCCCGCCTCCAGCAGCCGGTCCCGCACGTCGTCGGCCCGGGTCCAGTCCCGGGCGTCCCGGGCCTGGCTGCGGACCGCCACCAGGGCGTCCACCAGCGGGGCGATGGACTCCTCGGGCACCGGGCCCCCGGCGGCGGCGGCCTCCCCCAGGCGCACGATCATGGAGCGCAGCGTGGAGCGGGCCAGGTCGGCCTCGTCGGACTGGAGGCTGTCGAGCGCCCACGAGGCGATGGCGGCGTCGAGCTCGAGGGCGGCGGCCACGGCCCCGTCGACGTCGTGGGTGGCCAGGGCGGCACCGAAGCGCTCCTCCAGGGCGCGCCGGGCGTCGGTGAGCGACCACCCGGGCTGGGCACCGGTGGCCGTCGTCGCCTCCGCCGCCCGGGCCCGCTCGGCGGGTGGCGGTGCGGGGGACGGGTCGCCGTCGAGCGCGGTGCGGAGGGCGGCGATGGCGAGCGTGCAGCCGGCCGGGAAGCTGGTGCTGCGGCCCCGGCGGCGCACGGTCACGCCGCCCCGGCCCACCACCGTGGCCTCGCCGGCATCGAGGTCGAGGACCAGCCCGGTGTGCTCGTCGACCCCGATGACCAGCCCGCCGGCCGGCAGCTGGGCCTCCAGCACGGCCAGGCGCTCCTCGCCCAGGTAGCAGAACCGGGTGTCATGGTTTCCGCCCTCGGCGTTGTCGTAGTGGGGGAGGAGGGCCACCTGCGGGAGCCCGGCGGCGGCCAGAAGGTCGAGGCCGTCGAGCCAGCGGGGCTCCTCGCCCACCTTGTAGATCTCGTAGACGGGCACGGTGGCCGCCCCCAGGGTGAGGGCGGCGGCGCTGGCGAAGGTGATGCAGCCTCCGGCCGTGAGCTTGTCGGCCAGGGCGCCGGGGATGGGCGAGCCCGCCCACTGGCGCAAGGCGTAGGACGGGCTGCCGGGGCCGGCGAAGACGTAGCGGGCCTGGCGCAGGCGGGCGAGGGACCGCTCGCTGGTTAGTGAGGCGGCGTCGCCGGCGGAGCGCCAGGTGGCGACCTCGAGGTCGAGGCCCACCCGGTCTCGGAAGTAGGTCACGGCCCGCTGGGAGAGGATGTCGGCGTTGGCCTGGAAGCCGAAGGGCGTGTCGAGCACCACCGCCGGCACCGGGGGCGGGCCCAGGCGGGCCACCAGGCGCTGGTGGGTCGTGACCATGGTGGGGCTGGTCTCGCCCGAGCCCATGACGGCAAGGAGCCGGGGCAGCGTGCCGGCACCGGCCGTCATGGCCCCTCGGCCACGATCTGGTGGTCCGCAGGGAACGCCGGCGCTGCCTCCTGACCACCAGAAGCCGGCGGGGTGGCTCCGGCGGTCGCCAGCCACTGGTGGATGAGGGCGGCCACCGCCTCGGGGTGCTGGGCGTGCAGGTCGTGGTCGCCGGCCAGCCAGCGCAGCTGGGCCCGGGGCAGGAGCCGGGCCGCCGCCTCCACCAGATCGCGCTGGGGGAACGGCACCGATCCATCGCCGGCCGAGACCAGCAACACCGGGGCCGCCACCTCGGGGTACCGGGTGGCCGGGCGCCGCTCCCACAGTGCCCGCAACAAGGAGAGGTGGCGATCCCGGGTGAGCCAGGGGGCGACGGTGCCGTCGGGGCGGTGCTCGAAGCAGGCCAGGGCGCCGGCGATGCCGGCCTCGGGCCAGTCCGGGTGGCGGCGCCGGAGCTGGCTCTCGATCTCGGCCAGCCGCCGGCCGGTGGTCTGGGGGGGCTGGAGGGCGGCGACGCACGCCCCCCAGGTCGGGAACCGCTCCTGGAGATCGAACCAGCCCCCGTCGATGCAGACCACGGCCAGCACCCGCGGCGGGTGGCGCCAGGCCAGCTCCAGGGCCAACTCGGCGCCCATGGACTGGCCCACCACCACCACCCGGTCCCAGCCGGTGCCGTCCAGGACGGCGGCCAGGTCGGTGCAGAGGGTGGGGAAGTCGTAGCCGGCGTCCGGCTTGGCGCTGGTCCCGTGGCCCCGCAGGTCAAGGGCCGCCACCGGGTGGCCGGCGGCGGCCAGCAGGGGGCCGACCCCGTCCCAGAGGCGGAGGTTGGACGCCAACCCGTGGACCAGGAGCACCGGCTCGCCGCCACCGTCGCCGGCCGGCGCCCAGGTGTGCACCGCCAGGTCGGTCCCGTCAGGGGCGATCACCACGAGGCGGGGCACGGCCCGACGGTAGCCACCACCGACCGGTTCTCCGGTGCTGCGACGGCGCCTGGCGCCGCCCGGTTCCCGGAGAACGCTGGGCGGGGGCGCCGCGCCACTGAGCCCGGGCGTGGCCGCCACGTTCTCCGGTGCTGCGACGGCGCCTGGCGCCTCCCAGTTCCCGGAGAACGCCCAGGCCGGGCGACGACGGCGTGATCAGGGGCGGCGGGTAGCGTGCCCGGCGTGCGCGTCACCCGGCTGGCGGCGGCCGCGTCGCTCGGCTACCTGCTGGGCTCCTTCCCGGCGGCCGACCTGGCCGCCCGGGCGGCCACCGGCGGTGCCACCGACCTGCGGGCGGTGGGCAGCCGCAACCCGGGAGCCCACAACGTGAGCCTCCAGGTGGGCAAGGGCTGGGGGTACCTGGTCATGGCCGCCGACATGGCCAAGGGGGCGCTGGCGTGTGGTGCCGGGCGCTCGGCCGCCGGGCCCGGTGGCGCCCACCTGGCCGGGGTGGCGGCGGTGGTGGGGCACTGCTTCCCGGTGTGGTCGGGCCTGCGGGGGGGCAAGGGCGTGGCCACCAGCGTCGGGCAGTGCGCCGCCACCTTCCCCGCCTGGTCGGTCGTCGACCTGCTGGTTGCCTGGGCCGGAGCCGAGGTGCCACGGCGCCGGGGCGGGCCCGGCGGCACCGGCTGGTACGGCACCGTCGACGACGCCCGGTGGTGGCGGCGCCGCCACGTGGGGGCCACGCTGGTGTCGTCGTCCGTCTGGGTGGCCGCCGCCACCGTGTGGTGGCGCCGGCGCTGGCCCAACCTCTGGGGCCCGCCGCCGAGCGCCGGACTGCCCCTGGCGGCGGCGGCCACCAGCGTGGTGATCCTCTACCGGTTGGCCACCGAGCCCCCGCCGCTCGGTGGTGCCCCGCCACCGCAGCGGCCCGGCACCGGCGACGGCAGCTCACCGTTGCCGGTGCCCCCGTTGCCGTCCCTGGAGACCATGAGGGACCCACCCTGATCGGGCTGGTCACCGACTCCAACGCCCAGCTGCCCCCGGCGCTGGCCCGGCGCTACGGGGTCGAAATCGTCCCCCTCACCGTCACCATCGACGGCCATCCCTACCTGGAGGGGACCGAGATCGACGCCGACGGGTTCTATGCCCGCTTCGCCGGTGGCCACCGCCCCGAAGTCTCGACGGCGGCGCCCGGCCCCGGGCCCTTCGCCCGGGCCTTCGCCGCCCTGGCCGGGCGGGGGGCCGGGGAGATCCTGGCCGTGCACATCGGCTCGACGCTCTCCGGCACCCTGAACAGCGCCCGCCTGGCGGCCGAGGCCGCTCCCGTGCCCGTGCGGCTGGTCGACACCGGCACGGCCAGCTTCGGCGTGGCCTGTTGCGTGTGGGAGGCGGCCGAGGCGCTGGCCCGGGGCGCCAGCCTCGACGAGGCGGCGGCCGCCGCCGCCCGGGCGGGTCGGGAGGTGCGAACCGTCTTCACCGCCGGCGCCCTCGACCTGGCCGAGGCCGGGGGTCGGTTGGCTCCGGGCACGGTGGGCGCCGGCGAGGGCGGCATCCCCGTGCTCACCCTCGACGGTGGCCAGATGCGCACCGCCGGCCACGCCCACGGCTTCGACGAGGCCGTGGACATCATCGCCGGCCATGTCCTGGAAGCTGCCGCCGCCTCCTCCCTGCGCGTCGGTCTCGGCATCGCCGACGCCAGTGCCCGGCCCTGGTGGGAGGCCCTGGAGGCCCGTCTGGCCGGTGCCGCCGGGGTGGGGGAGATGGTCCGCTACCGGATCGGGCCGAGCGTGGGCGCCCACACCGGCCCCGGGACCGCCGGCGTCTGCTTCTACCCCTCGCCCCTCACCGCCGGCTGAGGAGCCGTTCAGCCTCCCTGGGCCGGTGGTACCTCGACCGTCGCTGCCGGAGTGGTGGAGGAGATGGACACGCTGGGCCGAGCGGCCCAGTCGGCGCCCAGGAGGGTGGCGACCACGATGGCCACCACCGCGGTGCAGTAGAGGCGATGGGCCCGCACCCACTGCCAGGGACCCAGGCGATCATCCTCAGCCAGGGCGGTCGCCCAGAGCTGCCCGCTGTTGGCCTCCGCTGCCACCCTCGTTGCATCGGCACGTCCCTCCCCGGCCTTGAGGGCGGATCGGCCGCCACTACGGTGGCCGGGGGGAGGTAGCGCCATGGCACTCGTCGTCGCGGAAGGACTGACCAAGCACTTCAACGGGCTGGCTGCCGTCGAGGATCTCAGCTTCGAGGTCGAGGCGGGAACGGTCACCGGCTGCCTCGGCCCCAACGGGGCCGGCAAGACGACCACCCTGCGGATGCTGCTGGGACTGGTCACGCCCACGGCCGGTACCGCCACCATCGCCGGGCGGCCCTACCACCAGCTCGACGAGCCCAAGGCCACCGTCGGCGCCCTGCTCGAGGCCAGCGGCTTCCATCCCGGGCGCAGCGCCGCCAACCACCTCCGGGTGATCACCACCGCCGCCGGTCTGCCTCAAACCAGGGTCGACGAGGTCCTGGCCGAGGTCGACCTCGCCGACGCCGCCGGGCGGCGGGTCGGGGGCTTCTCCCTCGGGATGCGCCAGCGCCTCGGGCTGGCCGCCGCCCTGCTGGGTCGGCCCCGGGTGCTCGTCCTCGACGAGCCCGGCAACGGGCTCGATCCCGAGGGCATCCGCTGGCTGCGGGGCTTCCTGCGCCACTACGCCGCCGAGGGGGGCACCGTGCTGGTGTCCAGCCACGCCCTGGCCGAGGTGAGCCAGACCGTCGACCGGGTGGTCATCATGACCCGGGGCCGGCTGGTGGCCCACACCACCCTGGAGGAGCTCACCAGCCAGGGCAACCTCGAAGACGTCTTCTTGGAGCTGACCTCGCCGGCTCGGCCGGCGCCGGCTGTGCCCGCCGGCGAGGGGGACGACCGGTGATCCGCTTGGTCGCCTCCGAGGTGCTCAAGCTGCGCACCACCCGCCTGGTCTACGGACTCCTGGCCGCCACCCTGGCGCTGGCCGTGGTCGGCACCCTCGCCACTGTGGCCATGTCCGGCGAGGTGGCGCAGACGTTTCCCCTGGACTCCGCCGAGGGGGTACGCAACGTGTTCTCCAACGCCGGCGCCGGCTCCATCTTCGTGCTGGTCCTGGGCATCCTCGGCATGACCAGCGAGTTCCGCCACAACACCGTGACCGAGACCTTCCTGGTCACGCCCACCCGGGGCCAGGTGGTCGCCGCCAAACTGGTGACCTACTCGGTGACCGGGCTGGTCTTCGCCCTCCTGGCGGTGGCCGTGACCATCGCCGCCGCCCTGCCGGCCCTCGGCAGCGAGGGGGTGGACGTCTCGCTCGGCGACGTGGCCGGGGTGTTGGCCGGTGTGGTGGTGGTGACCGCGGTCTACGGCCTGCTGGGTGTCGCCCTGGGTTCGCTGATCCGCAACTCCACGGCAGCCGTGGTCGTGGCCCTGGCCTGGTCCTTCGTCGTCGAGGGGCTGGTCGTCGGGCTGGTACCCGATGTGGGCCGCTGGTTCCCCGGGGGGGCGGCCAGCGCCCTGAGCGGCCAGAGCCTCCCCGGCTCGGAGCTCCTGGCCCCGGTCGTCGCCGCGGCGGTGCTCATCGCCTACGCCGCCGTCTTCGCCTGGGCCGGCAACCGCTTCGTGGTCCGCGGCGACGTGACGTGAGTGGCTGGCGGCGTTCGCCGCCGACGAGATCCAAGAGCCGGTTGCGGCAGTGCGCTCAGCCGGACCCGACCGGACAACGCTGGCGCCGCCCCAATCCCTGCCGGCGGCCGGTGACCAGGGCGTGCTTGTTGAGGGCTCCGGGGTGGGCGCCCGCCGAGACGGTCGCCTCGACCTTGTCTTTGTGGTCAGTTCCGGACCCTGACGGTCCGGGAGTGACCAGAAAGCGGCGGTGACGCGGCGGCGGTGACGGCGGCGGTGACCTTCGCCGGCGGGTGGTTCCCGTAGGCTCCAGCTCCGTGGCCACGGCGGTGCAGGGGGCACCCCGCCGCCCTTGCCGGGCAGCGGCGGTGCTGGCCGGGGGCCTCCTGGCCCTCGTCGCCTGCGGTAACCCGAGCGAGCGGAGCGGGCCCGCTCCCACCGCCC
>DATMJI010000137.1:0-21531 GCA_035553895.1 Acidimicrobiales bacterium | reverse complement strand
ACCTGCTCGTCGTCCTGGCGCGGTGACACTCACAGCCGACTTCGTACGTTGGACGCCCTACGACAGCCAGGGCGTCGAGATCTCCATCGCCAATAAAGCGCTCAACACAGCCCCTGGTTCCTTGCCGGACGCCCCACGCCTCAGCGACCTAAAAGAAGTGGCGACCTTGTTCTGCTTCTACCACCGGGCGGACCGCACCGAAGCCCTACCCATGATCATGGAGCGGCTTCGCGGTCTGGGGTGCGACCACTTCCTAGCGGTGGAGCTCGACCAGAGTCGAGTCACTCCGAGCGAGCGGGCGGGCATCGGCGACCGCGTCCCCGAAGTGCCTGATGGTCAGGGGCGCCCGGTAGCGGTAGGCACCAATGCCGTGCGCAGCAAAGGCTGCGGGAGGCTGGCCGCCGCGCCAACGGGCACGAGAGTAATCAGATCGGCATGAGGACAGCGGCCCACCGCCAGCGGCGCCTGAATGCGGGCGCAGGGACAGCGAGTCTGCATGCACTTGGCACGACCCCTTCACGGGACATTGCCCCTGGCCGCGGTGAGCAGGTGCCGCAAACGTGCATCAGTCGCCCAGGTCATTCGTGGATGTCGCTCCCCATCGACCGGCGATGTACTTCTGCCGCTGCGTCGGGTCGGTGATCTCATGGGTGCCGTTGGCGAGCCGCACGTAGAAGGCCGTCTTCTTCTCGAACTGACCCTTCTTATCGACCGTGACAGTGGCGTCGATAGGGAAGGTGCTGGGTCGGACATGCACCCGGCACAGGTCGTGGCCGTCGACGGTGTGGATCTGGACCGAGACATCGGCGGCCGTCGCCGGCCCCATGGACGCCACCACGATGTTGGTGAGGTGCAGAGCGAACAGGTCGCGAGGCTCCTTGCCTGCCTTCGCCAACGAGGTGTAGTCGGCGTCGAGGCCGCACACGGAGCCGTCGTCAGCTACGCCGATGAGCAGCGTGCCGCCCTGGCGGCTGTTGGCGAAAGCGGCGATGGTCTTGAGCACGGCCGTCTCCAGGGGCTTGAAGTGCTGGCCGGTAGCCGCGTGGGTACGCAGGGTCGCCTTGTACTCCAGGTGCTGTGACTCGCAGTCGGGTCCGAGGAGCTCGGCGATCGGGCAGTTCTCCTGATAGGCCACCTTGGCCTGGGCCTGTACCTGGATGGCGTAGTACTTGGCCACATCGGCGGCCAGCTCGGGGTCGTCGAGGTACTTGAACACCACCTTCTCGTTGCGGTCGGTCCGGCTCAATAGGGCCTGCTCGAACATGGTGGGGAACACCACGGCAAAGTTCTCGGCGCTGTTGTTGGTAGCGGTCAGCTGGACCTGCTGATCGGCTACTAGGTCGCTGACAGTGGCGTCGAACACCAGGCGATCGGCGTCGGTGAAGTCAGTGCCGTGCTGCGCGTTTAGTCGCTCGATGATGGCCGACAAGGGTTCGGCATCCGGCTCGTTCATCTTCCCCGTGCCCGAGTAGATGGTGGAGACGTCGCCGCCATCGGCATCGAGGGCGACCGAGCCGGCGAATCCCTGCTCCTGGCGGAGATGCGTCAGCGCCACCACGCCGCTCAGGTCGACAGCAACGCCGGCATCGGCCTTGACAAACGCCTGCAGCGCCTTGGCGAAGAGATAGTCCCGCTCCAGCTCCGTGTCGGCGAAGGTGACGATCTGGGCCAGGAACGAGTAGATGCGCACGAACCGGCCCAGTGCATCGCGGAACCGCTCCTGCTCATCTTCGGTCAGGGCCCCGAACCGGTCGATGGCCGGGCCGAGAGCGGCGTGCAGTCGACCGTGGTCGAGCGGTTCGGCCAACAGGAGGCGGGCGAAGGTGGTGGCCTCCCCGGCATTGAGGACGCCGAACTCGTCCAGGGCGTGTCGGGTGTCGTAGAGCAGGTTCGGGTCCGACGGCGGGGCCACGGTCTCGCCGTAGTACGGCTCGAAGGCGGCGGCGATGTCGTCGGCGTCGTTGACGAAGTCGAGGACGAACGTGGCGTCCTTGGCCGGATGGATGCGGTTGAGGCGTGACAGGGTTTGCACCGCGGCCAGGCCGGTGAGGGTCTTGTCGACGTACATGGCGTAGAGCTTGGGCTGGTCGAAGCCGGTCTGGAACTTCTCCGCCACCACCATGAGCTGATACTCGTCAGTGTCGAAGCGCTCGGCGGTCTGCGACTCCGGGAAGCCGTTGCACTTCGACTCGCTGACCGGTGCGCCGCCGTTGAGTGCGACGTCGGACGAGAACGCCACCAGCACGCCGAGGTCGTAGCCGTGGTCGGCGATGTAGGTGCGCAGTGCTTCCCAGAACCGGGCCGCGTGCTGGCGGGACGAGCACACCACCATGGCCTTGGCCTGGCCGCCCACCTTGTGGGCGATGTGGGTGCGGAAGTGCTCGACGACGATCTCGGCCTTCTGGGCCAGGTTGTGCTCGTGCAAGGTGACGAAGCGGGCGATCGCTCTCCGGGCCTTGGCCGTCTCGTAGGCGGGGTCGTCGGTGATGGCCTTCTCCAGGTGGAAGAACGTTTCGTAGGTCGTGTAATTGGCCAGCACGTCGTGGATGAACCGCTCCTCGATGGCCTGGCGCATCGAGTAAAGGTGGAAGGGCTGGTGCCTGCCCGTCGATGGATCGAACCGGCCGAACAGCTCGAGGGTCTTGCCCTTGGGGGTGGCCGTGAAGGCGAAGAAGCTCATGTTGTCCTGCCGGCCGCGTGCCGCCACTGCCTCGGCCAGCGCCTCCTGCAGTGCGTCCGCCGGGAGGTCGCCTTCGTCCTCCTTGCCGGCAGTGGCCGCGCCGAGCACCCGGCGCAGCTCCTTGGCCGCCTCGCCGGTCTGGGACGAGTGGGCCTCGTCCACGATCACCGCGTAGCGACGATCGGGCAGCGTCCCCACCTTGTTGAGTACGAACGGGAACTTCTGCAGCGTGGTGATGATCACCCGGGCCTGCTCGCCCGCGAGCGCGTCGGCGAGCTGCTGGGACGACGAGTCGATGCGCTGCACCACCCCGTGGGCGTGCTCGAACTGGTAGATGGTGTCCTGGAGCTGGCGGTCGAGTACGACCCGGTCGGTGATCACCACCACCTTGTCGAACACCTTGGCATCACCTGCGTGCAGGGTGGCGAGGCGATGGGCCAGCCAGGCGATGGTGTTCGACTTCCCCGACCCCGCAGAGTGCTGCACCAGGTAGGAATGGCCGGCACCCTCCTCCCGAGCGGCAGCTTCGAGGCGCAGGACCGCGTCCCACTGGTGGTAGCGGGGGAAGATCACCAGCCCCGGCTTCTTCGAGCCCTTGGCCGGCTTGTCGACGTGGACAAACCGGCCCAGCAGGTCGAGCCAGGCGTAGCGCTCCCACACCCGCTCCCACAGGTAGGCGGTGGCGTGGCTTTCGGGGTTCGCCGGGTTCCCGGCGCCGCCGGCGTGGCCGCGGTTGAAGGGCAGGAACCGGGTGTCGGTGCCGGCCAGGCGGGTGGTCATGGCCACCCGCTGCGGATCGACGGCGAAGTGCACCACCACCCGGGCGAGGGTGCGGTTCTTCGGGTCACGGTCGGCGCGGTACTGGGTGACGGCGTGCTCGACACCCTGGCCGGTCAGCGGGTTCTTCAGCTCGGCGGTGGCCACGGGGATGCCGTTGACGAACAGCGCCAGGTCGACCGACTTCGCCTCGCCGGCGGCGTAGCGGAGCTGGCGGGTGGCCGTGAGCCGGTTGGCTTCGTAGCGGGCCACCAGCTCGGGGGTCAGGCCGTGGGCCGGGCGAAAGTAGGCCAGTCGCAGCGTCATCCCGAGGTCGACCACGCCGTGGCGCAACACGTCGACAACGCCCCGCTTGTCGAGCTCCGACGACAGCCGGTCGGCAAACTTGGCCTGGGCGATGTTCGGGTCGCCCCCGTAGCGCTTGATCAGCTCGTTCCAGGCGTCGATCTGTGTTGCACCGATGAAGGAGTGCAGCTCGGCGGTATCCAGACCCCGCACCGGGTCGAAGTCCCGGGGCTCGCCCTGCAGCCTGTCGTTCTTGACTGCCGTGTAGCCACCGTGATCGGCAAGCGATTCGCAGATCGCCTCCTCGAAGAGCTCCTCATTCGGGTTGGGCATCAGTCCACCGTTCCCCGAGGCACGACCCACTCCGCCGCCTGGCCGGTCACCTCGGCAATCAGGTCGAAGTCGGCGTCGTAGTGCCAAAGAGTGAGGCCCTCGATCTCGGCGGTGGCCGCGAGAAGGAGGTCGGCCACGCCGGCGGAGCGGTGCTGGCCTCGCTCTACCAATAGCCGCTGGACCTCACGGGCCCGCTGCTCGGCGCGGAGCGATACAGGGATCTGCAAAAGCTGGTCGAGCATGCGCCTCGTCACTTGATAGTCGAGGAGCGACTGTGCCGAATAGCCAACCTCGAGCTCGGTCACAATGGTCACGGCTACAAGGCCGGATTCGAGCTGCGGGAGGACCACCGCCTCGAGTTCTGGCCGGGAAGCTCTCCAGAGCGCTGACTTGTCGATCAGCCAGCGTGCTGGCGTCACTCCCATGCTTTGGCCATAACCTCCGGGTCACCGAGATCCTTGCAAGCCTCCGTGAAGCGCCGCAGATCCTCCTTGCTGATGCCACGGCGATGTGCCGCCGCAGCCGCCTCCTTCAACGCCGTGTTCACCGTGTCCTTGATCGTGACCGTCCCCAGCACCCGCCGAGCATCGTCGAGGACCTTGTCGTCGATCTCCACCAACCGCTTCGTCATCCGCACCTCCCGTATATCTCGCTGCTGTACAGGATATACTGTCTCGGTCGCTCCTGGGCGGCCGTCAACCCGCCTCAGCAAGGTCAAGCTCGCCCGTGACAGCCGCGGTGATGAGCGCCTGCCGGCGCTCTTGGAGCAGTGCCATCTGACTCCGCAGGGTGGCATGGAGAGAGTCAAGACGACAACGTTCTGCATCGAGGCGTTCAGCTTCGGCGCGCTGGATATCCGCCGGCGGGACCGGTATTCGCAAATCCACAAGCTGAGCGATGTTGACCCGCTCAAGGGTCGACCCGATTTTCATCTCTTCAAGCTGGTCCACCCCCACGCTGTTCAACACGTAGGTCAGCCAAAGCTGAGCCACCGTCTGAGAGCGGATCAGGCAGACGTCTTGGCCCATGGTGAAAGGCTCATCGGTATCGACATAGGCGGCGATCCCGATGGACGCGTTCCGGCTGTAGACAATGTCACCTGCGAGCGGTCGTCTCCCGCCTTCAGTGAGGTCAACGAAATCGGCTTCATCGACTGCGCGGTGGCATCGGCCCAGGTCCAGCCGTCCAGGCGTGACATCGCCTGGGCTTACGACAGGGAACCCAACCTGCGCATATCTCGGTGTCCGGTGCTTGCAATCGGTCACTGTTGCAAGCCGACGCAACGCCACGAGCGGCCATCCCGATCGGAGCACCACCCCTCGCACATGGATGTCCCAGCGCCTCTCGAGCAGATCGGCGAGCTCGAGCTTCCTAGCGATCAGGGCGTCGATGCGGGAGGTCTCGGCGTCGAGGAAGTCAGCGATCGCCCGCTGTTTGGGAAGGGGGAGATACGTCATAGGCAGCGCACGGACTCGATCCGCAGAGAGATGAAAGATATTTGCTCCTGTGGCAACGCTTGCAAAGATGCCACTGGCGAATGCGTAGCGGCACCACCACGCAAGGAACCGGGGATCCGTGCGAGGACGCGGGCGAAGGCGCAGGAGGGTGTTCTGGAAGCACACCTGGCCTTGGATCTCACCCCACCAAACTGCTGATGCCCCTACTGAGCTGAGGCTTCCCGACCCTTCGCTGACAAGGACGTCGCCCCTACGCAGCGAGAAGATCGCTTGTTCCGATGGTGAGAAGTTCATCACCTTGACGTCGTCGAGGTCCAGCACGCCATCCTTTACGTTGGCAGCGCGCAAGTACGGCAACATATGCGGGCCGACTTCGTGTTGAGGAGATCTTTGTCGACCAAGGTCCACCTCCGAGTAGGCACGAAGAGGCCGGACCTCCGTCACTCCGTCACCTCGCGAAGCAGGTCTTGAATTTCGGCCTCCAGCTGCTTGATCTCGGCGTCGATCTCCGCCAGCGGGCGCGGCGGGACGTACCGGTAGAAGTGCCGGGTAAGGGGGATCTCGTAGCCGATCTTGGTCTTGGTGTGGTCGATCCAGGCGTCGGGGACGTAGGGGTGGACCTCGGTGGCGAGGTGGTCCTCGACGGCGGTGCGGTACTCGATGGTGGCCAGCCGGGAGGTCGGGTCGTCCTCGAAGCCGACCGGCATGACCGGCAGCGGCACGTTCTCCTGGTCCCTTAGGTCGGGGTCGGGCTCGGGCTCGCCCTTGCGGTTGGTGATCACCGGGGCATCGGGGTCGCGCACGGCCAGCGCCTCCCAGGCAGCCTTCTGCTGCGGCTTGGTGAGCCCGGCGGCGTCCAGCACCGGGTCGACCACCTTGGCGACGGCGGCCCGGTCGGTGTCGCTGAGCCCCTCGTGGGCCGCCAGCGCCGCTACCAAGCCATCGAGGAGGTCGGGGTGGAGCTTGGCCAGCCTCCGGTCGGCCCGGACAGCGTCGAGCGTTTCCGCGGAAACGTCCCAGCGCAGCCGGAGCGGTCGCTCCACAGTGATGCGCAGGAACCCGAGAGCCTCATTGGGCAGGATCTTGACCCGCTCGCCCTCCTCGAAGACGCCGTAGAGCTTGGTGATCTCGGCGATGTGCTCGGCGGAAAGCTCCTTGCGCTTGGCTCCGAGGCTCTTGCGCATCTTCTGCCACAGCTCCCGGGCGTCGACGAGCTGCACCTTGCCCCGGCGTTCGGGCCGCTTGCGGTTGGTGACCACCCAGAAGTAGGTGGAGATGCCGGTGTTGTAGAAGAGCTGGTCCGGCAGGGCGACGACGGCTTCCAGCCAGTCGTTCTCGATGATCCACCGACGGATCTCCGACTCGCCCGAGCCTGCCGCCCCCGTGAACAGTGGCGAGCCGTTGAACACGATGGCCAGGCGGGAGCCGCCTTGTTCGACGGGCTTCATCTTGCCGATCATGTGCTGGAGGAACAGGAAGCTGCCGTCGTTGATGCGGGGCAGGCCGGCGCCGAAGCGGCCGGCGAAGCCCTTCGAGTCGTGCTCGTCGCGGATCGAGCGCTCGACCTTCTTCCACTCGACCCCGAACGGCGGGTTGGCGAGCAGGTAGTCGAAGTGCTGGCCGGCGAAGCCGTCGTCGGAGAAGGAGTTGCCGAGCACGATGTGGGAGGCGTCCTGGCCCTTCAGCATCATGTCCGAGCGACAGATGGCGTAGCTCTCAGGGTTGAGCTCCTGGCCGTAGACCTCGAGGCGGGCCTGGGGGTTGAACGAGCGGAGGTGGTCCTCGGCCACGCTGAGCATGCCGCCGGTGCCGGCAGCGGGGTCGAGCATGGTCTTGACGACCCCGGGCTTGGTGAGGAGCTGATCGTCCTCGATGAACAACAGGTTGACCATGAGGCGGATCACCTCCCGGGGAGTGAAGTGCTCGCCGGCCGTCTCGTTGGAGAGCTCCGAGAACCGGCGGATCAGCTCCTCGTAGAGGTAGCCCATTTCCAGGTTGGACACGGCGTCGGGGTGCAGGTCGATCTCGCAGAACCGTGACACCACCAGGTAGAGCAGGTCGGCTCGGTCGAGCCGGGCGATGTGGGACATCAGCTCGAACTTCTCCAGCACGTCCCTGGCCGCCGGCGAGAACGCCAGGAGGTAGCTGGAGAGGTTGTCGGCCAGGTTAGGTGGATCGTCGAGCAGCTTGCCCATGGTGAGCGGCGAGGTGTTGTAGAACTGCTCCCCCGCGGCCTGGCGCAAGAGGGGCTCGACGTTGTCGACCTTGCCCGTCAATCTGGTAGCGGTGTCGAGCACCTTGGCCTTGGTGGGCTCCAGCACGCAGTCGAGTCGGCGCAGGACGACCAGCGGAAGAACCACCCGGCCGTACTCCGACTGTCGATAGTCACCCCGCAGCAGGTCGGCCACCGACCAGATGAACGCCGCATGGTTGCGGATGGTCTCGCTGCCTGTCACCGTCACACGATCTCCCGACGTCAGCTTGGCGGCCTCCATGCTGACACGGTCGGCGCCGGCCGCTCACCCGTCCTGTCGACCTGGGCCGGGGCGGTCCGAGACCCCCTTCGCCGAGCGCTCGTTTGGCCATGGATCTGTCCATGAATCGCCCGCGAATCCCGCGGTTGGCCATGGACAAACCGGTTTCCGGCGGTTTCGGACGGGCAACGGGGAGACAACAAAAGGCCCTGTGACCTGCGGAAACGTGTCCGCCGGGCACCAGATCGAACTCCGACAAACCGTGCCTTGGGCCAGTTCCTAAACCGTGCGTCGCAGGTTCGAGTCCTGCCGGGGGCGCCAGAAAAGAAGTCCTGGTCGGGCCGCCGCGGCGCCGGCATCGCCGTCGTGCCAAGGTCCCAATTCTCAAGCTCGCACCATCCTCCTGCTGCACGGCCGTGCAGGCGACTTCGAGTCGCATCGGCGAGACTGGCCTTGTGGCTGAGAAGGATCCACCCATCGCCGAGGCGCTCACCAAGCTCGAGGCCGAGGATGTCGAGGCCGCCGAGGACGCCAAGGCGGCGCTCGGCTCGCTGACCTGGGGCGAGGGCTTGTCGGTGATCACCCAGGAGCGGCTGCAGCACTTTCTCTGGTACGGGCTGCCGATGAAGTGGCTGACCGACACCGACCACCATCGCCGCATCGTGGCCGCCCTCGCCCGGGCCTTCGAGCTTTTCGATCTGCCCCGGTACGCGGCGCTGTGCCGTTCGGACACGACGGCCGCCGTGCTCGATGCCTACGAGCGCAGCGGCACCGAGGGCAAGAAGGCGTTCCTCAAGGCCGACGCCGCCTCCGGCATCCAGCCGCCCGACATCGACGAGCTGGCGTGGGGAGCCGTGATGGGGACGGAGGAGTCGGCCGCGCTGTCGTCGACCGCAGAGCTGCTCGAGCTGGCGATCGCCGGCAGCGAGCTGGTGCCCGGCGCCCGGGGGTGGAAGCAGCGTCAGGCCGAGCTCGTGCGGGCACACCTCATGGCCGCCCGGCCCGACCTCGGCGGGCGCAAATGGCTCGATGTCATCCGCGACGAGCGGGTCGACATCTGGCTGTCGACCCATCGCAGCCCGACCCGCCGCCGCATCCTGGAACCGCTGGTGGGGATCGGGCAGCGACCTGCGGAGCCCCCAGCCGGCGTCGACGACCCGCTGCCCCGACTGCGCTGGTTCCTCGGCGAGCTCGCTGGCGGGCAGCCACTGACCCAGACCGGCAACCTCAGCCGGGCCTTCGTGCAAGACGCGGCGCCACGGTTCGGGTGGGACTTCCGCCGCCCGCCCCGCACGGAGGACGAGTTCTCCGACCTCCACCAGCTCCGGCATCTCACCCAACGCGTCGGCCTCGCCCGCCGAACGGGACGCCAGCTGGTGCTCACGACAAGGGGTCGGGCGGCGCTGGGAGATCCCGACCTCGGGTGGCGCGCCGTCGCCCGGGGGTTGCTGGCCGCCCACCAGTTCGCCGCCGCCGTCGGCGAGATCACCCTCGCCCTCCTGGTCGACGGCGAGCGGCACGCCACCGAGCTCGACGCCACCCTGGCTGAGGTCGTGGCCGAGATCGGCTGGCGAGCCACCGACACCGGCCTGCCACCGGACGAGGGCGACATCAGCTGGGCGTGGCACCAGACCACGAACCTGCTACGGGCCCTCGACGTGCTCGCCACCGGGGGCGGGTGGGAGGACCGCAGCTACGCACTCACACCAGCCGGCCGTGCTGTCGGGCTCGAGTGCCTCCACCACCGAGCCACCGGCCCGCGGTCGAGCCCCTGGGGATGACGGGTGCCCTGCGCGGCGGATGTTCATGCTCCCTCCCTAATGTCGAGACGAAGCTGACTCGGGCGAGGCCCGCCGGCGCCGTCCGGCCCTCCGATCTCTGTCGGATCAGCCGTGCCCCGCACGGCTCCGCCGACAAAGAGCGACAAGGGGGGCTCTGGTGACGGGGACCCGGGGTGCCATGATCGCCTCCGTGGGCAGGACGTGGTCGGTGGGGGCGCTGCACCGGGTGGCCGAGCGGGGGACCGCCTCGGCACGGGTCCGGCGGGCCCTGGAGGACATCTCCCACACCTTCGTGCCCGGGTCAGCGGGTGGCCCCTCGGCCCGCGACCTCGGGGTGGCCGATGCCTTCCTCGGCGTGGCTCGGGACCACCTGCGAGCGGCCGAGCGGGCCCAGCTGGTCACCCTGCTGTGGCTGTGGGACACCCGGGCGTTGACGGCCCTGGGCGGCGGGGGCCTTCGCCGCTTTTCGGCGCTCTCCCAGGCCGACCGGGAGGCCGTCCTGCGCTCGTGGTGCGACAGCCGCCTGAGCCGGCGCCGGGCCGCCTTCCAGGCCCTGCGCAAGGCGGCTACCGCTCTCGCCTACATGCTTCCCGGCCCGGACGGGCGCAACCCAGCCTGGGATGCCATCGGCTACCCGGGTCCTCCGGGGCCGCCGGCCGACCCGGCCCCCCGGGAGATCCAGCCCCTCCCCGTCGACCGGGAGACGGCGCTCGACTGCGACGTGTGCGTGGTGGGCTCGGGCGCCGGTGGCGGGACGGCGGCGGCGGTGCTGGCCGAGGCGGGCCTCGACGTGGTCGTGCTCGAGGCCGGCGACTACCTGGCCGAGGAGGACTTCGACGGGGGCGAGGCCCGGGGCTACGAGCGCCTCTACGAGAGCGCCGCCGCCCGGGCCACGGCCGACCAGGGTGTGGGCATCTACGCGGGCGCCTGCCTGGGGGGCGGGACGGTGGTCAACTTCACCACCGCCTTTCGCCCCGGCGAGCGCCTGCGGGCCGAGTGGGCGGCCCACGGGCTCGGCGCCATCGCCTCGGCTGACTTCACCGCCAGCCTCGACGCCGTCTGCGAGCGCCTGGGCGTCACCACCGAACAAAGCCGCCCGTCCCACCGGGAGCAGGTGCTCCAGCGGGGCCTGGAGGCCCTGGGCTGGCACCACGACCTGATGCCCCGCAACGTCCGGGGCTGCGATGAGGCCCAGTGCGGCTTCAGTCCCTTCGGGTGCCGGACCGGGGCCAAGCAGTCGACCACCAAGACGTGGCTGGCCGACGCCCACCGGCGGGGTGCCCGCATCCTGGTGCGAACCCGGGCCGATCGGGTCACCGTCACCGGAGGCCGGGCCACCGGCGTGGTGGCCCAAACCAATGAGGGCCACGCCGTGCGGGTGCGGGCCCGGGCCGTGGTCGTGGCCGCCGGAGCCATTCACACCCCGGCCCTGCTCCGGCGCTCGGGGCTGGAGAACCCCAACATCGGCCGCCACCTGCGGCTCCACCCGGTCACCGGCGTGGCGGGGGTGTTCGACGAGGAGATCCGCCCGTGGGAGGGGGTGATGCAGGCCGTCTACTCCGACCAGCTGGCCGATCTCCACGACGGCTACGGCATGAAGCTGGAGTCGGCCCCGTTCCACCCGAGCGTGCTGGCCATGTACGCCACCTGGCGCAACGCCCACCAGCACCGGGACACGATGGGCCAGCTCGCCCACATGGTGCCCATCGGGCTGCTGCTGCGGGACACCAGCGAGGGTGAGGTGCGCGTCGGCCGGGACGGCGAGCCGGTGCTCCACTACCACCTCAACCAGCGCGACATCGGCCACGTCCGCACCGGCATGGACGGCGCTGCCCAGGTGCTGGAGGCGGCCGGGGCCAGCGCCGTGGTCACCGCCCACAAGGACGAGGTGGTCTACCGGCCGGGCCAGCCGGGTGGGCGAGGCGCCTTCCTGGCGGCGGGCGACCGCAGCGGCTGGGGCGCCGGCCAGTGCGTGTTCACCTCGTTCCACCTCATGGGCTCGGCCCGGATGGGCGCTTCGCCCGGCCACGCCGCCTGCAATCCCGAAGGCGAGACGTGGGAGGTCCGGGGCCTCTACGTCTGCGACGGCTCGACCTTTCCCACCGCCTCGGGGGTCAACCCCATGGTCACCATCGAGGCCGTCGCCCACCTGCTGGCGTCGGGCCTGGCCCGCACGCTCACGCCGTCGTGAACCCCGGCACCGGCACCGGCATCGGCTGCGGCCGCCCGAGCGCAATTGTGGAGGATCGACGTGGCTTGGTGACGCCGATCCTCCTGAATCGCCGGCGGCGCCGGTACCTCGGCCCGTGGGGGTGACCCGGGGGCGGTTGGCGGAGCCGGCGACGGCGCCGGCCACGGGGGAGCACACCGACGAGCTGGTGCGGTCGGGCGCCACGGTGGTGTCCCACATCCTGAGCGGCGAGCTTCCCGCCCCGGCCGACTACTGCCAGGACGACGACGAGTTCGTCCTGGTCCTGGCCGGCGCCGCCGTGCTGGAGGTCGAGGGCCGGCGTCTCCACCTGGCCACCGGCGACTGGATCCACCTGCCGGCCGGCACGGCCCACCGCCTGGTGCAGACCCGGCCCGGCACCGGCTGGCTGGCCGTGCACATTCCGCCCGCCTGACCTGGCCCGGTGCTGCCACCATCCGTTCTCCGGTGCCGGGACGGCGCTGGGCGCCACCCCAGTCCCGGAGAACGGATCGGCGCGGGCGGGTGGTTCAGTCGTTCAGTCGCGCATGGCGGCCAGGGCGGCGAGCAGGACCTGGCGCTCCTCGCCCGAGAGGCGGGCACCGGCGTGGGCCAGCTGGTAGCGCCGGGGTGGCATCTCGCCCTCGGCGACGGTCTCGGCCCCGTCGTCGGCCTCGCCGGCATCCTCGTCCCACCGGGAGAAGTTGAGGTCGTCCCGGCCCTCCTCCACGTCGTTGCGCACCAGCCAGGACACCGGCGCCACGTAGGCGTAGATGGGCCACTCGGTCTCGTTGCTGTGGCAGTCGTAGCAGGCGGCCCGGGCCAGGCGGGCGGCCTCGGCCGAGGGCCAGGGGGCGTCGGCCACCACCGGCGGGTTGGGGTGGCGCCAGCCGTAGGGGACGAGCTGGATGGCGACGAACCCGGCCACCAGCCCACCGAGGGCCCAGCGCAGGAACCGCCGCCTGGATCCGGCCGCCACCTTGTCAGGTTGCCGGCGTCCCGCGGTGCCGGCCGCCTGCCACCATGGCCGGGTGGAGACCACCAGGGTCGATCGCTGGCTGTGGGCGGTGCGGCTGTGCAAGGACCGCTCGGGAGCGACGGCCGCCTGCCGGGGCGGCCACGTCCGGGTCAACGGGGCCCCGGCCAAGGCGGCCACGCCGGTGCGGGTGGGCGACCGGGTAGAGGCGGTCCTCGGCGACCGTCACCGGGTGGTGGAGGTGGTGCAGGTGATCGACAAGCGGGTCGGCGCTCCCGCCGCTGCCCAGTGCCTGATCGACCACAGCCCGCCGCTGCCTCCCCGGGAGCGAACCCAACCGGCCTTCCCCCGGGACCCCGGCAGCGGCCGGCCGACCAAGCGCGACCGCCGCCGCCTCGACCGGCTCCGGCAGCCCTGAACCGCCCAAGGGGCGAAGACCGGTGAGGATCCACCTCGACACCGACCTCGGCACCAGCGTGGACGACCTGGCCGCCCTGCTCATGGTCCTCGGGTGGCCCGGCGTCGAGCTGGCCGGGATCACCACCTGCATCGACCCCGGGGGCCAGCGGGCCGGCTACGTGGCCCACGTGCTCGAGCAGGCGGGGCGGGGCGAGGTCCCGGTCGCCGCCGGTGCCGAGATCTCCCTGACCACCCGACGGCTGCCCGGCGAGCTGGCCACCGGGCCGGCGTACTGGCCCGAGCCGGTGGCGCCCGTGCCCGCCCCTGCTGGGTCGGCCCTGGCCCTGCTGGCGGCCAGCATCGACGCCGGGGCCACGGCCGTGGCCATCGGCCCGGCCACCAACCTGGCCCTCCTCGGCGTGGAACGACCGGCCACCCTGGCGCGAGCGGAGGTGGTGATGATGGCGGGCTGGTTCGACGCCGGGACCGGCGCCGACGCCGGCCTCCCGCCCTGGGGCCCGGCCCGGGACTGGAACGTGCAGTGCGACACCCGGGCCGCCGAGGTGGTCGCCTCCGGGGCCGGTCGCCTGACGCTGGTGCCACTCTCGCTCACCCGGCGGGTCCACCTCCGCCGGCGCGACCTCCCGCGCCTGGAGGCCGCCGGCCCGTTGGGCCAGCTCCTCGCCCGCCAGGCCCGGGTCCAGGCCGAGCAGCGAGCCACCCCCGACCTCGCCCTCGAGCACTCGGGGCTGCCCGGCGACCTGCTCGCCTTCCACCATGACCCCCTCACCGTCGCCGTGGCCCTGAAGTGGCCGGGGGTGACCGTGGCCGAGCGCCGGCTGACCCCGGTCACCGAGGCAGGCATCCTGCATTTCGCCGGGTGCAGCGAGGGCGACGACCGCCCCGAGCACGGCCGCCCGGTGGCCGTGGCCGTCGATGTCGACGCCCCCGCCTTCGCCGAGCGCTGGCTGGCGGCCGTCGTCGCCGTCACCGGGCCGGATCAGAAGCGCTAGGAAGGCGACCCCCCCCGTTCGTTGTCGGATCAGCGGTGTCGGGCACGGTCCAGCCGACAAAGAACACGAGGGGGAGAGGGGGGAAAGGGCAGGGCCGCTCAGGCGGAGCGGCGGCCGTAGCCGAAGTAGCGGCGGGCTTTGATGAGCTCGGCCACCTCGGCGGGGACCATGGTCTCCCACGAGTCGTCGCCGGTGGCAATGCGGGCCAGCACGTCGCGGCTGTAGATGGGCAGCAGTTCGGGTCGATAGTTGTCCAGGGGCACGAAGCTGCCCCGCCGGGCCAGGTACCCGTAGAGCGGCGCCAGCTCGGGGTCGACCTCGAGGTTCTCCACCGTGCGCAGCTCCTCTCCGGGGTGGCGCTGCATGGGGTAGACGTAGAGCTTGAGGTCATTCTTGAACAGCCGGCCGAAGCTCTCGAGGATGCCGCCTGGCAGCTGGGCGTAGTACTTCTCGTCGAAGAGGTCGATGAGGCTGGGGATGCCCATGACGATCCCGATGCGCTCCGAGGTGCGCGACGCCAGGTAGGCGGCCAGCCGGTAGTACTCGAAGTAGTCGGAGATGAGCACGGTCATCCCGCAGGCGCCGAGGAGCTCGGCCCGGGCCAGGAAGTCCCGGCGGTCGACCTCGGGCCCTTCGGCCATGAGGTTGCGCATGGTCAGCTCCATCAGGGGCAGCACCGGGCGCCCCTCGACGGCGGGATCGGCTTCGAACTTGGCCTGGGCGCAGGCCAGCATGTCGAGGTTGACCAGGGTGGTGGGCCGGAAGCTGCCCCGCTCCACCAGCACCGCCTTCTTGCGCAGCATCTCGCTGGGCTGGAGGACCTCGCGGTTGGGTCCGAACATGGCCACCCCGCTCAACCCCAGCTGCACCAGCTTCATGGCCATGAGCCGGTCGTCGACGAAGCGGAACTCGATGCCCCGGAAGCGGATCAGGTCGATCTCGATGCGACCCGGGTGGAGGCGGTCGAGGAGGTGCTCGACGATCTCCTCGGGCTCCTGGCGCTCGAAGAAGGCGCCGTGCAGCAGGTTCACGCCGAGGATGCCGAGGGCCTCCTGCTGCAGGGAGGCCTCGTTGTCCAGCATGCGCAGGTGCAGGATGATGTCGTTGGGCTCGTCCCCGGGATGGGCCTGGAAGCGCACCCCCATCCAGCCGTGGCACTCGTTGGTGCCCCGGTAGCTGCGGGCCACCACCGTGTCGGCGAAGGCGAAGAACGAGGTGCTGTCGCCCCGCACCTCGGCCAGGCGCTCCACGTTGAGGTGGTACTCGTGGTCGAGCATGGACTCCAGCCGGGCCCGGGAGACGTAGCGGTCGGTGGCGCCGTAGACGGCGTCGCTCACGGCCATGTCGTAGGCCGAGATCGACTTGGCGATGGTGCCGGCGGCTCCGCCGGCCCGGAAGAACCAGCGCACCACCTCCTGGCCGGCACCGATCTCGGCGATGGTGCCGTACCAGCGCGGGTCCAAGTTGATGCGCAGGGCCTTCTGGTGGGTGTCCTCGCCGAACTCCCGGGTACTGGCCACGTTCGCCATCCTGCCTCCCGCCCGCCCACTTCGAAACTGCGTCCTACCCACCCGCGGCGACGAGGTGACGTGCCGCTACGGTCGCAGCGTGGTCGAGCGACTCATCCTCTGGGACGTGGACGGCACGCTCATCCGGGCCGGCCAGGTGGCCAGCGGGATCTTCTCCACCGCCGTAGAGCACGCCGTGGGGCGCCATCCGGGCACCCACGCCGTACCCATGAGCGGCAAGACCGACCCCCAGATCGCCCTGGAGATCCTTGCCTCCATGGGCTACGGCACCGACGCCTGCGAGGGCCACCTGACGGCGGTGGTCGAGCGCATGGAGCTGGAGCTGCAGGCCGCGGTGGAGCTCATCCGGACCCGGGGCCGGGTGCTTGCGGGTGTGGAGGAAGTCCTCGCCGCCCTGGACGAGGACCCCGCCGTGGGCCAGTCCGTGCTCACCGGCAACACCGCCACCAACGCCGCCACCAAGCTGGCGGCGCTGGGGCTCGAGCACTGGCTCGACCTGGAGATCGGCGCCTACGGCAGCGACGACCGCGACCGCCGGGCCCTGGTCCCGGTGGCGCTGGGGCGAGCGGCCGAGCGGCGGGGCTGGCGTCTCGGTCCCGAGGACGTCTGGGTGGTGGGCGACACGGCCAACGATCTGGCCTGCGCCCGGGCCGGTGGCGCCCGGTGCCTGCTGGTCGGCACGGGCCAGACCCCCGTCGGGGAGTTGGCCCGCCTCGAGCCCGACGCCGTCCTCGACGACCTGGCCGACGTCGACGGCGTACTCAAGCTGCTCCGCTCGTAGCCCGGCCCGGCCGCTAGCCTGGACAGCCCCGGCCGTCGCTCCATCGTCGACGACCCCTCCTGTCCCCCGGAAGGCCGTTCATGCCCGCGCGCCACGACCTGCGCAACGTCGCCATCATCGCCCACGTCGACCACGGCAAGACCACCCTGGTGGACGCCATGCTCTGGCAGTCCGGCGTGTTCCGGGTCAACCAGGAGGTGGCCGACCGGGTGCTCGACTCCACCGACCTGGAACGGGAGAAGGGCATCACCATCCTGGCCAAGAACACCTCGGTGCGCTACGGGGAGCTGACCTGCAACATCGTCGACACCCCCGGGCACGCCGACTTCGGGGGTGAGGTGGAGCGGGCCCTGGCCATGGTCGACGGGGTCCTGCTCCTGGTCGACGCCGCCGAGGGGCCCCAGCCCCAGACCCGATTCGTCGTGCGCAAGGCCCTGGAGGCCCGTCTTCCGCTGATCCTGGCGGTGAACAAGGTCGACCGGGCCGACGCCCGGGTGGCCGAGGTCCTCGACGAGGTCTACGAGCTGTTCCTCGACCTCGACGCCGATGCCGACCAGATCGAGTTCCCCATCGTCTACTGCAACGCCAAGCAAGGCTGGGCCAGCACCGACGCCGGAGTTGCGGGTTCAGATCTCAAGCCCCTCTTCGAGCTCCTCGTCTCCCACGTGCCCGCTCCCACCTTCGAGGAGGGCCACCCCTTCCAGGCCCTGGTCACCAACCTCGACCGCTCCCCCTACCTCGGTCGCCTGGCCCTGTGCCGGGTGCGCCAGGGCTACCTGGACCGGGGCCAGCGGGTGGCCTGGTGCCGGGCCGACGGCAGTGTGGTCCCGGTCAAGTTGAGCGAGATGTTCACCACCGAGGGCCTGGAGCGGGTGCCGGCCACCGGCGCCGGCCCGGGCGACATCATCGCCGTGGCCGGCCTGGCCGAGGTGACCATCGGCGAGACGCTGGCCGATCCGCACGATCCCCGGCCGCTGCCCGTCATCGCCGTCGACGAGCCCAGCCTGTCGATGACCATCGGGGTCAACAGCTCGCCGCTGGCCGGTCGGGACGGATCCAAGCTCACCGCCCGCATGATCAAGGACCGCCTCGACACCGAGCTCATCGGCAACGTGTCGCTCCGGGTCCGGCCCACGGAGCGCCCCGACACCTGGGAGGTCCAGGGCCGGGGTGAGCTCCAGCTGGCGGTGCTGGTCGAGACCATGCGCCGGGAGGGATTCGAGCTCACCGTGGGCAAGCCCCGGGTGGTCACCCGGGAGATCGACGGCCGGGTGCACGAGCCGGTCGAGCGCCTCAGCGTGCACGTGCCCGAGGACCACCTGGGCGTGGTCACCACCTTGCTGGCCACCCGCAAGGGCCGACTGGAGCAGCTGGTCAACCACGGGACCGGGTGGGTGCGCATGGAGTACCTGGTGCCGGCCCGGGGCCTCATCGGGCTGCGCAGCCAGATGCTGACCGACACCCGGGGCACGGCCATCGCCCATCACGTCTTCGAGGGCTACGAGCCCTGGCACGGGCCCCTGCGCACCCGGGCCAGCGGCAGCATCGTGGCCGACCGCCAGGGCCCGACCACCACCTTCGCCCTGATGAACCTCCAGGACCGGGGGGAGCTGATCGTGGGACCGGGCGTGGAGGTCTACGAGGGGATGATCGTGGGTGAGAGCTCCCGGGCCGACGACCTCGACGTCAACCCGGTCAAGGAGAAGAAGCTCAACAACATCCGCTCCTCCACCGCCGAGGTGCTGGTGCGGCTCCCGCCCCCCCGGCCCGTCTCGCTGGAGCAGGCCCTGGAGCTGATCGCCGAGGACGAGTGCGTGGAGGTCACCCCGGCGGCGGTGCGGTTGCGCAAGGTGGTGCTGGAGGGCACCGATCGGCGCCGGAGTCAGAAGCGGGCCCGCTCGGCCTGACCCGCCAGCCCATCCGCCGGGCTGGCGGGCGGGCGGAAGCGAACCGGTAGCGTTGGACCATGGCCAAGCGCCAGCGCGTCCCGGAGGGCCCTGACCCGTTCGCCGTGCTCGGCGTGTCGCGTCTGGCCACCCTCGAGGAGGTCACCGCCGCCTACCGGGCCAAGGCCCAGGCCTACCACCCCGACCGCCACGGCGACAGCCCGCCGGCGGTGCAGCGCCAGGCCGAGCAGCGTATGCGGGAGGTCAACGAGGCCTTCGTCGCCCTGAAGAAGGGGGCGACGTTGCCTTCGTCGCCGGACGCCACCATCCCCACCTGGGGCGGCGACGAGCCCGATCCCCGGGCCGCCGCCGAGGCCCGCCGGCGGGCCTTCCGGGCGTCGCGCCAGCACACCGCTCAGGCCCGGGCCGCCCAAGCCAGCCGGACCCAGGCCAAGCGCAGCACGCCCACCGGCCAGGCGAGGGCCATCGCCAAGGGCAGCTCGGCCCGTATGGTCTTCGGGCTCGCTCAGGCCCTGATCACCAACGAGCTCACCTGCCGCACCTGCCAGAGCGTCCAGCACCTGCCCCCGGGTTGGCAGGATCGCCTGGGCGACACCGACTACGCCTGCTCGGCCTGCGGGCGGGTCATCCTCTGCCGCTGCTGAATCGGGCCGCCCCCTTGCCTTCTGGCCCCAGGATGGGTCGGGAATGCGACCGTTCCTGGGGCCAGAACGGGTGGGCTCAGGTGGTGGCCAGGGTGACGAGAGCCCAGACGGCGGCGACCAGGCCGACGGCGATCATGGCCAGGCTGCGCCCGAGCGGAGCACGGGGGAGGTCGGCGTCGTCCCGGCGCCGTTGCGGCGGGCGGACCAGGGCCAGAGCGCTCCCGGCGGCCAGCGCCGCCCCGAGGGCGAGGACCAGCTGGGCCAAGATGTCGTCGCCGAACACCGGCTCGCCGTCGTGTATCCGGGGCGACCCGGTCAGCGTCCCGGGTTCTGGAAGCAGAACGACACCTGGGCCAGCTCGGCCTCGTTGTAGTCGTCGGCGGTGATGGTGTCCATCGGCGCCTTGCCGTAGTCCTCGGACTCCAAGACGCCCACGTAGTTGCTGTACACCCGGTTGGTCAGCGTGACCTCGTCCCGCAATTCGGCGGGCGCCTCGGAGGCGATCTCGTCTTGGAGGTTGCGGATGTCGTCGACCACCGACTCGATCTCCAGGTTGGAGGTGGCCCGGATGATGAGGTCGCGCCGGGCGTCGAGCAACTCCTCCAGGGGCCCGCAGAAGGGTCCCCCGGCGACCTGCCTCGACGCCTCCGGCGAGCGGGAGAGGAACCCATCCCCACCACCGCTACAGCCTGCCGCCGCCACGAGGAGCATGAGAGACCAAGAGAGGGCATGGCGTCGGCGCATATGCTTCTGACATTATAGGATCGACTCTCCCCGGCGCCATGCGGCCACGCTGCGTGCCCTGGTACCGGGCCGGAGGCCCGCCCCCGCCGGCACGGGCCTCCGCCGGGGTCGCCCTCGCTGCTCGCCGCGGCTCAGATCCCCTTGGCCATGTTGGCGAAGCGGGTGTAGTGGTCGAGGAAGGCCAAGCGCTCCATGCCGGTGGGACCGGATCGGTGCTTGGCCACCAGGACCTCGGCCGTTCCCCGGTCCGGGGACTCGGGGTTGTACAGCTCGTCGCGGTACAAGAAAATGACCACGTCGGCGTCCTGCTCCAGGCTGTTGTGGACGACGATGCCGTTGGCCACGAAGTTGTGGGTGCCGGGCACGGTGGCGTCGTACACCGGCATCGGGCCGAGCGCCTCGATGGCCACCACCGGGTCCCAGGCCACCGCCGCCGGCAGGCGGCCGCCGCCAGGCGCGCCCGGGAACCGCCCGGTCCCGGCCTCGCGCTCGCCGGCCACCCCGGGAGCGACGGTGGCCAGCACCCGGGAGCGCAGCCGGGCCCGGGCGGCCCCTGCCTCCCCCGACTCTGCCGGGACGGGGGTGCGCCGGGGGACGGCCAGCCGCTGGCCGAGGCGGAGCTGGTCGAGGCGGGCCCAGCCGGCAGTGGTGAGGAAGGGGTGGTTGGCGCTGGCCCGCACCCGCCGGCCCGACCCCAGGCGCAGCTCGAAGACCGCCTTGACGCCGGTGGGGAAGACCCGGCTCATGGTGCCTTTGACCACGGCCAGGTCGTCGTCGAGGGTCCACACCGGGATGTCGGTGGCGCCGGCGGCAGCCAGCTCGGCCATGGTGGTCTCGCCGCCGGTGTCGGCCCGCAGCACCCGGGCGTCTCCGGTGAGACAGCCGCTCTCGCGCAGGTCGGCCAGCATGGGTCGCTTCTCCGCTCGCAGCTCCAGGCCCCGGGAGAGCTGCGAAAGGGCCACCACCGGCGTCTGCAGCTCCCGGGCCAGCACCTTGAGCCCCCGGCTGATCTCCGACACTTCGACCTGGCGGTTCTCGGCCCGGTCCCGGCCGGTCATGAGTTGGAGGTAGTCGACCACCACCACGCCCAGGTCACCCAACCGGGACTTGAGCCGCCGGGCCTTGGCCCGGATCTCGAGCACGGTGGCCCGGGGGTTGTCGTCGATGTAGAGGGGCGCCTCGGCCAGGCGGCCGATGGCGTGGCTGATCTTGGTCCAGTCGGATTCGGCCAGCCGGCCGTTGCGCATGCGGGAGCTGTCGACCCGGGCCTCGGAGGCGAGGATGCGCTGGGTGATCTCCAGGTGGCTCATCTCCAGCGAGAAGAACAGCACCGGGCGGTGGGCCTCGAGGGCGGCGTGGGCGGCCAGTCCCAGGGCGAAGGCCGTGTTGTGCACGAAGATGTCGCCGGCCACGAAGTTGTGCTCGCCGGGCACGGTCAGGTCGTAGACCCGCTCCTCGCCGCTGGCCTCGATGGCCACGATCTCGTCCCAGGCGACGACCGGGTCGGCCACGGTCGGTGGGGGCGGCCCGGTGGTCGGCGGGGCGCCGGCCCCCACGCGGGGG
>DATMJI010000136.1:0-11718 GCA_035553895.1 Acidimicrobiales bacterium | reverse complement strand
GGCAGGAAAGGCCATACTTGTCTCACCCGGGTGGGAAGATGGGCCCATGCACCCTGACGAGGTCGCCGCCCGTCTGGCCGAGCGCCAGCACGGACTCATCACCCGGCGCCAGGCCAGGAGCCTGGCCGGCCTGAGCGATCGGGCCATCGTCCGGCGGGTGGGCGCCGGTCGATGGCGCCCGGTCCGACGGGGCGTGTTCGCCATCGGGGGAGCGCCGCCCACACGGGAGCAGGCGATCCTCTCCGCCTGCCTGCTGGCCGGCGGCGCCGTTGCCTCCCACCGCAGCGCCGGCTGGCTGTGGGGTTTGCCCCTCGGCGAGCCGGCTGACATCCACATCACGACGCCACCGGGTATGCGCCTGCGCCACGACGGCGTCGTGCACCACCGGCGCCCCCCGCTGTTGCTGGCCGACCTCACCCGGTGCCGGTCCATCCCGGTCACTACGCCGGCACGGACCCTCGTGGACGTCAGCGGGCTCGTCCGAGCCGACCGGCTCGGCCCGCTGGTCGACGATGCGCTTCGCCGCCGGCTGGTGACCCTGGAGCAGCTTCGGGCCGGTTACGCCGGGATCGGCACGGGACCGGGTCGGCGAGCAACAGTGGCCATGGGTCGGGTGCTCGCCGAGCGCGAGCCGGGCCACGACCCCGGGGCAGCGATCGTGAGCTGTGGGTCAAGAAGGTTCTGGTGCAGGCCGGGATCCGGCCCCCGCTCCAGCAACACCGGGTGTGGTACGGCGCTCGTTGGTTCGACCTCGATCTGGCCTTCGTCCCCGAGATGGTGGCTCTGGAGTTCGACGGCTGGGACACCCAAGGCAGCTTCTCCGCCTTCCACCGTGACCGCGAGCGCATGCGCATCCTCACCGCCCTGGGCTGGACCATGCTCTGCGTCACCGCCCGCACTGCGGCCGGCGACCTGGTGCGAGACGTCCGGGCCGCCCTCGCTCTTTTTGGTCGCTCTCGTACCGCATCGGGATGGGCGTGACCAGAAAGCCCCGGCGCCCCCGGATGGGGCCGGAGGGGACTGCGGCGGCGGGCGGGCGGCCAGTAGAGTGCCCAGGTGCTGTCCAGCCTGCGGAACATGTTCAAGGTCGAGGATCTGCGGAACAAGATCCTCTTCACCCTCCTGATCATCGCCCTCTACCGCCTGGGCTCCCACATCCCCACGCCGGGGGTGAACTTCGGGGCCGTGCAGGACCTCGAGGCCCAGGCCACCCAGGGTGGCGTGCTCGGGTTCTTGAGCTTCTTCTCCGGCGGTGCACTCACCCGCATGGCCGTCTTCGGCCTCGGGATCATGCCCTACATCACCGCATCCATCATCATGCAGGTGCTGGCCGTGGTCATCCCCAAGCTCGAGCAGTGGCAGCAACAGGGGGCCGTGGGGCAAAAGAAGATCACCCAGTGGACGCGCTACCTCACCGTCGCCCTGGCCCTGTTGCAGTCGACGGGCCTGGCCTTCTTGTTCCACAACGGCGGCGGGGGGCTCTTCGGAGGGGCCAACATCGATCTCATCCCCGTCTTCACCGTGCCCCGGGTGCTGCTCGTGGTGCTCTCGCTCACCGCCGGCACCGCCCTCATCATGTGGATGGGCGAGCTCATCACCCAGCGGGGGGTCGGCAACGGCATGTCCCTCATCATCTTCGCCTCGGTGGTCAGCGCCATCCCGTCCGGCGGGGCCCTGGTCCGGGCCGAGGGTGGCAACGTCGTGTTCGGCCTCGTGATCGCCCTGGCCCTGGTGGCTCTGGTGGCCATCGTCTTCGTCGAGCAGGGCCAGCGCCGCATCCCCGTCCAGTTCGCCAAGCGGGTGGTGGGCCGGCGCCAGTACGGGGGCCAGAGCAGCTACATCCCCCTCAAGGTCAACCAGTCGGGCGTGATCCCCGTCATCTTCGCCAGCTCGGTGCTCTACCTGCCCGTCCTGCTCACCAACGTCCTGCCCACCGGGGGTACCTGGGACAGCATCCGGACCTGGATCAGCGACAACCTGCTGGTGCCGGACAACTTCGTGTACATCTCCATCTTCGGCCTGATGATCGTGTTCTTCGCCTACTTCTACACCGCCATCACCTTCGACCCGGCCAAGCAGGCCGACACCATCCGCAAGCAAGGGGGCTTCATCCCCGGCATCCGCCCGGGGCCCCAGACCGAACGCCACCTGGCCAAGATCCTGTCCCGCATCACCTTGCCGGGTGCCCTGTTCATCGCCGTGGTCGCTTTGCTGCCCTCGGTGCTGCTGGCCGTCTACGGCATCCGGGGCTTCGAGGGCTTCGGCGGCATCTCCCTGCTCATCGCCGTGGGGGTGGCGCTCGAGACCATGAAGCAGATCGACAGCCAGCTGATGATGCGCAACTACGAGAGCTTCCTCAAGTAGCACAGACCGGCTCGCCGGTCGGGAGAGCAGGGTGGCGCCTGGGGCGCCGCTTATCGCCGTTCCGGCAAGCCAAGCCTCGCTGCGCTCGGCGGCCCGCCGGTCGCCCGACGCCTGGCGGCGTCGATCGAGGGTCGGCGGCGGTCGGGGCGCCTCGCTGCGCTCGGCGCAGCCCGGGTAGGGCCCAGCCTCGCTGCGCTCGGCGCGGTCCGGTGGCGGGGTGGTGCGCCGGTGCCCGGCGGAGACTGAGCGGTAGGCTCGGGGGCCATGAGACGGAGTGCCGACGAGATCGCCAAGATGCGCAAGGCGGGCCGGGTGGTGGCCGAGATGCACGCTCGCATCCGGGAGGCGATCCGCCCGGGGGTGACCGGGCTGGACCTCGACGCCATCGGCCGTGAGGTGATCGAGCGCAACGGGGCCCGGTCGAACTTCCTCGGCTACCACGGGTTCCCGGCGGTCATCTGCTCGTCGCCCAACCACGTGATCGTCCACGGCATCCCCAACGACGAGCCCCTGGAAGAGGGCGACATCATCTCCATCGACTGCGGGGCCATCATCCAGGGCTACCACGGCGATGCCGCCAACACCTGGCCCGTGGGGGAGATCTCGGCCGAGGCGGAAAAGCTCCTGCGGGTCACCGAGGAGAGCCTCTGGGCCGGCATCGAGCAGATGCGTGACGGGAACCGCATCTCCGACATCGGCCACGCCGTGCAGACCGTCGCTGAGGGGGCCGGCTACTCCGTCGTGCGGGAGTACGTCGGCCACGCCATCGGCACGGCGATGCACGAGAAGCCCGAGGTCCCCAACTACGGCGACCCCGGCAAGGGCCCCAAGCTGCGGGTCGGCAACGTCTTCGCCGTCGAGCCCATGGTGAACATGGGCGACAAGGCCACGCAGGTGCTGGCCGACGGCTGGGGTGTGGTGACGGCCGACGGCTCGTTGTCGGCCCACTTCGAGCACAGCATCGCCATCACCGACGACGGCCCCGAGGTTCTCACCGTACTCTGAGCCAACTGGTGGCACGAACAGGGCCCCGCCCCTGAACTGGTGGCAGATGGGGGACCGCCCCGGTCCCACATCTGCCACCATTTCGTTGGTGGGGCCGCCGGGTCGGCCTTCCTGCCAGTTGTGGCAACGGGGCCGGGGCGGGCTAGGGTTGTGGGCTGGCCCTCGGGCCTGCCGCGCCGCCTCCCGGCATCCGCCGGGGGCGACGGAGGTCCACGCAGCCCTGCCAGATCGGAAAGGCCCACACTGCCAAAGCCCAAGGAAGACGCGATCGTGCTGGAGGGGAAGGTCACCGAACCCCTGCCCAACGCCATGTTCCGGGTCGAGCTCGACAACGGACATGAGGTGCTGGCCCACATCTCGGGAAAGATGCGCATGCACTACATCCGCATCCTCCCCGGGGATCGCGTCCAGGTGGAGCTCACCCCCTACGACCTCACCCGAGGCCGGATCACCTACAGGTACAAGTGATGAAAGTTCGTCCCAGCGTCAAACCGATGTGCGAGAGGTGCAAGGTGATCCGCCGCCACGGCCGGGTCCAGGTCATCTGCACCAACCCGCGCCACAAGCAACGGCAGGGGTAGCCCATGGCCAGGATCTCCGGAGTCGACATCCCGCGCGAGAAGCGCCTCGTCGTGTCCCTCACCTACATCTTCGGGGTCGGTCCCTCTCTTGCCCGGCGGGTGTGCGAGGCCGTCGAGGTCGACCCCGACACCCGGGTGCGCGACCTCACCGACGAGGAGGTGGCCAAGATCCGGGGCTGGGTCGACCAGAACCTGCGGGTCGAGGGCGACTTGCGCCGGGAGATCTCCACCGACGTCAAGCGCAAGATGGAGATCGGGTGCTACCAGGGTTTGCGCCACCGCCGGGGTCTCCCCGTGCACGGCCAGCGCACCCACACCAACGCCCGGACCCGAAAGGGGCCGAAGAAGACCGTGGCCGGTAAGAAGAAGGTCAGGAAGTAGCGAGATGGCCAAGCCCAAGCCAGGAGGTCGCCGGCCCCGCCGGCGCGAACGCAAGAACATCACCCACGGGATCGCCCACATCAAAAGCTCGTTCAACAACACCATCGTCAGCATCAGCGACCAGGAGGGCAACGTCCTCGCCTGGGCGTCGGCCGGCAACGTCGGCTTCAAGGGGTCGCGCAAGTCCACGCCCTTCGCCGCCCAGATGGCCGCCGAGCAGTGCGCCCGCCGGGCCATGGAGCACGGGGTCCGCCGCGTCGACGTGCTGGTCAAGGGGCCGGGCTCGGGCCGGGAGACCGCCATCCGCTCGATCATGAGCACGGGCATCGAGGTGACCGGCATCAAAGACGTCACGCCGATTCCCCACAACGGGTGCCGCCCACCGAAGAGGAGGCGTGTCTGATGGCCCGCTACACCGGGCCGGTGTGCCGGCTGTGCCGCCGGGAGAAGATGAAGCTCTTCTTGAAGGGCGCCAAGTGCGACACCATGAAGTGCCCCATCGAGCGCCGTCCCTACCCCCCGGGCGAGCATGGCCGGACCCAGCTGCGGCGCAAGGACTCCGAGTACCTGGTGCAACTCCGGGAGAAGCAGAAAGCCCGGCGCATCTACGGGCTCATGGAGAAGCAGTTCCGCAACCTCTACCAGGAGGCCAACCGCCAAAAGGGCGTCACCGGCGAGAACCTGCTGCGGATGCTCGAGCTGCGGCTCGACAACGTGGTCTTCCGGGCCGGCTGGGGCGCCAGCCGCTCCCAGTCCCGCCAGCTGGTGCGCCACGGTCACGTCCAGGTGAACGGCCGGCGGGTGACCATCCCGTCCTACACCCTGCGCAAGGGCGATGTCGCCGAACTGGGTGAGCGGGCCAAAGCCATGATCGTCATCCGCCACAACCTCGACACCCTCGACCGGGCGGTCCCGCCGTGGCTGGAAGGGTCGCCCCAGGCGGCGTCGGTCACCGTGCGCGATATCCCGCTGCGCGAGCACATCGACGTTCCGGTCCGCGAGCAACTGATCGTCGAGCTCTACAGCAAATAAGGGCTGGCCCCTGCCACCTCCCGTGGGCGGTCCGATCCGGGCCCGGAACGCCTGCCACGGGACCATCCAGCGGATCACAAGGAGAGACGTCAATGCTGGTCATCCAACGTCCGAGCGTCGAGCCCGTCAGCGAGGCGGAGGACAACCGTCAACGCTTTGCCGTCAGCCCCCTCGAGCCCGGGTTCGGGCACACCCTGGGCAACTCCCTGCGCCGGACATTGCTGTCGTCCATCCCCGGTGCGGCCATCACCCAGGTCCGCTTCGACGACGCCCTGCACGAGTTCTCCACCATCGCCGGCGTGACCGAGGACGTCACCGACATCATCTTGAGCCTGAAGGACGTGGTCCTCACCAGCACGGCCGACCAGCCCGTGGTCCTGCGCCTCGATGCCCGGGGCCCGGCCGAGGTCACCGCCGGCGACATCCAGTCCACCGCCGAGGTCGAGATCCTCAACCCGGAGCTGCACCTGGCCTCGCTCAACGACAAGGGGCGACTGTCGATCGACATCACTGTCGAGCAGGGCCGTGGCTACGTCTCCGCCGATCGGGCCAGCACCTCGGCCACCATCGGCCTCATCCCGGTTGACGCCATCTTCTCGCCGGTGCGGCGGGTCACCTTCTCGGTGGAGCCCACCCGGGTGGAGCAGTCGACCAACTTCGACCGGCTGATGCTCGACATCGAGACCGACGGGTCGATCTCCCCCCGCGAGGCACTGGCCTCGGCCGGTTCCACCCTCCGCTCCCTGGTGGGCCTGGTGGCCGACATGAGCGACGCCGCCCAGGGCCTGGAGCTGGGCGAGGTGGGCCGGGTGGCGGCCGGTTCGTCGGATCTCGATCTGCCCATTGAGGACCTCGATCTGTCCGAGCGCCCCCGGAACTGCCTCAAGCGGGCCCAGGTCAACACCGTCGGTGAGCTGCTCCAGAAGACCGAAGAGGACCTGCTGGCCATCACCAACTTCGGGCAGAAGTCGCTCGACGAGGTGGCCGAGAAGCTCGACGAGCGCGGCCTGTCGCTGCGGACCAAGGAGTAGCCGTGCCCGGGACCCCGACCAAGGGCCGCCGCTTCGGCGGCTCCAGCGCCCACCAGGAGGCGATGATGGCCAACCTGGTGGCCAGCCTGGTGGCTGCCGAAGGCATCGTGACCACCCTGGCCAAGGCCAAGGCCATGCGCCCGGTGGCCGAGAAGCTGATCACCAAGGCCAAGCTGGGCGGGGTGCACCGCCACCGCCAGGTCATGGCCTTCCTCGGCGACAAGGACATGGCCCACAAGCTCTTCGAGGAGATCGGGCCCCGCTACGCCGATCGCAACGGGGGCTACACCCGCATCCTCAAGCTCGGGCCGCGCCACGGCGACAACGCGCCCATGGCGAGGATCGAGCTGGTCTGAGACTGCCCCCCATCTCGTTCTTTGTCGGCTGGACCGTGTTCCCCACGCCAGGGCCGACAAGGAAGGGGAGGGGTTGGGGCCCGTGAGGGTCAGGATGACCCTCGCCTACGACGGGTCGCCGTTCCGCGGCTTCGCCGCCAACGAGGGCGTGACCACCGTGGCCGGGACGCTGAGCGCCGCCATCGAGGCGGTCCTGGGCCGGCCGGTGACGCTGACCTGCGCCGGGCGGACCGATGCCGGGGTCCACGCCTGGGGCCAGGTCGTGTCCTTCGACGCCGGCGAGGGCGTCGACGTGGTTGCCCTCCAGCGCGCCGTCAACCGCCAGTGCGCCCCCCGGATCGTGGCCCGTTCGGCAGCGATCGCTCCCGAGGGCTTCGACGCCCGGCGCTGGGCCCGCTCCCGGTGCTACCGCTACCGGATCCTCAACCGGCCGGTGCCGGACCCGTTCCTGGTCGCCACCAGTTGGTGGGTGGAGCGGCCCCTCGACCTGGCGGCCATGCGGGCCGCCGCCGATCCCCTCATCGGCGAGCACGACTTCGCCTCGTTCTGCCGCCGTCCCAAGGTGGCGCCGGGCATCACCGCCCCGTCGCTGGTCCGCCGGGTCATCGACGCCCGCTGGCACGACTGCGGCCAGGGAGTGCTGCGCTTCGACATCGAGGCCGCCGCCTTTTGTCACCAGATGGTCCGGGCCGTGGTGGGGACCCTCGTCGAGGTCGGAGCCGGTCGCCGCCGGGCCGGCGACATGCTCGCCACCCTGACTGCCGGCGACCGTGCCCGGGCCGGCCAGCTCGCCCCCGCCCGTGGGCTGTGCCTGTGGGCCGTCGCCTACGGCGTCGAGGCGGAGGCGCCGGCGCCGGGCCCTGCCGGCTCCGGGCGTTGAGCGCCACGGCGGGCCGGTGGCGGGCGCGGCGGGGTTGCCGGACACCAGGGGCCGTCGGTAGGCTTCAAAGCTCGCCCGGCCCATGGGGTCCGGTGAGCCCGGTCATCGAGCAAGAAGGTCTCGTGCGCACGTACACCCCCACCGCCAGCGACATCCGCCGTTCCTGGCACGTCGTGGACGCCGATGGCCTCGTCCTCGGGCGCCTCGCCACCGAGGTGGCCCGGGTGCTGCGGGGAAAGCACAAGGCGACCTTCGCTCCCCACATCGACACCGGCGACCACGTCATCATCGTCAACGCCGCCAAGGTGGTGCTCACCTCGGACAAGGCCGACCGCAAGACCGTCTACCGCCACAGCGGCTACCCCGGGGGACTGCGGGCCACCCGGTACCGCGACCTGCTGGCCACCAAGCCCGAGGAAGCCGTACGCCGGGCCGTGCGGGGCATGTTGCCCAAGAACCGGCTGGGCCGGGCCATGTTGCGCAAGCTCCGGGTCTACGCCGGACCCACCCACCCCCACGCCGCCGGGGTCTGGGCGGCGCTCGAGCTGCCGGGAGCCCGCCGGGAGCCGGCCGGCACGCCCGGCCGGACGGGCTAGGGCGAGGCGACCATGGCCAACCAGCCGCTCATCCAGACCACCGGCCGCCGCAAGCAGGCGGTGGCCCGAGTCCGCCTGCGCAACGGCGACGGCACCATCCGGGTCAATCGCCGGCCCCTGGAGGACTACTTCCCGACCGAGACCCACCGGATGATCGTCACCGAACCGCTCCGTCTCACCACCACCGCCGAGAGCTACGACGTCGACTGCACCATGGACGGCGGTGGGGTCACCGGCCAGGCCGGCGCCCTGCGCCTGGGCATCGCCCGGGCCCTCGTGGCCCTCGACCCCGACCTGCGGGAGTCGCTCAAGCGGGCCGGTTTCCTCGCCCGCGACGCCCGCGAGAAGGAGAGCAAGAAGTACGGCCTGAAGAAGGCCCGCAAGGCCCCCCAGTACTCCAAGCGCTGACCCGCTCGGCCATCCGAGCTCTGGTCCTGGGCGACCCTTGGTTCGGGCGGTCTGGTGGGGCCCGGGGGCCGGGAGTGGGGTGAGGCGGTCGTGACCCTGCGCTTCGGCACCGACGGCATCCGGGGCCGCGACGTCGAACTGGCGCCCGAGTTGATCGTCGCCCTCGGGCGCTCCGCCGCCCGGGTGCTGGCACCGGCGCCCGGCAGCCACTTCGTCATCGGGCGCGACACCCGCCGCTCGGGACCGGCTATCGAAGCGGCCCTGGCCGCCGGCCTGGCGGCCGAAGGGGTGGAGGTGGCGCGCCTCGGCGTGCTGCCCACGCCCGGGGTCGCCTGGGTTTCGGCCACCCGCCACGTGCCCGGAGCCATGATCTCGGCCTCCCACAACCAGTTCTGCGACAACGGCATCAAGTTCTTCGCCCCGGGCGGCCGCAAGCTGAGCGACGGTGCCGAAGCCGCCCTGGAAGCGGCGCTCGACGCCAACCTCGCCCGGCCGGCCACCGCGGCCGCCGCCACCCCGCCGGGGCACATCGATGACCGGGACGAGTCGGCGGGCTACGCCGAGCAGGTCCTCGGCGCCCTGGAGGGCCGGCGCCTCGACGGGCTTTCCGTGGTGGTCGACCCGGCCCACGGGGCGGCGTCGGCCATTGCCCCCGGGGTGCTGGCCCGCGCCGGGAGCGACGTGCACGTCCTGCACGCCGCTCCCGACGGAACCAACATCAACGACCGGTGCGGCTCCACCCACCCCGAGGCCCTGCAGCGAGCGGTGGTCGAGCGCGGGGCCGATCTCGGGCTGGCCCTCGACGGCGACGCCGACCGGGTGATCGCCGTGGACCATGAGGGAGCGCTGGTCGACGGAGACCAACTGCTGGTGGTCCTCGCCCTCGACCTCCGGGCCCGCGGCCGGCTCCGCCGCGACACGGTGGTGGTCACGGTGATGGCCAACCTCGGGCTCCACCGGGCCCTGGCCGAGCACGACATCTCGGTGGTCGAGACGCCGGTGGGCGACCGCCACGTGCTCGGCGCCCTGGAGCGCACCGGCGGTTCCCTCGGAGGCGAGCAGTCCGGCCACCTCGTCCTCCCTGACCTGGCCACCACCGGCGACGGGCTGCTCAGCGGGCTGCTGGTGGCCGACGTCGTGCGTCGCTCGGGCCGCCCGCTGGCGGAGCTGGCGTCGGCCATGACCCGCCTGCCCCAGGTGCTGCGCTCGGTCCGGGTCGCCCGCCGGGAGGCCGGCGAGGCCGAACCCTGGCGGGCCGAGGTAGCGGCGGTGGCGGGCGAGCTGGGTGCCGACGGGAGGGTGCTGGTGCGCCCGAGCGGCACCGAGCCGGTGGTGCGCATCATGGTGGAGGCGCCCCAGGCAGACCGGGCCGAGCAGCTGGCCCGGCGCCTGGCCGCCGCCATCGAGCGGAGTGGGGGCGGGCCCACGGGCTGAGGCCCGAACCCCGTTCCCGGCGCCCTCCGGTGGCCGGATCGGGGCCGACCGCCCGGCAAGGGAAGGGAACCGCCGTGGTAGCGTGCCGTCCGGCGGCGACGTTCCTGGGCGGGGAGTCTGGAGCAAGTCGATGGTGGCTGGGCCCGAGCTGGTGGGCCCCCGGGGCGCGCCCGTCCCGGTGCCGGGCGCCGCCGGCCCCGGGGCCGGTCGCATCGGTGCCCTGGACGGGCTGCGGGCCCTGGCCTTGCTCGGGGTCCTGGCCTACCACGTCGCCCCCTCGGCCGTTCCCGGCGGCTTCCTCGGGGTGGAGAGCTTCTTCGTGCTCTCCGGCTTCCTCCTCGCATCTCTGCTCATCGGCGAGCAGCGCCGGGAAGGACACGTCGACCTCCGGGCTTACGCCGGGCGGCGCCTACGCCGGATCGCTCCCGCCCTGGTGACCCTGCTCGCCACCCTGGTCGTGCTCGGGCCCGTACTTGCCCCCGACGACGCCCACCGCCTGGTCGGCGACGTGGTGTCCTCGTTGGCCGGCGTGACCAACTGGCACCTGGTGGCCGACGCCAGTTCCTACTTCGACCAGGCCGGGCGACCGTCCCTGGTCCGCCACCTGTGGTCGGTGGCGGTGGAGATCCAGTTCTACGCCGCCTGCCCGTTCGTGGTGACCTGGCTGTGGCGCCGCCGCCGGGATCTGGCCCTGCCGGTCGTGGCCGCCGGCGTGGTGGGCCCGGCCGCCGTCATGGGCCTGCTCTTCTCTGGCGACGACCCCTCCCGCGCCTACTACGGCACCGACGCCCGGGTCGGCGCCCTGCTCGCCGGCGTGGCCCTGGCCCTGGTGCTGGCCCGGCGAGGCGAGGACCGGCCAGACGTGGATGCCGCTCCCGGTGCAGCCGCCACCGGCACCCGCCCGGGACGGGCGGTCCTCGCCCCGCTGGGCCTGGTCGCCCTGGCCGGCCTCTACCTCGGGGCCGACGACCAGGCCCGCTGGGCCTACCCCGGTGCCTTCCTCGCCACCCAGGCGGCGACCGTGGCCCTCATCGTGGCCGCCGTGGAGGCGGGGCCGGCGTCCCGACTCCTGGCCCACCCGGCCTTGCGGTGGCTCGGTGAGCGTTCCTTCGGCATCTACCTCTGGCACTGGCCCGCCGTCGCCCTGCTGCGCCCCGGCATCGACGTCGGGCTCCCGCCGGCGGCTGCCGCGGCCACCGGCCTGGCGGCCGCCGTGGTCCTCGGTGCGCTGTCCTACCGGATGATCGAGCGCCCCCTGCTGCGGCCCCGGACCGGGTTGCCACCACCGGTGCGGGCCCGGCGCCGGGCGGCGGGAGCGGCAGCCGCCCTGGTCGCCCTGGCCGGCTTCGCCGCCCTGGTGGCCCGGGTGCCGACCGCCGACCCCCTGGCCGACACCTTACGGGAGGGCCAGCGCCTCCTCGCCAGCCAGGTGGCGCCGGCGCCGGCCCCCAGTACGGCGCCGACCCCTGCGCCCACGGCCACGGCGCCCGCCGCCACCGCCGCCATCACCGCCCCGCCGGCGACCCCCCCGACGGCGCCGGCGGGGCGGTGATGGCGGCGGTGGCGGCGGGCGCCGTGGCCGTGGGCGCAGGGGTCGGCGCCGGCCCCCAGTACGGCGCCACCTGGGTGGCGAGGAGGCGCTGGCCCTCC
>DATMJI010000135.1:0-18962 GCA_035553895.1 Acidimicrobiales bacterium | reverse complement strand
GGGTGGCGGCGGTGATCGCCGGAGGTGGGCTGGGCCTCGGGTTGGAGCGGGCCATGTTCCGGCCCCTGCGCCGCCGCGGCACGGGCATCATCGCCCTCATCGTCATCTCCATCGGCCTGTCGCTGCTGCTGCGCCACCTCTACCTGGTGTTCTTCGGCGGTGCCCCCCGGCCCTACCTCGACTTCGCCGTGCAGCGGGTCCAGCCCTTCGGGCCCATCGCCCTGCCGCCCAAGGACTACGTCATCATCGCCCTCTCCCTCACCGTGCTGGTGGCGGTGGGCCTGCTGCTGGCCCGGACCCAGCTGGGCACGGCCATGCGGGCCGTGGCCGACGACCGGGATCTGGCCGAGGCCTCGGGCATCGACGTACGCCGGGTGATCCTGGCCACCTGGACGGGTGGGGCCGCCCTGGCCGCGCTGGGCGGGGTGCTCCAGGGCCTCACCGAGCGGGTGGCCTGGGACATGGGCTTCACCCTGTTGCTATTGATGTTCGCCGCCGTGGTCCTCGGGGGCCTCGGGACCGGCTTCGGCGCCATGGTGGGCGGTCTGGTCATCGGGGTGGTCACCCAGATGAGCACGCTGTGGGTCTCGGTGGAGTTCAAGTCGGTGGTCGCCCTCGCCGTGCTGGTGGGTGTGTTGCTGGTGCGCCCCCAGGGCATTCTCGGCCGGGCCGAGCGGGTCGGCTAGCCATGGACCTGGCGGGTGCCCTCGGGGAGGCGCTGCGGGTGGGCATCGGTCCCCAGGCGGCGGCCTACGCGGTGGCGGCCATCGGGCTCAACCTGCACTTCGGCTACACCGGGCTGCTCAACTTCGGCCACGTCGGCTTCTTCCTCGTCGGGGCCTACGGGGCGGCCATCACCGTCGACGCCGGGGGGTCCCTGTGGCTGGGGATCGGCGTGGGGCTGCTGGCCTCGGTGGCGCTGGCCCTGGTGCTCGGCGTACCCACCCTGCGCCTGCGGGCCGACTACCTGGCCATCGTCACCATCGCCGTGGCCGAGATCCTGCGCCTGGTGGTGCGGGCCAACGCCGCCCGACCCCTGACCGGTGGGGTGTTCGGCATCCGGGCCGTGGCCGGCTCCTTCTACGACCTCAACCCCATCCCCCCCGGGACCTACGGGGCCCTGGGCCTGGTGTTCAGCCACCGCAGCCTGTGGGTGATCATCGCCGGCTGGACCCTGGCCGGTGCCTGCACCGTGGTGGTCTGGGCCCTGGTCCGCAGCCCCTGGGGCCGGGTGCTGCGAGCCATCCGGGAGGACGAGGACGCCGCCCGCAGCCTGGGCAAGAACGTCTTCGCCTACAAGCTCCAGAGCCTGGTCCTCGGGGGCGCTCTCGGGGCCCTGGCCGGGATCCTGCTCATGATCAACCAGCAGTCGGTCGTGCCCGACACCTACCTGGCCGTGCTCACCTTCTACACCTACACCGTGCTCATCCTCGGGGGCACCGGGACCACCTGGGGCCCGATCGTGGGATCGATCGTCTTCTGGTTCCTCACCCAGCTCACCGAGAGCCTCCTGCGCCAGGCCGTGCAGTCCGGCAGCCTGGGGGGCTTGTTCGACGTCCAGGACCTGGCTGCCCTGCGCTTCGCCCTGGTGGGCTTGGGCCTCATCCTGCTGATGGTCTTCCGGCCCCAGGGCATCTTCGGCCGCCGAGCGGAGTTGCAACTCGATGCCACCTGAGCCGGCCGTAGCCGAAACGGCGGCACCGCGCACGGGACCGGGCGGCCTGGAGGAGGTGGCCGCCGAACCGGGGGTGGCCAAGCCCGATCCCATCCTGGTGGTCGACGGCGTCTGCCGGCGCTTCGGTGGGCTGGTGGCCGTCGACGTGGCCCACCTGGAGGTCCAGCGGGGCACCATCTGCGCCCTTATCGGGCCCAACGGCGCCGGCAAGACCACCCTGTTCAACCAGTTGACCGGCTTCGACCGCCCCGACGCCGGGCGCTGGACCTTCGACGGCCAGGCCCTGGAGCGGCCGTCGGCCCACCGCAGCGCCCGGGCCGGGATGGTCCGCACCTTCCAGCTGACCAAGGCCCTGAGCAAGATGAGCGTGCTCGACAACATCCGCCTGGCGGCCCCGGGGCAGCGGGGCGAGCGGGTCCTGTCGGGGCTGGCCCCGTGGCGCTGGCGGTCCGAGGAAGCGGCGATCACCGAGCGGGCCGGAACCCTGCTGGAGCGCTTCGGGCTGGCGGCCATGGCCGGCGACTATGCCGGCACCCTCTCGGGGGGCCAGCGCAAGCTGCTGGAGCTGGCCCGGGCCCTGATGGCGGAGCCCCGCCTGCTTATGCTCGACGAGCCCATGGCGGGCGTCAACCCGGCGCTCACCCAGTCGCTGCTGGGCCACATCACCGACCTGCGCGACGCCGGGATGACGGTGCTGTTCGTGGAGCACGACATGGACGTGGTCATGGGCATCAGCGACTGGGTGGTGTGCATGGCCGAGGGCTCGGTCATCGCCGAGGGCCCGCCGGCGGCGGTGGGGAACAATGAGCGCGTGGTCGACGCCTACCTGGGCACGCACCGCTCGGCGGCGGCCGAGGAGGGCGAGGGGTGACCGAGGCCCCCACCCTGCTGGAGGCCGACTCGGTGGTGGCCGGCTACGTCCCCGAGGTCGACATCCTCCGGGGCGCCGACCTGCGCCTCGGTGCCGGCGAGGTGGTGGGCATCGTGGGCCCCAACGGCGCCGGCAAGTCGACCATGCTCAAGGCCGTCTTCGGGCTGGTCCCGGTGCGTTCGGGGCGGGTACGCCTGGGCGGGGACGACGTCACCGGGTTGCCGGCCCACGAGCTGGTGGGCCGGGGCATGGGCTATGTCCCCCAGAGCGCCAACGTCTTTCCCCGCCTCAGCGTGGAGGAGAACCTGCGCATGGGCCTCTACACCCAGTCCCAGCGCTGGGAGGAGCGCTTCGCCGCCGTGGCCGAGCTGTTCCCCCTGCTGGCCGACCGCCGCCGGCAGCGGGCGGGGTCGCTCTCGGGCGGGGAGCGCCAGATGGTGGCCATGGGCCGGGCCCTGATGACCGAGCCTTCGGTCTTGTTGCTCGACGAACCCTCGGCCGGGCTGTCCCCGGTCTTCCAGGACCAGGTGTTCGCCCGGGTGGTGGAGATCAACCGGGCCGGCGTGTCGGTGGTGATGGTCGAGCAGAACGCCCGCCGGTGCCTGCAGATCAGCGATCGGGGCTACGTCTTGGACCAGGGCACCAACGCCTACACCGGCACCGGCGCCGAGCTCCTCGGCGATCCCAAGGTGGCCGAGCTCTACCTCGGCACCCTCGCCCGCGGCACCTGACCTGACCCGGCCCCTGCCCTCTCGTTCTCGGCGCGTTTCGCACCCCTATTCGGGGCGCGAACGCGCCGAGAACGGGACAGGGGCCAGGAGGATGGCGGGTTCTACTCCTCCTCGGCGGTGATGGTGACGGTGTCGAGGACCGAGATCTGGCCGCCGCTGAACTCGAACAGGTCGTAGTCGCCCTGGTCGGGTTCCCCTTCGTCGGAGAGGTCGAAGGAGACGATGCCCTCGTAGTCGATGTCCTCGCCTTCGCCCAGCAAGGTGGCGCACTCCTCGAAGGTGGAGCACGGCGTGCCGCCGCGGCTCAGCTCCACCACCTCGGCGGCGATGGCTTCGGGGTCGTCGGTGTCAGCCGCCACCGCACCCAGCGCCAGCAGGATGACGCAGTCGTAGAACTGGGGGGCGAAGGTGGTCTGCTCGACGCCCAGGCGCTCGGCGAAGTCCGAGGAGGTCTGGATGCTCGGGCGGGTGCCCTTGGTGCCGTCGAGGATGCTGGCGTTCTCCGGGGCCACGGCCGTGGGCACGGTGGCGTCGGCCAGGCCGTCGGTGACGTACAGCGGGACCTGGGCCGGCCCCACGTTCTGCTCGATCATGGTGTTGAGGAACTGGGCCCCCTCGTCGGGGAAGGCGATGACCACGATGGCGTCGGGCTGGGCCGAGGCGATCTGCTCCACGTCGGCGTCGAAGTTGGTGCCGTTGGGGTCGAAGGCCACCTGGGCCACCACCTCGGCTCCGGCGGCGGCGAGGGCCTCGGTCGTCTCGTCGGCGAACGCCTGGCCGTAGTCGTCGGCCCGGTTGGCGATGGCCACCGAGGAGGCGCCGTCGGCGGCGATGGTGTCGGCCAAAAGCTGGCCCTGGAAGATGTCGGACGGGGCGGTGCGGAAGAACAGCCCGTCGTCTTCGAAGGCCCCGATCTCCGGCGAGGTGGTCGATCCCGAGCACTCCACCCGGCCGGCGCCCACGGTGGGGGCGATCACGCCCAACAGGGTGACGCTGGAGGAGGCGGCACCGATGATGCCGTCCACCTGCTCGCTGCCGAGGAGGCGCTCGACGGCGGTGTTGGCCACGTCGGCGTTGGTGCCGCTGTCGGCCGAGGTCAGCTGGATGTCCTGGCCGAGCACGCCCCCGGCGGCGTTGATGTCGGCGGCGGCCAGGTCGACAGCAGCCTGCATGCCCGGCCCGAAGGCGGACAGCGACCCGGTCTGGGGCAGGATGGCCCCGAACTTGAGCACCCCGTCGACGCTGGCGCCGACGGCCCCGCTGCTCTCGCCCTCGGTTGTGCTCGTCCCGTCGCCCTCACCGCCGACGCCGGTGTCGTCGGCGTCGTCACCGCACGCCGCCGCCACCAGTGACAGGACGGCCAGCAGGCCGAGCAGTTTGAACGTCACATGCTTGTTTCTCACGGTTCTCCTTCTACCTCTTCGGTACCGGTACACATCGAGCGGCCGAGGTTGATCCCCTGCCTCCTCCTCCAAGGTGATGCCCGGGGTGCCAAGAAGCCACACTTGAGCCGTGGACGCCGATCCCAGCACCGATACCCGCCTGGCGAGCCTGCGTGCGCACCTCGGCCGCCTGAACCGGGTGGTGGTGGCCTTCAGCGGGGGGGCCGACTCGGCCCTGCTCGCCTGGGTGGCCCACGACACCCTCGGACCGTGCGCCGCCACCGCGGTGACCGCTGTCTCCGCCTCGCTGGCCCCCGAGGAGGCCGACGACTGCGCCGCCCTGGCCGCCGAGTGGGGCCTGCGCTGGACGGCGGTCGACACCGCCGAGCTCGAGGACCCCGCCTACCGGGCCAACGACGGGCGCCGCTGCGCCCATTGCAAGACGGCGTTGCTCGACGCCCTCGCTCCCGTCGCCCGCCGGGAACGGGCCACGGTGGTGCTGGGCGTCAACCTCGACGACCTCGGCGACCACCGCCCCGGCCAGGAGGTGGCGGAGCGAGGCGGTGCGGTGTTCCCCCTGGTGGAGGCCGGGTTCACCAAGGCCGGCGTGCGGGCCACCAGCCGGGCCCTGGGGTTGCGCACCTGGGACAAGCCGGCCGCCGCCTGCCTGGCCTCCCGGGTGCCCTACGGCACCCCGGTCACGGTCGGGGTGCTCGCCGAGGTGGCGGCGGCCGAGTCGGGGCTGCGGGCCCTGGGCTTCGGCCAGCTCCGTGTCCGCCACTACGGCGAGCTGGCCCGCATCGAGCTGGTGGGTGCCGACCTCGACGCCGCCCTGGCCCGGCGCCACGAGGTGGTGGCGGCGGTCAAGGGGGCCGGGTACCGCTACGTGACGCTCGACCTCGAAGGCTTCCGGTCCGGCAACCTCAACGCCGCCCTGTGAACCAACCGCTCGCCGGGGAACCGGGTGAGGGTCCCCGGCCATGAGGGTCGTGCTCGGCTTGGTCCTGGTGGTGGCCGTGGTCGCCGTCGGGGCCGAACTGGTCGTCCCGCCCCGCATCGAGGAGACCATCGAGGCCCGGGTGGCCGCGGAGGTCCCCGAGGCGACCTCGGTGCGGGCCGACGTGGACTCCTTCCCGGTGGTGGCCCGGGGCCTGGCCACCGGCAAGGTGCAGCGCCTGGCCGTCTCCCTGCGCGGCGTCGGGCTGCCCTCGGTGGCCGTCGAGTCGGTCGACGTGGAGGCCCTGGGCATCGAGATCGAGCGCCGGGCACTGCTCGACGGCGAGGTCGACCTGCGCCGCATCGACGCCGGTCGCCTGCGGGCGGTGGTCACCGAGGAGGCCCTGGAGGACGCCCTGCCCGGCGACGTGGTGGACCTCACCCTCTCGCCCGGGCGGGTGGAGGCCACCGTGGCCGGCCAGACCGTGGGCACCGATGTGGAGGTGTCGGGGGGGCGGGTGCGCTTCGACCTCGGCCCCCTGCCGGAGGTGTCGGTGGCCCTACCCGGCCCCTCCTTCTTCCCCTGCACCCTGGAGGGGGAGGTCACCGACGGCGCCGTGCGCCTGGGTTGCGTCCTCGAGCGGGTGCCCGAGTACCTGCTGCGCCGCCTGGAAGGCAGCTGACGCCGTCCGGCACCCCATCCGACCCGGCGGCCGGCGGGTAGCGTCGGGGCATGAGCCAGCACCAGCCCAGCCACGGCGAGGTGGTGGCCGCCACCCAGGAGGCCGAGGCGGTCATGCGCCCCCAGGCGGTACCGGTCAACGTCTACGAGACCACCGGGGCCCTGGTCGTGGTGGCCCCGGTGCCTGCCGTCACCGCCGATGACGTCACCGTGGAGCTCCGGCCGGGCCGGCTGCGCTTCTGGGCCCACCTGCGCAGTGCCGCGCCCCGCCGGTACCTGGCCAAGGAGTGGGACTACGGCGGCTACGAGCGGGAGATCGAACTTCCGGAGGGCTACGGCAGCGGGGTGGAGGCGTCGCTGGCCAACGGCCAGCTGGCTATCCGGGTGCTGCGGGGCGAGTCGGGCGAGCCCGTGACACTCTCGCCCACGCCGACGGCCGGCTGACGGTTCGTTACCAGTTCCGGGAGCCGGGCCCGCCCTTGAACGGCCCCACCACCGCCGCGGTCACCCAGCCACCGTAGAAACCACCGGGCTGGGGGCGGGCCAGCTCGTCGCCCACCCAGCACTGGTCCATGGGGGCGCTGTAGAAGGCGATGTGGCCGGTGAGGGCGGCGTAGCCCGGGCTCGGCTCCGGGTAGCTCCAGGCGGCGTCCACCTCGCTGCGGTCGCCCACCACCACGCTCCAGTAGCGGGCCAGGCCCTTGAACTCACAGAACGAGCGCCGGTCGCCGGCCACCAGGCGGTCGGCGTCCACGTCTCCGGGCGGGAGGTAGTAGTTGGGCGGGTGACTGGTCTCGAGCACTCGCAGGGCGGCGGTGGAGTCGGCCACGGTGACCCCGGACAGGACCACCCGGATCCGCTGGCTCACCGTCTCGACGGCCGGCGGGCGGGGAAAGTCCCACACCGACTCCTGGCCGGGGCCGGGAGGTATGCGGTGCGGGCCCATGTGGGCAAGCATGGCAGGGATGGACGACGTGTCCGACCGGCTGGCTGCCGCCGTGGAGGGAACCCTGCCCTCGTGGGTGGAGCGCTCGGTGCGCGGGCGCCTGCGGGACTGGCGAGGGGCAGCCGATCCCCAGACCATGGCCGCCGCCACCACCGCCGGATTCCGGGCCGCGGAGGAGGTGGGGGCCGAGCTGCGCCGCCTGCTAGCCGCCGATATCGACCAGCAGTGGACCAACCCCCTGGCCATCCTCCGGGGGGCGGTGTGCTACCCCACCGAGGTCCTGCGGGCCGCCGGGGTGCCGCCCGTGGTGCGCGACGACTACGACCAGGCCCACTTCCCGGACGACGACTACGGGCTGGTACCCCGGACCTTCGCCGACATCGACCCCAGCCTCGCCGACCTGGGCCTGGCCTGGGGGGCGGCCAAGGCGTACGCCCACCAGCAGCGCCACGGGAGTCACCGGTGAGGGTGGTGGCCTACGCCCCCGACCTGATGGACCGCTCAAAGCTGGCCGCCGCCGCCGGCGAGATCACCTTCGTCCCCCGTCCCGCCGAGCTGGCCGGCGCCGCCGCCGGAGCCGATCTGGTCGTCGTCGACCTGGGCCGGGCGGGATCGATCGAGGCCCTGGCCGACATCCCCGCCGGGGTGCGGGTCATCGGTTTCGGTTCCCACGTCGACCGGGACACCCTGGAGCGGGCCGGCGCCGCCGGGTGCGAGGCGATGCCGCGCTCGCAGTTCTTCCGTAGCCTCGGAGGGTTCCTCGCCCCCTGACCCTGGAGTCCCCGTGGCCTTGCCCCCGCTGATCCCCGTCGAGCACTTCTTCGACAACCCCGAGATGGCGGGGGCCAAGATCAGCCCCGACGGCACCCGCCTGTCGTACCTGGCTCCCGAGGAGGGCCGGATGAACGTCTGGGTGCGCGACGTGGCCGGCAGGGACGGCGCCGTGTGCGTCACCCACGACCACGTCCGGGGCATCCGGGGCCACTTCTGGAGCCGGGACTCCACCCGCATCCTCTACGCCCAGGACCAGGGGGGCAACGAGAACTTCCACCTCTTCGCCGCCGATCTGTCCCGCCCCGGCGACCCCTCCGTCGACCTCACGCCCTTCGACGGCGTGCGGGCGGGCATCGTCGACGTGCCCCACCACGACCCCGCCCACGTGCTGGTGTCGCTGAACCAGCGCGACCCCCAGTGCTTCGACGTGCACCGCCTGGAGCTGGCCACGGGCCGGCTCGAGGTGGTGGCCGAGAATCCGGGCAACATCGCCGGCTGGCACACCGACGCCGGCGGCCGGCTACTGGCCGCCTCGGCCCAGACCCCGGCGGGCGACAGCGAGATCCTGGTGCGCGACAGCGAGGGGGCACCGTTTCGCACCCTCACCGTCTACGCCAACGAGGACGGCGGCAACGTGTACGGCTTCACTCCCGACGGCTCCGCCCTGTGGGTCGGCTCGGCGCAGGGGCGTGACCTGACCCGGCTGGTCCGCCTCGACCTGGCCACGGCCGAGGAGACCGACATCTGCGGCCACGACGAGGTCGACCTCGGCGGTCCCATCCTGCGCAGCCGCACCGGCGAGCTGCTGGCCGCCATCTTCGTTGTCGACCGCCTCCAGGTGGTGTTCTTCGACGAGGAGTTCGAGGCCAAGTGGCACCGGGCGGCCGCCCTGCACCACGGCGACGTGGCTGGCGTGTCCATGGACGACGACGAGCGCACCTGGGTGGTGTCCTTCGACGACGACCGGGAGCCGGGCGCCACCTTCCTGCTCGACGCCACCACCGGGGCGTCGGAGTTCCTCTTCCGCCCCCGGCCCAAACTCGACCCGGCCACCCTCGCCCCCATGACGACGGTGCGCATCGCCTCCGGTGACGGCCACACCCTGCACGGCTGCCTCACCCTGCCGCTCGGGGTGGAGCCCCGAGACCTGCCTCTGGTGCTGGTCGTCCACGGGGGTCCGTGGGCCCGTGACACCTGGGGCTACCACCCCGAGGCCCAGTTCCTGGCCAACCGGGGCTACGCCGTGCTCCAGGTCAACTACCGGGGCTCGACCGGCTTCGGCAAGGCGTTCATGCACGCCGCCGAGCACGAGTTCGCCGGCAAGATGCACGACGACCTCATCGACGCCGTGGAGTGGGCGGTGGCCGAGGGCATCGCCGACCGGGACCGGCTGGCCATCTACGGGGGTTCCTACGGGGGCTACGCCACCTTGGTCGGCGTCACCTTCACCCCCGACGTGTTCGCCGCCGCCATCGACTACGTGGGGCCGTCGAGCCTGATCACCCTGGTGCGGTCGTTCCCCGCCTACTGGCGACCGTTCCTGCAGGGCTCGTGGTATCGCTTCGTGGGCGACCCCGGTACCGAAGAGGAGCCCGACGAGGACGTGGTGGCCGACCTGTGGGCCCGCTCCCCGCTGGCCAAGGTCGACCGGATCCGCACGCCGCTGCTGGTGGTCCAGGGAGCCAACGACCCCCGGGTGACCAAGGTGGAGGCTGACCAGATCGTGGCTGCCCTGCGGGCGCGGGGGGTCGAGGTCGAGTACCTGCTCAAAGACGACGAGGGCCACGGCTTCGTCAACCCCGAGAACCGCCTCGACCTCTACCGGGCCATGGAACGGTTCCTGGCCGAGCACCTGGGCGGGCGCGCCGACAAGGCGGCGAGCGTGGCGTAGGCCGGCGAGCCGGCTGGGTAGCATCGCTGCCTATGGCACGGGCGATCTGGAGCGGGTCGATCAGCTTCGGGCTGGTGAACGTGCCGGTGAAGCTCTTCTCCGCCACCGAGGCCAAGGACGTGAGCTTCCACCAGTTCCAGGAGGGGACGGGCCAGCGCATCCGCTACAAGCGGGTGGCGGAGGAGTCGGGCGAGGAGGTCGACTACAACCAGATCGTCAAGGGCTACGAGATCGACAAGGGCCGCCACGTCATGGTCAGCCCCGAGGAGCTGGAGTCGGTGGAGCCGGGAGTTACCCGCACCATCGAGATCGAGGACTTTGTCGACCTCCACCAGATCGACCCCGTCTTCTACGAAAAGACGTACTACTTGGCCCCGGCCAAGGGGGCGGGCGCCGACAAGTCCTACGCCCTGTTGCTGCGGGCCATGGAGGGTGCCGACAAGGTGGCCATCGCCCGCTTCGTGCTGCGGACCAAGCAGTACCTGGCCGCCATCCGGGCGTCGCAGGGCGTGCTCGTGCTCGAGACCCTGTTCTTCGCCGACGAGGTGCGCGATCCCCGGACCGACATCGACGACGTGCCCGGCGAGGAGCTCGAGCTGAGCGAGCGGGAGCTGCGCATCGCCTCCCAGCTCATCGAGTCGCTGTCCAGCGACTGGGAGCCCGAGCGCTACCACGACACCTACCGGGAGCGGGTGCTCGAGCTCATCGAGCGCAAGGCCGAGGGCGACGAGATCGTGGTCGAGCGCCCGGCCGCCGAGGGGGGCGAGGTGGTCGACCTCATGGCCGCTCTGGAGGCCAGCGTGGCCGCCGCCCGCCAGGAGCGCCGCCAGGCCGAAGGCTGAGCCACCCCCGTTCTGGCAGCAGGAGTGGTTGGAGATCCAGCCGTTCCTGCTGCCAGAACGGTGAGGGAAGGCCGGCTCGCTAGCCTGGAGGGTCCATGGGGTTGGCCCTCAACGTGGCGTTGGCCATCCTGGCCGGGTACCTGATCTTCAAGGTCGGCTTCGCCCTGCTGGGCTCCTTCGCCCGCCCCGCACCCGAGCCTCCGCCCCCGGGGGAGATGCGCCGGGTCAGCCTCACCTACCGCTGCAGCCTCTGCGGCATGGAGCTGCGGGTGCGCCAGGCCGTCTCCGCCGACCCCGAGCCACCCCGCCACTGCATGGACGAGATGGAGCTGGTCCCGGCCGAGTAGGGCCGAGAGTTGTCCACAGGCAGTGGACAAGTCTGGGGAGAATGACAGTCCTGTAAGTACTGCGGTGGCCTTTGTCCACAGGCCGGCAGGGCGGTCAGTGATATTTGGTGGCGGTGATGAAGCCGCCGGTGATGAGGGCCAGGCCCAACAGCAGGTAGCGGTTGTCGGCCTCGCCCGGTAGCAGGCCGAGGTAGTTGAGGATGATCACCGCCGTCCCAGAGAGCAAGAAGAAGAACATGAGGGCGGGAACCCAGCGGGGACTCACCTTCTGGTACTTGGGAACGGGGGGCGTGTAGCGCCCGGAACCCTCCCGGGTCCGGCCGCCGGGCGCCGCCTCGGCCTTGGTGGCGACTCGCCTGGACCCGCCCTTGGGCGTGACCCGCCCGGTCGACGGCGGCTTCTTCCCCGGTCCCGGCCTGGCCATGGTCCCCGAGGATAGGGAGCTTCGGGCCGCCGTGCAGGCCGACCACTACGCTGGGCGGGCCATGGCCGGTGAGTTCGACGAGATCCGGGCCCGCCTGGAGGGCATCGCCGAGGAGCTGGCCGACCTGGCCATCGTGCGCCTGCGGGAGTCGATCGACGCCGGCGGCAGCGAGCTGCCGGTCGACGAGAAGCGTCTGACCCGTGCCCGCCGGGCGGTCGAGAAGGCCGCTCACCTCCTGGCTGACACCGACGGGCACTGAGCCCGGGAGGGGCGGGGTACCCTCGCCGCCGTGGCAGCCCGGGTCCTGGTCATCGACAACTACGACTCCTTCGTCTACAACCTGGCCCAGTACCTGGGCGAACTGGGGGCCGAGCCCCTCGTGTACCGCCACGACGCCCTCGGGCTGGGCGAGATGGACGAGCTGGCCCCCGACGGCGTCCTGGTGTCGCCCGGGCCGGGCTCGCCCGACGACGCCGGCATCTCCAACCGGGCCATCGAGCACCTGGCCGGGCGGGTACCGGTGCTCGGCGTGTGCCTCGGCCACCAGTGCATCGGCGCCCTCTACGGCGCCCGGGTGGTGCGCGCCCCCGCCGTGGTCCACGGCCGGACCTCGATGGTCCACCACGACGGGCGGGGTGTGCTGGCCGGGCTGCCCAACCCCTTCGAGGCCACTCGCTACCACTCGCTGGTGATCGAGCGGGCCGGCCTGCCCCCCGAGCTCGAGGTCAGCGCCGAGACCGACGACGGGGTGATCATGGGGGTGCGCCACCGCCACTTCGACGTCGAGGGGGTGCAGTTCCACCCCGAGTCGATCCTCACCGCCACCGGCCACGACCTGCTCACCAACTTCCTGGCCAAGCTGGCGCCCGCCCCCGTCCCGACCTAGCCGGACGCTCCTCCACCCTGGGTGTTGGGTGGCGACGGCAACGAGGTGGTGGTGGTGTTGCGCGTCGTCGTGGTGGTGGTGGGCGGCAGCGTCGTGGTGGTGGGCGGCGGTCCCGACGAGACCACGACCGTGACCCGGGATCCCTCCGGCGCCTGGGTGTTGGGCGCCGGGTCGGTGGAGACCACCAGGCCGGTGGCCTGGTTGGCCGGCTCCTGGACGACCTGGGGACGGAAGCCGGCATCGAGGAGGGTGTTGATGGCCTGCTCCTGGCTGAAACCGACGACCGAGGGGACGGCGACCTGCGGCGGCCCGCTGGAGATGGTGACCACCACCACCGAGCCGGCTTCGACGGTGGCACCGGCCTCCGGTTGGGACGAGATGATGCGGCCGGCCTCGACCTCTGTGCTGGGCTGCTCGCGGAAGTCGCCCCGCAGGTTGCGGGTGTCCAGGCGACCCTCGGCCTCGAGGCGGGTCAGGCCTTCGAGGCGGGGGACCTCCACCGGCTCGGCCCCGGCACTGACGGCCAGGTTGACCGGATCCCCCTCGGCCACCTCCGTGCCGGCGGCCGGGTCCTGGCGCAAGACGATGCCGCCCTCCACCTCGTCGTTGGGCTCCGTCGTGACGTCACCCAGCGTCAGGCCGCGCTCGGCGAGCACCCGCTCGGCTTCGTCCTGGGGCAGGTCGACGACCCCCGGGACCTCGACCTGGGCGGGGCTATCGTCGCCGAGACCCAGGCTGGTGGCGAGGAGGACGAGCAGCCCGGCGAGCACGGCCAGGAGCACGACCAGCACCACGATGAAGGCGGTGTTGTTGCGCCGGGGCGGCTCGACGTAGCGCTCCTCGGGGGGCCGGGTGGTGGTGCGGGTCTCCTCGACCACAGGGACGGCCCTGGTGGTACCGGCGCCGGCAGCGGCAGCGGCAGCACCACCGGCCGCCGCCGCCACCGGGGAGACGGCCCGGGTGGCGGTGTCGCCCGCCGGTGCCACCACCGCCGCCTGGACCTCCCGGCCCTCGCGGAAGCGGCGCAGGTCGGCCCGCATGTCCTCGGCCGAGGGGTAGCGGTCGGACGTCTCCTTGGCCATGGCCTGGAGCACCACCGCCTCGAGGGCGGCGGGCACGTCGGGGTTGCGGGACCGCGGCGGTGCCGGGGTCTCCTGGACGTGCTTGTAGGCCACCGCCACCGGGCTCTCCCCCTGGAAGGGGGGCCGGCCGGTGACCATCTCGTAGAGGACCACGCCGAGCGAGTAGACGTCGCTGCGGGGGTCGACGGCCTCGCCCCGGGCCTGCTCGGGGGAGAAGTAGGTGGCCGTGCCCATCACCGTGCCGGCCTGGGTGAGGTTCTCCTGGTGCGACACGGCCCGGGCGATGCCGAAGTCGGCCACCTTGACCTGGCCGCTCGGGGAGATGAGCACGTTGCCGGGTTTGATGTCGCGGTGGACCACCCCGTTGCGGTGGGCGAAGCCGAGGGCGGCGGCCACGTCGGTGGCGATGTCGGCGGCCCGGTCGGGATGCAGGCGGCCCTCGTCCTTGATCGTCTGGGCCAGGCTGCGGCCCTCGATGTACTCCATGACGATGAAGTAGGTGCCACCCTCCTCGCCCCAGTCGTAGACGGAGACGATGTTGGGGTGGCTGAGATTGGCGGCGGCCTGGGCCTCCCGGCGGAAGCGCTGCACGAAGGTCGGGTCGGTGGCGAACTCGGGGAAGAGCACCTTGACCGCCACCGGCCGGTCGAGGAGGGAGTCACGGGCCAAGAAGACGTCGGCCATGCCTCCCCGCGCGATCCGGCGGTGGAGCTCGTAGCGCCCGTTGAAGATGCGCTGTTCCTCGGAGGCCATCGGGACTCAGACTAGGCGGGACCGGTCATGGTGACACTGCCGCCAGGGCCGCCTCCAGCACGGCCCGGCCGATGGGGGCAGCGACCCGCCCGCCCGTCTGCTCGCTCGCCCCCGGCTGGGCCTCGACGATGACGGCGACCGCCACCCGGGGGGCCTCGGCGGGAGCGAAGCCGATGATCCAGGCGTGGGACTGCCCGTTGCCCAGCTGGGCCGTGCCCGTCTTGCCGGCGGTGGTCACACCGGGCACGGCCAGGCCGGTGGCGGTGCCGTCGGCCACCACCCCGACCATGGCCTCGGTGAGGATGGCGGCGTCGGCCTCGCTCATGGCCCGGGACCAGACGGCCGGCTCGTAGGTGTCGACGATCTCCCCGCCCTCGTCCCGCACCTCGGCCATGACGTGGGGAACCATCACCTCGCCGCCGTTGGCCACGCCGCCGGCCACCAGGGCCATCTGCAGGGGGGTGGAGCGCACCGCGTTCTGGCCGATGGCCGTCATGGCCAGCACCGGGAGGTTGGCGTCGAACGAGGCGGCGTCGCCGATGGGAGAGGCTTCGACGGCAGGCAGATCGAGCGGGGGCACCCCGTTGAAGCCGAAGGCCTCGGCTCGGCGCACCAGGGCATCGGCGCCGAGGTCGACGCCCATCTGGGCGAACGCGGTGTTGCACGACACCCGCAGGATGGCGAAGAGGGCGCCGCCACAGGTGCCGCCGCCGAAGTTGTTGATGCCGGTGCTGGTCTGGGGCGGCACGTACTCCGAGCTGCGGGGGTAACTCGGCCCGTCGACGCTCACCGCACCGCTGCTCAGCCCGGCGGCGGCGGTGACCACTTTGAAGGTGGAGCCCGGGAAGTAGGTCTCCCGGAAGCTGGCCGGCAGGAGGGGGTTGGACTCGTCCTCCAGGAGGCGCTGGCGGGCCGCCTGGGCCGCCTCCACGTCGGTCGACGACAGCACCGAGGGGTCGTAGCTGGGGAAACTCCACAGCGCCAGGATCGAGCCGTCGCGCGGGTCGAGGGCGACGACCGAGCCCCGTGTGGATCCCAGGGCGTCGCGAGCCACCCGCTGCACCTCGGCGGGGATGGTCACGGTGACGTCGGCCGTGCGGGGACCGCCGAGGAGCAGATCGCCGATGCCGTCGGCCGACTCGGAGGTGCGCCCGGCCAGGACGTCGTTGTAGGTGCGCTCCACGCCGTCGGCTCCGGCGACGAAGGAGAAGTAGCCGGTCACGTCGGCGAACAGCTCCCCTTCGGGGTACTCCCGCTGGCGCTCGAAGCGGCCTTCGGCCGGTACCGAGCGGGCTAGCACAGTGCCGTCGGCGGCGAGGATCTGGCCCCGGGGCCGGCTGAAGTCGCGCACGATGGCCCGGGTGTTGTTGGGGTTGTCGTTGTAGGTGCCGGCCCGCAGCACCTGGATCACGTTGAGCTGGACGAACAGGGCACCGAAGAGCACGAGCAGGGCGATGCCGAGCCGGCGGATCTGGCGGTTCACGCCGGGGCCCCGGTGGAGTCGCCGGCGGCGTTGTCGTCGGAGATGCGGATCAGCAGGGCGAGCAGCACGTAGTTGGCGATGAGGGAGGAGCCGCCGTAGGAGACGAAGGGCAAGGTGATGCCCGTCAGGGGCACCAGGCGGGTGACGCCGCCGATGATGATGAAGGTCTGGATGCCGAGGATGGCGGTCAGCCCGGTGGCCAGGAGCTTGTTGAACGGGACAGTGGCCCGCAGGGCGATGCGCAGTCCGGCCCCCACCATCAACAGGTAGGCGGCGAGGAGGCCCACCGATCCCAGCAGGCCGAGCTCCTCGCCGATGGCAGCGAAGATGAAGTCGGTCTCGATGAGGGGGATGCGATCGGGGTTTCCCAGGCCCGGTCCGGTGCCGGCCACCCCGCCCCAGGCCAGGGCGAAGGTGGCCTGGACCACCTGGAAGCCCTGGTCGCTGACGTCGGTCCAGGGGTTGAGCCAGATGGCCACCCGGCTCTGGACGTGGTCGAAGGCCCGCCAGGCCAGGAAGGCGCCGCTGGAGAAGAGCAGGCCGCTGACCACCAAATACGACGCCCGTTCGGTGGCCACCCACAGCATGACCACGAACAGGGCGAAGAACAGCAGGGACGATCCCAGGTCTCGCTGGGCGGTCATGACGACGAGGGAGGCGGCCCAGGCCAGCACGACCGGCCCGAAGTGGCGGAGGTCGGGAAGGGTGAGCGGCCCCAGCCGGTTGGCGGCCATGCCCAGCAGCTCCCGCTTGTCGACCAGGTAGGAGGCGAAGAACACGGCCAGGATGATCTTGGCGAACTCGCCGGGCTGGAAGCTCACCGGGCCGAGGCCCACCCAGATGCGGGCCCCGTTGACCGTCTTGCCCACCACCGGCAGCAGGGGCATGAGCAACAGCACCACGCCGGCCAGCATGAAGGTGTAGCGGTAGCGCTCCAGGTCCCGGGCCCGCCGGACCACGGCCAGGGTGGTCACGAAGGCGGTGATCCCCACCGCCGTCCACGTGGCCTGCAGGCCGGCCAGGTCCTCGTCGAGCCGGGCGATCCACACGTAGCCGAGGCCGTTGAGCAGCCCGGCCAGGGGCAGGAGGACGCCATCGCCGGCTGGCACCGGCCAGCAGGGCCAGGATCACCCCGAGGAACGGGACGATGTCGGCGGGCAGGTCGGCGGTGGTGCCGAGGCTGGCCAGGGTGTAGAGGCCGGCGATGATGATGGCGCCGAGCACGATGAGCCCGAGCTCGGTGTTGCGCCGCAGGGCGGGGATCAACCCGTGCCCGGTCCTGCCGGCGAGGTCGGGGGGGCGGGGACCGCGGCGGTGGTCGTGGTCGTCGCCGCAGCCGTGGTGGTGGTGGTCGGCCGCTCGGCTTCGGCTTGCTCCTCCAGGGTGGCGATGTAGCGGCGGGCGGCGGCCAGCGACGCTGCCTCCTTGCCGGCGGTGACGGCGCCCAGGCGCGAGGGCGGGACGTCGGCCAGGGCCAGGTCGCTGCGTTCGGCCAGGGTGGGTTCCATCCACAGCAGGCCTCCGGGGCGGCCCTGGAAGATGACGACCTGCTCGTCGTCGAGGCCGACGTGGTAGGTGCCCCGGGCGAACCAGACCACGACGGCGGCGCTGCCCCCGAGGACGGCCACCACGGCCACCATGAAGGCCAGGCTGCGCACGGTGAGCAGGCGCCGCCGGGGCTCGCGGTCGGCGGTGGTGGCCTTGGTGCCGGGGGCGGGCCCGGGCGGCGCCGCCCGGGACGTGGCCCACGGGGAGGGCCGGTCGCCGGTGGTGCCACCGGCAGCGCCGGGAGCGGTGGCGGCGGTGGCGGTGCCGCCGGACACGCCGGAGGCGGCGGTGGCGGCCGAGGCGGTGGCCGCCCGGTCGCCGTCGTCGGCCACGTCGACCACCACCACGCTGATGTTGTCGCGGCCCCCGTGCTGGTTGGCCAAAGCCACCAGCTCCTGGGCGGCGTCGTCGGGGTCGGCCAGGCGGCGCAGCACCGAGGCGATGCGGTCCTCTTCCACCTCGTTGAACAGACCGTCGCTGCAGAGCAGGTAGCGGTCGCCCCGCTGGGGGACGAGCTCCCAGCCGTCGACCTCGACATCGGCCTCGTTGCCCAGCACCCGGGTCAAGATGTTGCGTTGCGGATGAGTGCGGGCCTCGTCGGCCGACAGGCGGCCCTCGCGCACGAGGTCCTCGACCAGGCTGTGGTCGTCGGTGATCTGCATGAGGTCGCCGTCGTGGAACTGGTAGACGCGGGAGTCGCCGACGTTGGCCACGATGATGCGGTCGTCCTCGCTCGATCCGCCGCCCCCCCCGGCGTGGGTGAGGGCGATGACACACAAGGTGGTGCCCATGCCCCGCAGCTCGGCGTCGCCGCTGGCTCGCTCCCACACCGCCCGGTTGGCGTCGCGCACGGCCTGGCGCAGGGCGTCGAGGGTGGAGGCGTCGCTGGCCTGGAGGGACTCGACCGCCACCTGGCTCGCCACCTCCCCGGCGGCGTGGCCCCCCATGCCGTCGGCCACGGCAAAGACGGGCTCGGCCACCAGGATGGCGTCCTGGTTGTTGGCCCGCACCTGGCCGGTGTGGGTCGCCGCACCGGCGCGCAGGGTGGTCACGACGTCAGCTCCATGACGGTGGAGCCGACTTTGAGGCGATCCCCCCGCTTCATCACCACCGGGGACGAGACCCGCCGGGTGTTGAGGTAGGTGCCATTGGTGGAGCCCAGATCCTCGACGTAGAGGGTGCCGTCGCGCCGGAAGATGCGGGCGTGGAGCTGGGAGACGTAGCTGTCGTCGAGCGTCACCTGGCACCCGGCGGCCCGGCCCACCGTGAGCTCGTCGGCCAGGTCGTAGCTGCGACCGCGGGTGGCCTCGGGCTCGAGCACGGTGAGCTGCATGCCCTGCCGCTCCCGGCGCCCCGGGATCCGCCGGTGGGCGCCCCCTCCCCCCGCCGGATCCCGGGGCGCCCACCGGCGGTGCGGCGGGGGCCGCCTGGGGCAGGGCCACCTCGGCCCACACCGCCCGGATGACCCGGAAGAAGAAGAGGTAGAGCAGGGCCAGGGCACAGAGCTTGAGGATGGCGAGCAGCGATTCGGGCACGGCAGGGGAGCGGCTAGGACGCCTCGAAGCGGAGCTTGGCGTCGCCCACGGTGATGGCGTCGCCGTCGGCCAGCCGCCGCCACGCCGAGGTCCGCCCCGCCGGCGACGGCTGGCTGCTGGTCGACCTGGGCTCCACCAACGGCACCCGGGTCAACGGCGACCGAGTCGTGCAGC
>DATMJI010000134.1:0-9369 GCA_035553895.1 Acidimicrobiales bacterium | reverse complement strand
CCACGGCCGCCACCACCCGGGCCCGGGCCGCCGGGATCGCCGAGCTGACCATCCTGGTCGACGCCCACGAGCATTACGGCTACCGCTTCGCCGGCCAGCCGGTGCGCACCGAGACCCGGGGACTGGCGTGCGGCGATTACGCCGTGACCCACCGAGCCCGGGTGGTGGCGGCCGTGGAGCGCAAATCCCTTCCCGACCTCGTCTCCAGCCTCACAGGCGGGCGCCTGCGCTACGCCATGGGCGAGCTGGCGTCGCTGCCCCGGGCGGCTGTGGTGGTCGAGGACCGCTACTCCCAGGTGTTCGCCCTCCGGCACGTGCGGCCGGCACAGATCGCCGACGGCCTGGCCGAGCTCCAGGTCCGCTGGCCGTCGATCCCCCTCGTGTTCTGCGAGAACCGCAAGCTGGCCGAGGAGTGGACCTATCGCTACCTGGCGGCGGCTTACGCCTGGGCCGAGGCGGAGGCGCCGGCCCGGTTGCTGATCGGAGCGGGAGACGACGGCCTCGCCACCGCGCCCGCCTCCCCGCCCCCCTCGACGGCCGAGCTGCGGGCCTGGGCCCGCCGGGCCGGGATCGACGTGGCCGACCGGGGCCGCCTCCGTCCCGAGGTGTACCGGGCCTGGGAGGTGGCCCACCTCGGCGACCGGCCCTGAGGCTGGCCGCCGGTGCGCCGACACCCTCCAGTTCTCGGCGCGGTTTGCACCCCCAGAGGGAGCGCAAACGCGCCGAGAACGAAGGGAGTTGGTCGGGCTGGGGAGATTTGAACTCCCGACCTCTTGACCCCCAGTCAAGCGCGCTAACCAAGCTGCGCCACAGCCCGTGACCGGACCACCCTAGCGCCCGGTACCCTGCGTCGAGGCGACACGGCGGCTGGAGGGACCGGAGCAGCGCGAGGATGAGGGCGAGCACATGAGCGGGCTCGACCTCGCGTCCCCAGACGGTATCGGCGCCCAGGCTCGCCGGCGGCGGACCTTCGCCATCATCTCCCACCCCGATGCCGGCAAGACCACCCTCACCGAGAAGTTCCTGCTCTACGCCGGCGCCGTGGCCGAAGCAGGCTCGGTCCGGGCCCGGGCCGGCCGGCGCCGGGCCACGTCGGACTGGATGGCCCTCGAGCAGCAGCGGGGCATCTCCATCAGCTCCACCGTCTTGCAGTTCGACTACCGGGACCGGGTGATCAACCTGCTCGACACCCCCGGGCACCGGGACTTCTCCGAGGACACCTACCGGGTCCTGGCCGCCGCCGACGCCGCCGTCATGGTCCTCGACGTGGCCAAGGGCATCGAGGCCCAGACCCGCAAGCTCTTCGAGGTGTGCCGGGCTCGCCAGCTGCCCATCCTCACCTTCTTGAACAAATACGACCGGCCCGGTCGCGACCCCCTGGAGCTAGTGGACGAGCTGGAGGACCAGATCGACCTGCAGGCGACCCCGGTCACCTGGCCGGTGGGCATTCCCGGCGATTTCCGGGGGGTGATCGATCGCCGCGACGGCAGCTTCGTGCGCTACACCCGCACGGCCCACGGCGCCACCGAAGCGCCGGAGGAGGTGGTCGGTCCCGCCTCGGCCCGGGCCGAGGAGGGCCCGGCGTGGGAGCGGGCCGCGGAGGAGTGCGAGCTCCTCGACCAGGTGGGATCGGCCGTCGACACCGCCTCGTTCCTGGCCGGGGACACGAGCCCCCTCTTCGTCGGCTCGGCCCTCACCAATTTCGGGGTCCGCCACCTCCTCGACGCCGTCGTCGACCTCGCTCCCCCCCCGGCGCCTCGAGCCGACGCCGCCGCCGTGCCCCGGCCCCTCGACGGCGGCTTTTCGGGTTTCGTGTTCAAGATCCAGGCCAACATGGACCCTGCCCACCGGGACCGGGTGGCCTTCGTGCGGGTGTGTTCAGGGCACTTCGAGCGGGGCATGACCGTGACCCACGGCCCGACCGGTCGGCCCTTCGCCACCAAGTACGCCACCAGCGTGTTCGGGTCCGAACGTGACACCATCGACGAGGCCTGGCCCGGCGATGTCATCGGTCTGGTCAACGCCACCGACCTGCGCATCGGCGACACCCTCTTCGCCGGAGGGGAAGTGACCTACCCGGCGATCCCCCGCTTCGCCCCCGAGCTGTTCTCGGTGGCCCGGCCCCGCGACACCGGCCGCACCAAGCAGTTCCGCCGGGGCCTGGAGCAGCTCGAGCAGGAAGGTGTGGTCCAGGTCCTGCGAGACGACCATGCCGGCGACCCCGCGCCCATCCTGGCCGGCGTGGGGCGCATGCAGTTCGAGGTCTTCGCCCACCGCCTGCAGCACGAGTTCGGGGCGGCCGTGGAGTTGCTGCCCACCAGCTACCGGGTGGCCCGCCGCACCGACACGGCCACCGCCGAGCACCTCCGGCGCACCAGCGGGGTGCGGGTCCTCAGCCGCACCGACGGCGCCCTGCTCGCCCTGTTCGAGAGCCCCAACTGGCTGGCCCGCCTGGAAGGCGATCACCCGGATTGGACCCTCGATCGCCTGGTCGCCGACTGACAGGGTCGCTGGCCGGGTGGGCCGGGACCGCCCCGACCGCCGTTCTGGTGGTCAGCAGACGCCGCCGGCGGCCCGCCGGGACCACCAGAAGGGTGGTTGGCGGGTCGGAGGGATCGGAGAGGAGGCGGAAAGGCGGCGGAAAGGCGGTCGAAAGGTGGTCGAAAGGACGGGCGTCGAGGGTGTCGGCGTGGCTACCGCCGCCACCCCGGCCCCGGGCCGGTGCACCGAGAGGAGACCCGACCATGACCACCCAGCTCACCCGTCCGGGGCCTGAGGGCCCGACCGTCCCGCATCCGGCTGACCACCGGCCGCCCCCCAACCGCTGCGCAACCGGTGAGCACTCCGGTGACCACCACAGTGGCGATCACGCCGCCATGTTCCGGCGACGCTTCTGGGTGACCCTCGCCCTGAGCGTCCCCGTGGTGGCTACCAGCCCCATGATCCAGATGTGGTTCGGCTTCCGCTTCGACGTCCCCGGTTCGGCCTGGATCGCCCCGGTGCTCGGGTCGATCATCTATGCGTGGGGCGGCTGGCCCTTCCTCAGTGGGGCCCGGCGCGAAGCCGCCGCCCGGCGTCCGGGCATGATGCTGTTGATCGGCCTGGCCATCAGCGTCGCCTTCGTGGCCTCGGCGGGCACGTCCCTGGGCTGGCTGGACGACCTCGACTTCTGGTGGGAGCTGGCCCTGCTGGTAACCATCATGCTGCTCGGGCACTGGCTGGAGATGCGGGCCATCGGCCAGGCCGAGGGCGCCTTGGCCGCCCTGGCCGAGCTCCTGCCCGATCAGGCCGAGCGCCTGGGCGGGGCGTCGGGCTCCGAGCTGGTGTCCATCGCCGAGCTCCGTCCCGGAGACCTGGTCCTGGTGCGCCCCGGGGGGCGGGTTCCGGCCGACGGCGTCGTCGTCGAGGGCGACGCCGAGCTCGACGAGTCCCTGGTCACCGGCGAGTCCAAGCCCGTGTCCAAGTCCCCTGGCGACGAGGTGGTGGCCGGCACCGTGGCCACCGACTCCTCGGTGCGCATCCGGGTCGTGGCCGTGGGCCAGGACACGGCACTGGCCGGCATCCAGCGGATGGTCGCCGACGCCCAGGCCACCCGGAGCCGGGCTCAGGTCCTGGCCGACCGGGCGGCGGCCCTGCTGTTCTACGTGGCCGCCGCTGCCGGAGGGCTCACCCTGGTGAGCTGGCTGTCGCTCGGCGAGCCCGAACGGGCCGTCACCAACACGGTGACCGTCCTGGTCATCGCCTGCCCCCATGCCCTGGGCCTGGCCATTCCCCTCGTCACCTCCATCGCCACCGCCATGTCGGCCCGCAACGGCATCCTCGTCAAGGACCGCCTCGCCCTCGAGCGCATGCGCCAGGTCGACACCGTGCTGTTCGACAAGACGGGAACCCTCACCGCCGGGCGCCATGTCGTGCGCCACGTCCTCGCCGTCGACGACGATACCGACGCCGTTCTGGCTCTGGCCGGGGCCGTCGAGGCCGACAGCGAGCACCCGCTGGCCCGAGCGATCGTGGCCGAAGCGCTCCGGCGAGGCCCCGTCCCCCAGGCCACGGGAGCACGGTCGCTTCCCGGCCGGGGGGTCACCGCCACGGTCGAAGGAGCCCAGGTGTCGGTCGGTGGTCCGGCCCTGCTGCGGGCCTTCGGCCTGAGCGTGCCCGAGGATCTCCGCCGGAGATCGGCGCAGTGGGCCGCACGCGGCGCGGCCGTGCTCAGCGTGGTCCGCGACGGGGCCGTGGTCGGTGCCCTGGTCCTCGACGACGAGATCCGGGCGGAGTCGCGCCCTGCGGTCGAAGGCCTGCACCGGCTGGGCGTCCGGGTGGTGATGTTGACCGGAGACGCCCAGGCCGTAGCCGGTGCCGTAGGCGACGAGCTGGGCATCGACGAGGTCCTGGCCGAGGTCTTGCCCGGCGACAAGGACGCCGCCGTCGCCGCTCTGCAGGCACGGGGCCACCGGGTGGCTATGGTGGGGGACGGGGTGAACGACGCCCCGGCGCTGGCCCGGGCCGACGTGGGGCTCGCCATCGGGGCGGGAACCGACGTGGCCATCGAGTCGGCTGGCGTGGTCCTGGCGTCAGACGATCCCCGAGCGGTGCTGTCGGTGATCGAGCTCTCCCGGGCCAGCTATCGCAAGATGACCCAGAACCTGGTGTGGGCCGCCGGCTACAACCTGGCCGCCATCCCCCTGGCGGCCGGGGCGATGAGTTGGGCCGGTGTTGCCCTGCCGCCCGCAGTGGGAGCCGTCCTCATGTCCGTCTCGACGGTCGTCGTGGCCGCCAACGCCCAGTTGCTCCGGCGCCTCGACCTGCACCGCCATGAGCGGGACTCGTCAGGGGAGTCCCGCCCGCCCACGAGCCACGAGAGGAAGCGATGAAGCGACTTGTGCTGATCTCCGCCGTCCTGGCCGCCGGCCTCCTGCCGGGCGCGTGCTCGAGTACCGAGCAGGCGGCACCCGCAGGACCGGGTGCCGAACACGACGACCACGGGGGTGCCGCCCCGACCATTCCCGGCGCCCCCACCCTCGAGGTGGAAGCCACGTCGTTCGCCTACGATCCCCCGTCTCTGCAGATCGACGCCGGCCAGCCGGTGAACATTGTCTTGGCCTCGGCCGGGATTCTCCACGACCTCACGGTCGAAGAAGCGGACTTCCACCTCTCGGCCGGGGGGGGCGAGACGGTGGGCGGCAGCCTCGTCATCGACGAGCCCGGCACCTACACCGGCTTCTGTTCCGTGCCCGGGCACCGCAACGCCGGCATGGAGATCGCCATCGTGGTGCGCTGAAAGCGCCCCCTACTGGGGGCTCGTTCCTGGTGGCCGGGCGACCTCCTCGGCATCCCGGGCCTCGAGGGTCGAACGGGGTCGCCCGGCCTGGTGGCGGATGGCGCTGGCCTGGTCGAGCAATCCGAGGGCCCGCCGGCCCTGCCCCCGGCGCCAGGCCAGCCGGGCCTGTTGCTCCAGCATGCCGGCGGCGAGACCTCCCTCGCTGGGTGGCCGGGTGTCGGCGTCTCGCCGCCCGGCGAGAACGGCGTCGGCGTCGTCCAGGCGGCCGGCGTCGAGGTGGGCGCCGGCCAGGCCCACCACGGCAGCGTCGACGGCGGTGCCGACCCCGGCAGCGATCGCCCGGGCGTGGGCGGTGGCGAAGTGCTCCACCGCCACGGCGGGGTCACCGGCCAGGCGGGCGAGGGTCCCCTGCCCGAGCAGAGCCAGGCACGCCAGGGTGTCGTCACCCAGGTCGGCGGCCAGGCGCTGGCACTCGGCGAACCAGCGTTCACCCTCGGCCACGTGGCCGGCGTCGGCGGCGGCCCCGCCCAGCTCGGCGTAGGTGCGGGCGGCGTTGTTGGCCAACCCCGCCTCCCGGCAGGCAGCCAGCGCCTGGTGCAGCACCTCGGCGGCGTCAGCCGGGCGCCCGGCCCGGCGCAGGCCGGCACCGAGGTGCAGCGGCACCGCCGAGCGGCCCCAGTCGTCGCCCAGCTGGGTGAAGGCGGCGACGGCAGCCTGGCCGAGGGGCAGGGCCCGGGCTTCGGCGCCGTGGTGGAGGTGGATCTCCATCTCCACGAAGTCGGCCAGAGCCGTTCCCCACCGGTCCCCGGCCTGGTGCAGCAGGTGCCGGGCGTGGTCGACCTCGTCGAGGTGGGCGGCGACGTCGATCCCGGCTACCGCCTCGACCGCCACCAGCAAGCGGCCAAGGGCCGCCGCCGGGGTATCGCCGTCGACAAGGGCCAGGCTCTGGCGGGCGGCCTCGGCGGCGTCGGGGCTGGGGTGCACGATGCAGCCCGCCGGGCGCAAGGCCAGGGACAGGGCCAAGAGGGCCCGGGCCCGCTGGCCGTCAGTGGCGGCGGTGTCCTGGCTGAGCGTCGCCGCCAGCTCCCGGCGGCCGTCGATCTGGCGACCGAGGTACCAGTACCACCCGAGGGCACCGGCCAGGCGCAGCCCGAGCGCCCGCCGCCGCGGCGGCCCCTCCCGGCACCAGGCCAGTGCGGCGCCCAGGTTGTCGTCCTCGGCGCGCAGGCGGGCCAGCCATCGAGCCTGCTGCGGGCCCCGCACGGCGGCGTCGGCCTCTTCGGCCAGGGCGAGGAAGTACCGGGCGTGGCGCTCCCGCACCTCCTCGCCCTCCCCCGCCCGGTCCAGCCGCTCGGTGGCGTAGTGGCGGATGGTCTCGAGCAGGCGGAAGCGGCCGTGGTGGGCCACCACCAGGGAGCGGTCGACCAGGCCGGCCAGCAGCTCGAGCACCTCCCCGGCGGCGACCTCGGCACCGGCCGCCACCGCCTCGGCGGCGCCCACCGTCCAGCCCCCCCGGAAGACCGAGAGCCGGCGCAACAGCGACTGCTGGCGCCGGTCCAGCCGGTCGTGGCTCCAGTCGATGGTGGCCCGCAGGGTCCGGTGGCGGGCCTCGGCAGTCCGGCGACCACCGCTGAGTAGGCGGAGGTCTCCTTCGAGGCGCTCGGCCAGGTCGGCCACCGGCATGCTGCGGACCCATCCGGCGGCCAGCTCGATGGCGAGGGGGATGCCGTCGAGTCGCTCGCAGACGGCCCGGACGCCGTCCCCGTCGCTCTCGAGGGAGAAGGCGGGATCGACCAGGCGGGCCCGATCGGCGAAGAGGGCCACGGCGTCGTCGGTATCGAGCGGGGGAACGGGGAGCTGGGCCTCGCCGGCCACGTCCAGCGGCTCCCGGCTGGTCGCCAGGATGCGGGTGCCAGCGGAGGTGGTGAGGAGCTCTTCGACCAGGCGGGCGCACGCCTCCACCAAGTGCTCGCAGTTGTCGATCACCACCAGCACCTGGCGATGGGCCAGGGCCCGGCCGAGCGTTTGACCGGCTGGTCCTGGTCCCGGATCGGCGATGCCCAGGACGCAGGCCACGGCCGGGGCCACGGCGGCGGGGTCGCTCAGCCCGGCCAGGGCCACGAAGTAGGTGCCATCCGTCACCGGATGGGTGGCGGCGGCCTCCACCGCCAGGGAGGTCTTTCCCACGCCGCCCGGGCCCACCAGGGTGACCAGCCGGTGCCGGTCCAAGCTGTCGGCAACCTGGCGGAGGGCACCGTCTCGCCCGACGAAGGAGCTGAGGCGGGTGGGGAGGGTGGCCGTGCCTTCCCGGTGGTAGCGAGGTCGCTCCAGAGACGGGTCTCGGCGCAGGATGGCCCGCTCCAGGCGTTGCAGCGACGGCGAGGGGTCGAGTCCGAGGTCGTCCCGTAAGCGGCGGCGGCCATCTTGGTAGCACTCGAGGGCGTCGGCGCTGCGGTCGCTGCGGTAGAGGGCGATCATGAGCTGGCCCCGGAGGCGCTCCCGCAGGGGGTGGGTGCCGACGAGGGCCTCGAGCTCGCTGACCAGCCCGGGGTCGCCGCCGGCGGCAAGACGATGGTCGAGCTCGTCCTCCACGGCGGCCAGATGGCGTTCCTCCAGGCGGGTAGCTTCCAGGCGGGCCCAGGCGAGGGCCTGGAACTCGGCGAGGGGCTGGCCCCGGTACAGGGCCAGCGCCTCGGGGCGGCGCCCGGCGGCCAGCAGCCGATCGAAGCGGAGGGTGTCGACGCCGTCGGCGGGGACATCGAGGAGGTAGCCCGGTGCCGTGGTGCGCACGGCGCCACCGACCTGGCGGCGTAGTTTGGAGACCCGCACCTGGAGGGCACCGGTGGGGTTGGCCGGCAGGTCCTCGCCCCAGAGGTCGTCGACCAGGCGTTGGCTGGACACGACCCGGCCGGCCGAGCAGGCCAGGCGGGCCAGCAGCGCCCGCTCGCCCGGCCCGGCGACGGCCACGGCGGCGTCACCGTCGATCACCTCCAGCGGGCCGAACATCCGGATCTCCACGGTGCCTCCGCCCGGAGGGTAGCCACCTCCGGCAGGTGGGCGGCGGCCAGCAGGGTCGGTTCCCGGGGCGGCGCCGGCGGCGCCGGGTTCTTTCTAGCCTGTGCGGCGATGCCGGGCCCGCTGGTCTTCAGAGTGGTGGGTGCCGCGGTGGTGGCCCTGGCGCTCCTGGCCGTCGGCCTCGTCCTCGCCTGGGCATGGCCGCTGGGCGGCGGGGGCGGATCCCGGGAGGCGGCGCCCCCAGTGTCGTGGCCCTACCCCGATGCGCCGGGCCCGGTCGAGGTGCGCCTGGCCGTCGCCGGCGACGTCGGTACCGGCGGCCGGGCCGAGTACGCCACCGCCGCGGCCATGGATGCGCTGGAGCAGGGCCAGGAGCTCGACGCCCTGCTGTTGCTCGGTGACAACATCTACCCCGCCGGCCAGCCGGAGCTGGCTCAGGCCCGGGTGCTGGACCCGTTCGCTGCGGTGCTCGACGGACCCACCGAGCTGGTGGCGGCGCTGGGCAACCACGACGTACGCACCGGCGACGGCGAGCCCGAGCTCAAGGCCCTCGGCCTGCCCGGCCGCTGGTACCAGCGACGCTTCGGTCCCGTGCGGGTGGTGGTGGTCGACTCCACCCGGGCCGGCGATCCCGAGCAGTTGGCGTGGCTCGACAGCGTCCTGGCCGAGGACGATGTCCCGTGGACGGTGGTCATCCAACACCACCCGCCCTACTCGGCCGGCTACCACGGGAGCGACCGAGCCTCCCAGGAGCACCTGGTCCCCCGCTACCGGCGCCTCGGCGTGGAGCTCGTGCTCGCCGGTCACGACCACGACTACCAGCGCAGCCAGGTCGTCGACGGGGTCACCTACATCGTCTCCGGGGGTGCGGCCAAGCTGCGCCCGACCGGCACGGCCGACTTCACCGCGATGGCGACCTCGATCTTGCACTTCGTGGAGATCGCCGGCGACGCCACCCGACTCGACGTGCGGGCCATCGACCAGCAGGGCCGGGTCTTCGACCAGTTCACCCTCGGCACCTGACGGCGCGCCCTCCTGCGCTCCGCCGCGGCGTCGCGGCAGCACGGCGGCACGGC
>DATMJI010000133.1:0-21426 GCA_035553895.1 Acidimicrobiales bacterium | reverse complement strand
TCGCCGAAGCGGCCCGGCCGGTAGCGCCGGTAGAGGGACTGGAAGGCCACGCTTGGCAGGGTAGCGATCCCGTCCCGGGGGGCCGGACGCCGACCGCGCAGGCGCCGCCCGGCGGCCGCAGGGATTCGGGCGACGCAACGGCCAGGCAACCTGCGGCACACCGCTCGACCCGCTGAGAGCTGCTGCCTTCCGGCCCTGACTCGATTCACGGGGAGCTGTTGCACAGGACCCGACCGTTGCGTCGACGCCACTCTAGGCGCGGCGGCATCCGGTCGGCGCCGCGGGTAGCGTGAGGCCGCTTCACCCCGGGAGGGATGCGAGAGCGGCCGAATCGGCACGCTTGGAAAGCGTGTGTGGGTCCTGCCCACCGTGGGTTCGAATCCCACTCCCTCCGCCGCCCAGCGCACCCGCCCACTGCAGCTTTGTGTGCACGGATGCATGCTCTACAACCATCCGTGCACACAAAGCGCCCGCCCACCCGCGCTGGAGGCGCGGGCGCCGTCCGCCCCCTAGGACTTCTGGTAGACGGTGGGGGCCCGGCCCCGGCCCTGGTGGTCCTCCTTGGGGCCGAGCTTGGTGAGCTTGCCGGCGGAGATGAGCTCGTCGACGGCCTTGCGCAGGGTTGCCGGGCTGCCGCCCCCGGCGGCGTCGGCCAGCTCGGCCAGGGTGAAGCGCTTGGAGAGCCGGCTGACCGCCGCCTTGATGTCCTCGAGCGGCACCCTCGGCGCCCGGGCCCGCCCCGAGGCGCTCGAACTCCGCCGCCGCCGCCGGCCACCGTCGAAACCGGCCTCGGCGAGCACATCAGCGGGCACACCCATCTCCCGGAAGGCGCTGGCGGGGATGCCCTGGGCCTCGGCGTAGGCGCTGGCCTGGGCGACGAAGTCCTTGCGCAGCTGTTCACCGTCGGCTTGGCGAGCCCGATCGAGAGCGGCGAGGGCTTGGAGCCGGTCGAGGGGATCCTTTGCCGAGTTGACGGCGTCCTGTGCCTTTTTCACTGCCGTTTCGTCCACCAGTTTGGTGGGATCTTCCAGATACATGAGGTAGAGGCGCACCGCGCCTTCGGCCGAGTCGTTCATACTTTGATTTCTAGCACACAGCCAGCCATTTTCAAACATGCAGATTTCTTGGCCAGAACTCGATTGAGTGCCGGTGCCCGGACTTAACCTTCACGGTCGTGGGGCATCTCCGTTTGAGCGACGAGGAGGCCATGGCCCTGGCCCTGGCCCAGGCCCAAAGGGCGGGATCGGCCGGCGAGGTGCCGGTGGGAGCCGTCCTCCTGGGAGCGGACGGGAGGCTATTGGCCAGCGCCCACAACCAGCGGGAAGGCGACGGTGACCCCGTCGCCCACGCCGAGGTGCTGGCCCTGCGCCGGGCCGCCGCCGCTCTGGGCAGGTGGCGCCTGACGGACACCACCCTGGTCGTCACCCTCGAACCGTGCCCCATGTGCGCCGGCGCCCTGGTGGCCGCCCGGGTGGCCCGTGTCGTCTTTGGTGCATTCGATCACAAAGCTGGCGCGTGCGGTTCGCTCTACAACCTCTGTTGCGATCCCCGGCTCAATCATGAGGTTGAGGTAATTGGTGGAATAGATGCGCCGCGGTGCGCATCGGTGCTGGCAACCTTCTTCGCCGGCCGGCGGAACCGGTAGCATCCGGTTCGGGAGAGATGCCAGAGCGGACGAATGGGGCGGCCTCGAAAGCCGTTGTGGGTTTCGGCTCACCGTGGGTTCGAATCCCACTCTCTCCGCCAACCAAGCTGCTCAGCTCCGAATCCCGCCCCCGGCGAACGTGCTGAAGGAGCACCCATGCGAGCACGATGGATCACCTCGTTCTTGACGGTCGTCTCCCTCGGACTGGCGGCCACTCCGGCGGCAGCGGCTACGGCGAGAGGCATCGACCGTGCCTGCCCGCCGGACGAGGTCCCCGAGGACGGCTTCACCGACGTGCCGCCAACCAATGGGCACGAAGCGGCGGTGGACTGTGTCGTGTGGTGGAAGGTGGCGCTGGGCCGCAGCCCGTCCACCTACGATCCCGGCGCCGCCGTCCAGCGGGGGGAGATGGCGAGTTTCCTGGCGCGGCTGATTCTTGAAGCCGGCGGTGAACTGCCGAGCACCGAGCGCGCCCCGGACGCCTTCACCGACGACAACGGGTCGACGCACGAGACGACGACGAACCAGCTGGCGGCCGCCGGCGTGGTGGCGGGCACGGGCGGCGGCCGGTTCGATCCGGCCGGCAGCGTCACGCGCGCCCAGATGGCGTCGTTCCTGGTGCAGGCGCTCGAGTACCGGACAGGAACCGGCTTGCCGGCCGGGCCGGATGCCTTCGCCGATGACAACGGCACCACGCACGAGGTCAACATCAACAAGGCTGCCGCCGCCGGCCTGACCGGCGGCACTGCTTCCGGCGGCTACGACGGCGACCTGCCGATCCGGCGGGATCAGCTGGCCTCGTTCCTGGCCCGCAGCCTCGATCTGTTGGTCGAGCAAGGTTGGGCCGCCCGCCCAGGCGTTGCGTACATCGAGCCCACGCACGGCGACGTCTGCGACCCCGAAACGGGACAGTGCAGGGCGGTTCCCCTGTAGGACCGCCACATCATCAGGGCGGAGGCACAGGCAGGCGGCGGCGTCGCCGGATCGATGCGCCACCACAGGTGCCGCCCGCCCCCGGTCACCCCGTATCATCCATGGCCATCACGCACGTGGCTGCCGCGCCGGCGGTGGCTCCCCCACGCGGAGGAAGGACAGCCGTGACCCGACCCACCTGCTTTCGCCCTCGCCTGAGCCTGGCGCTGACTGCGCTGGCCACCGTCGCCGCGGTGCTGGCCCCGGGGGCCACGTCGGTCGCCCAGGACGAGCCCCGGGTGCTGCGCGTCGGGGTTCACGCCTTCGAGGGCAACTTCAACCCCTTCACCCCTCCGACCGCCCTGCCCTACACCCACGACCTCTACAACCTGGTCTACGACACCCTGTTCTGGTCCCAGGCCCGTCTCGAGCCCGAGCCGTGGCTAGCCACCGGCGCCGAACCCTCGGAGGACAACTCCAGCTGGACGGTGCGCCTGCGAGAGGGCGTGACCTGGCACGACGGTGAGCCCTTCACCGCCGACGACGTGGCGTTCAGCTTCCAGTACTTCAAGGACATCGCCGGGCCCGGTCGCTACGGGCACCACGTGTACGGCTTCCCGGTGCTGGCCGGTACCGAGGTCATCGACGACACCACCGTGCGCATCGACTTCGAGGAGCCGGCGCCGGCCTTCGAGCTCATCCCCGGAGGCGACCTGCCCATCTTGCCCGAGCACATCTGGTCGGGCATCGACGATCCCTCGGCCGACACGACCACCCTGCCCGTGGGCACCGGGCCCTTCCGCATGGTCGAGCTCGAGCCGGACCGCTCGAACCTCCTGGTGGCCAACGACGAGTACTTCAAGGGCGCTCCCCTGGTCGACGAGATCCAGCTGAACCTGGTCCAGGATCCGTCGGCTGCCTTCGGCGGGCTCCAGAGCGGCGAGCTCGACTTCGTCACCCGTACCCTGCCGGCCCAGCTCGTCCCCCAGTTCGAGGCCGACGACGACCTCGGGGTGATCGAGGGCACGCGGTTCCAATCGTTGTCGCTGATGTTCAACACCAAGCGCCCCCCCTTCGACGACGCCGCCGTGCGTAAGGCGCTCAGCGAGGGGATCGACAGCGAGGCGGTGGTGGCCGCCGTGTTCCAGGGGGCGGCCCGTCCCGGCAACGACAGCTGGACCCACCCGGACTCGCCCTGGGCCCACCCCGACGGCGGCCACGACTTCGATCCCGACGCCGCCCGGGACGGGCTCGACGAGGCCGGCTTCGCCGCCGGCCCCGACGGGATGCGCACCGGCCCCGACGGCACGCCGCTGCAGCTCACCATCCTGGCCGACTCCTTCAGCCCGCCGCAGGTGCGCAGCGCCCAGGTGGTGGCCGAGCAGCTCGGCCAGCTCGGCGTGAACGTGACCGTCGAACCGATCGACCCGGCCGCCCTCAGTGCCCGGCGGCGCCCGCCCGGTCCCGGCCAGGCTCCGGACTACGACGCCTACACCACCTTCTTGGAGTCCCACGCCCACGCCGACCCCGATCACCTCTACTTCTTCTTCCACACCCCGGGGCCCAAGGTGATCGGTGGCATCTTCACCGGCTTCTCCGACCCGGAGTTCGACGCCGCCACCGAGCGGGCCCTGAGCCAGGGCCTGGACGAGCGCCGGGACAGCCTGGAGGAGGCCCAGGAGATCTTCGCCGAGGCGGCCCCGGCGGTGATGCTGGCCTACCCCGACGGCCGCTGGGGCTACCGGGAAGCGGCCTACGACCTGTGGGTGGCCGACCCCGGCCACGGCGTGTTCACCAAGCGCTCGTTCCTGGAGGAGTACGCCGGGACCGACCAGGACGAGGCGGCCGACGAGGCGGCTGCCGAGGCCGGGCTCGATGACGTGGCCGCCGGCGGGGACGGCGGCGACGGTGCCGGAGCCCTCGCCCTCGGGGCCGCTGCCGTGGTGGCGGTGGCGGCCATCGCCGCCTACGGCGTCACCCGCCGGCGGCGATCGGCAGACACCATCGAGGAGTGAGGCCCGGCCGGCGGCGGCTGCGCGCCATCGGCCAGTACGTCGTGGTCGTGGCCGGCGCCGTCGTGTTGAACTTCGCCCTGCCCCGGCTGGCGCCGGGCAGCCCCGTCGACTACCTGGTGCCGCCCCAGGCGGGGACCATCAGCGCCGAGGAGCGCGTCGAGCTCCTCGAGCGCTACGGCCTCGACGAGCCGTTGCCCCAGCAGTTCCTCACCTACGTCGGGGGCCTGGTCCAGGGCGACCTGGGGGTCTCCGTGCGCGACGGACGCCCGGTGGCGGACGTCATCACCGAGCGGATCGGCTGGTCCCTGCTGCTGGTCGGCGGGGCGGTGGCCGCCTCGGCCGCTCTGGGGACGGCTCTCGGGTTCGTGGCCGCCTGGCGGCGGGGGCGGGCGGGCGACGTCGCCGCCCTGATCGCCGTGTTGGTGGTCGACGCCCTGCCCGCCTTCTTCGTGGGGCTGCTGCTCCTGCTGGTGTTCTCGGTGCGCCTCGACCTCTTCCCGCTCTACGGCGCCCTTCCCGCCGTCGGGGTCGGCGGCCTCCAGCTGGTGGTGGAGGTGGGGCGCCGCCTGGTCCTTCCCCTCGCCACGCTCACCCTCACCGGGCTGGCGTCGATCTTCGTGGTGGCCCGCTCGGCCCTGCTCTCCGAGCTCGACGAGGACTACGTGTTCATGGCCCGGGCCAAGGGGCTGGATGAGCGAGCGGTACGGGGCCACGCCCAGCGCAACGCCCTGATCCCCATCTCCACCGCCACTTTCCTCGGGTTCTCCACCCTGGTGGGGGCGGCCACGGTGGTCGAGACCGTCTTCTCCTATCCCGGCCTCGGCACCCTCGCCTTCCAAAGCGTGCTCAGCCGCGACTACCCGATGCTCCAGGCCGTCTTCTTGGTCCTGGCCCTGGTCGCCATCGCCGCCAACTTGGTCAACGACCTCATCTACCCGCGACTCGATCCGCGGGTGCGGGCGTCGTGAGCCTGGCCGCCGAGGTGGTCGAACCCCGGTCCGGCGAGCGGGCCCGGCGCCTGTCCGGCACGGCCCGAGCACTCGGCATCGCCGGCGTCGCCCTGCTCGGCGTGGTGGTGCTGGCCGCCTTGGGAGCATCGGTGCTGGCCCAGCACCCGCCGGAGCGCATCGTCGCCGCTCCCTTCCTCAGGCCCTCCGGGCAGCACTGGCTGGGCACCGACGACATCGGCCGTGACCTCTTCGCCCAGCTGGTGCACGGGGCCCGGGTCTCGCTGTCGGTCGGTCTGGGGGCGGCCGTGCTGGCCCTCGGGGCCGGGACCGCCGTCGCCCTGGTGGCGGGGTACCGGGGCGGGTGGTGGGACATGGTGCTCATGCGCCTGGTCGACCTCACCCTCACCCTTCCCCTGCTCGTGCTGGTGCTGGTGCTCACCGCCTTCCTCGGACGGGGGCTGGCGGTGTCCACCGTGCTCATCGCCAGCGTCTTGTGGGCCCGGCCGGCCCGGCTCCTGCGCTCCCAGGTGCTCAAGGTCCGGCGCTTCGGCCACGTGGTGGCGGCCGAGGCCATGGGGGCGTCGGCGCTGCGGGTGAGCCTGACCCATGTGCTGGCCCGCCTCGTCCCGCTCCTATCGTCCCAGCTGGTACGGGCGGCCACCGTTGCCGTGGTGGTCCAGGCGGGCATCGCCTTCTTGGGCCTCGGCGATCCCGACCGGGTGAGCTGGGGCACCATGTTGTTCTTCGCCAACGCCAGCAACGCCGTGTTGACCGAGGCGTGGAAGTGGTGGGTGCTGCCGCCGGGCCTGGCCCTGGCGGCCCTGGTGCTGGGGCTGGCCCTCGCCGGCTACGCCGTGGAGGAGTGGGCCGAGCCCCGGCTGGCCCGCAACGCCCCCCACCGGTCCCGCCGGCGCCGCCGGCCGGTGGAGGAGCCCCGACCCCAGGCGGCGGGCACGGCGCTGGAGATCCGAAGTCTCCGGGTGCGCTTCGGGGGGACCCGCCCGGTCGAGGCGGTGGGTGGCGTCGACCTGACCGTGCGCCGGGGCCGGATCCTGGGCCTGGCGGGGGAGTCGGGGAGCGGCAAGTCCACGCTGGCCCTGGCCGTGATGGGGTTGGTGCCCGAGGCGGGCCGGATCACCGAGGGGGAGATCATGTTCGGCGGCCGGGACCTGCGCCGCATCGGCCGGGCCAACCAGGCCCGGGTGCGGGGGCGGGAGCTGGCCCTGGTCCCCCAGAGCGCCATGAACGCCCTCAACCCCGTGCGCACCGTGCTGGCCCAGGTGGAGGAGGCGGCCCGGCTCACCTGCCCGCCGGCCGAGGCCCGGCGACGGGCCGGGGACCTCCTGGAGCGGGTCGGGATCGACCCTCGGCGCCATGAGGCCTTCCCCCACCACTTCAGCGGGGGGATGCGCCAACGGGTGCTCATCGCCATGGCCCTGGCCAACGAGCCCCGCCTGATCATCGCCGACGAACCCGTGACCGGCCTCGACGTCGTCAACCAGGTCGTGGTCATGGAGCTGCTGGAGAGCCTGGTGGGCGAGCTCGATCTCGACCTCGTGGTCATCAGCCACGAGCTGCCGCTGCTGGCTCGCTGGGCCGACGATCTGGCCATCATGTACGCCGGGCGGGTCGTCGAGCGGGGGCCGGTCGAGCGCCTGGTGCGAGAGCCCCGACATCCCTACACCCGGCTGCTCTTCAGCTCGTTCCCCGACCTGGAAGGTCCCCGGGGCCAGGTCGGCACCGTGCCCGGCGAGCCGCCCGATCCGGCCCGCCTGCCCGCCGGTTGCGCGTTCGAGCCCCGGTGCCCCTGCGCCCTGCCCCGGTGTGCCACCGAGCGTCCCGAGCTGGACGGAGCGGAGGGGACCTGCTCGGCCGCCTGCTGGCTGGCCGGCGACGTTTCGGTCCGCACCCTCTTCGTCGACCCGGCCGGAGTGGCCGACGGCGACCCCGGGTGAGCGAGCCGGCCGCCGGGCAGGCACCAGAGGGTCCGCTGCTCGAGTTGCAGGACGTGGGCGTGTCGTTCGCCGGGAAGGGTGGCTCGGGGCTCACCGCCGCCCTCGACGGCGTCTCGTTGTCGGTGGCCCGCCGGGAGATCGTGGCCGTGGTGGGCCCGAGCGGCGCCGGCAAGAGCACGCTGGCCAGCGTGGTGCTCGGCCTGCACCGTCCCGACACCGGTCGGGCCGTCTTCGACGGCAGCCCCCTGGCCGGCTTGAACCGGCGCCAGTTGCGCCGGCTCCGGCAGCGCATGCACCTGATCTTCCAGGACCCCTACAGCTCGCTCCACCCCGGCCGGCGGGTGGCCTGGCTGGTGGGCGAACCCCTGGCCGTCGCCGGCGCGCCCCGCCCGCAGCGGGGCCCGGCGGTGGCCCGGGCCCTGGCCGAGGTGGGCCTGGCGCCGGTCGAGGCCTTCCTCGACCGCCACCCCCATCAGCTCTCCGGTGGCCAGCGCCAGCGAGTCGCCCTGGCCCGGGCGCTCGTGGGCCGCCCCGACCTGGTGGTGGCCGACGAGCCCGCCTCCATGCTCGACGCCTCGCTGCGGGCCGTCATCCTCGAACTGGTACGCCGCCTCCGGGACCGCCACGGCGCCAGCGTGGTGTTCATCACCCACGATCTCGCCCTGGCTCGTCACATCGCCGATCGTGTGGTCGTGCTCGACCGGGGTCGCATCGTCGAGCAGGGCCCAGCCGACGAGGTCGTGTTGCGGCCCCGCCACCCCGCCACCCTCGCTCTCCTCGAGGCCAGCCGCCGGGCTCGCCGGTCCCTTCACGACGGCCCGGCGCCGGCGTCCTGAGGCTCGGCCGGCGGCGCCGCCCGGCCCGGGCGCCGGCTCAGCCCGGGACGGCCCGTTGCCGCTCCGCCGGGGGATCGTCCCAGGGCAGGCTCGGCTGGTAGGCGGGATCGGGGCCGGCAGCCGCCAGCGCCCGCAGGCGGGCGCTCGGGGAGCGCCACAGCCGGCGCCGGAGCCCCTCCAGCCAGCGGGTGGCCGTCTCGGGCGCGGTGAAGGCCACGTAGCCCACGAACACGGTGGCCGAGAACAGCCCCACCATGATGGCGGCCAGCACCGACAGGTGCAGGGCCACCCCGGCAGCGATGACCCAGGGGCGGGCCCGGCGGTTCCAGATGAACAGGGCCAGCGCCGTCTCGATGGCGAGGGTCCCGTAGGTGGCGACGTTGGAGGCCACCGCCGAGGAGGCGATCCACGCCGGGATCTCGAAGCGGGTCACCTCGGCGACCCGCAGGGAGTAGGAGACGGCCGTACCGTCGCTCCACGTCTCGCCCCGGAGCTTGAGCCACACGGTGAAGAGGTACAGGACGCTGATCTGGATCTGCATGAGGCGCAGGGCCCACGGGGCGCGTGCCGGGAACGACCAGAAGCGGTCGCGGGCCCGGCGCCACCGGTCGACCGACAGGGCGGCGCCGGCCGGGGCCAGCGCCAGGTAGAGCCCGAAGAGGCGGAGCAGGATGTCGGCGGCGTTGAGGGCCAGCACGTTGCGGCGCTCGAAGCTGACCAGCACCACGAAGGCGATGACGGCCGCCAGGCGGGTGCGGTAGCCGACCAGCAGGCAGCAGGCGGCCACCACCAGGACGGCGAAGAGGAGGTAGAGGGCGGCATCGGAGGGGAACACCCGCAGCAGCGACCAGGCGAAGGGCCGGCTGAGGGGTTCAGGCAGGACGCCCGAGGCCGAGAAGAAGGCCCGCAGGTCGAACGAGATCAATACGCACCACGTCACCAGCACCAGCCCGTAGGTGATGCGCACCAGGGCCAGGGTCGAGGTCGGCGTGGGGCGGAACCAGAAATCGTTCCACCAGCCGGCGAGCCCGGTGCGGCGCCCGGCGGCGGGACGGTCGGCGACAACGGGCATCGCACTCACCCGGAGCCGCCGCCGGGGACCTCGTAGGTGTAGAAGCCGTCCTCCCGCCACGGGGGCGGGGACTCGCCACTGCCCGGCGGGGGCAGGTCCCGCTGGCGCAGGATCAGTTCGACCCGCTGCGTCCGGCGCCCGGCGGCGTCGTGGTGCTCGGCGATCCATGCGGCGGTCGAGGTCCACAACCGCCGGCTGCGGTCGGCGCGCACGACGCCGAGCCACTTCCGCCAGCGATCGTTGCGGGGGGAGCGCCACAGGGCCGCACTGCCGTCGGCGTAGTCGATGCGGGCCACCACCTCGTAGGTGCGCTGCGGCGGGTTGGGGGCAAAGAGATTCCACGCCTGGTCGAGCCCGGTGGCGTTGACGAAGGGTTCCACGACCGGCACGGCCAGGTCCCGGATGGCGGACTCGGGCAGGTTCCAGAGCACCACGGAGCCGACGGTGAAGGCCAGCGCCGCGCTCAGGAGCCAGCGGCCGGCCCGGGACGCCTCCAGGCGCTCCTGGAGACCCTCGCCTCCCCGGCGGGCGCCGACGCGGCCGGGCGTGCGCGGCGGTCCCCCCATGGCCGACAGGCTAGGGCCGTCGCCCACCCTGGGGGGCCCGGCGGGATCGCGTCATGAACCGCCCGCCGGGGCGTCTGAGAGGGCAAGCAGGCCAGCAACCGCACCTACGAGCAATGTTCAGCGCACCAGCCGGGACCGGCGGGGGCCGATCCGTGCGTTCCGGGCGGATGGGATCTCAAGTCGGAGCCTGTTCCGGCCGATGCCTGGTCGCGATGGGGGAAATGGCGTCTAGTATCACAGCGTTCGAAATGCGGACTCCGGTCGAGTAGCGTGCCGGAGACGTTTCCCATGGAAGCGTCGGTGTCCTAACCTGCAGTCCCTGAACACCACCGTGGCGCAAGGTCACGAACGAACCTTTGAGGAGTTCAAGCATGAAGAAGGTCCTAGTAGCGACATGCGTCATGGCGATGACGGCGTTCGGGATCACCAACGCGTCGGCCGACACCGTCTCCAGCGCCCGGGGCAACGCCTACGGCGTCGACCTCTCGCTGCTCGGCGAGGGTCTCCTGGAGCGGGAGCCCGAGGTCACGTCCGTCCTCGGCGACGGCCTGGTGAGCGAAGACATCATCACCCCTGAGGTCGACCCCGTGACCCTCACCGGCACCGGGGTGGTCGTGGCCAACACCTCGGCCGAGAGCGACATCGTGCCCTTCACCTTCGACGGCGGCGAAGCCCTCAGCGGCGGCGGCGGCGAGGGCCTGACCGGCGGCATCACCGATGGGGGCGATGGCCTCCTCGGCGGCCTCTTCGACGACCTCCTCGGCGGCCTGCTCGGCGGCGGGGGCGGCGGCGGTGGCACCGTCGGCGGCATCCTCGGCCAGTCGGCCGGCGACGCCAACACCGTCGAGGCCCAGCAGCTCGACGGCCTCACGGGTGGTGACGGCGGTGGCGGCGGCCTCCTCGGCGGCCTGCTCGGCGGCGACCTCCTCGGCGGCCTGCTCGACGGTGGCGACGAGGGCACCGACCAGGTGGGGGCCGACGACGAGATCGTCATCCCCGCCGTCAACGCCCTGGGCTTCTCCCGGGTGGCGGATCTCAACCTGCTGGTCGAGGACAGCACCGACAGCGTGCTCGGCATCGTCGACGCCCTGCCCCTGGAGGTCCAGTCCCTGCTGGTCGACGCCCTGCTCGGCATCGATGCGGTGACGGCCGAGGCGGTCGCCGTGTGCGTCGACAACCAGGTCTTCTTCGACACCTCCTCCAACATCCTGTCGCTGAACAACGAGCCGGTCTCGCTGGTCGACGACCTGCTCGCCACTGTCAGCGACCTGACTGACGACCTCGGCCTGCTCGAAGTCGTCACCAACGAGGTCGGCGTCACCGCCGACGGCAACGGCGTGTTCGTCAACGCCCTGCGCATCACCGTGCTCGACGACATCCTCGGCACCGGCGGCGCTGGCCTCCTCGGCGGCCTCCTCGGTGAGGGCGAGACCCCCGCCGACCTCATCGACGAGACCGGTGATTCGGTCCTCGAGGTGGTCATCGGCCACGCCGAGGTCTCCGGCACCGTGTGCGCCGCTCAGACCCCGACCACCGGTGGGGCTGCCCCGCTGCCGCCCTCCGGTCCTGGCCCGACCCTGCCGGTCACCGGCGGCGGCCTCGGTCTCCTGCCGGCGATCCTCGCCGTCGGCCTCACCGGCGGCGCCCTCGCCGCCGGCCGGGTGGCCCTGCGGGCCCGCCGGGAGAACACCATCTAGTCCCTGCACCACCAGCACGACCTGACGAGGGGATGGGGATCGCTCCCCATCCCCTCGTTGCTTTTTCGCCCGACAGCGCCGACAAGGGAGCGACGTGATGAAGAAGGTCCTGGCGATCGTGGCGGCCACCATGGTGGCGGCCCCGCTGGCGGCGGCCTCGGCGGCCCCGGCGCCCGAAGCCCGCAAGACGGCGCTGATCATCGGCATCGGCGAGTACCAGGGCCGTACCGTGTCGCTCCCGGGCAGTGCCGGCGACGCCGCCCTCCTGCGTGACACCCTCCTGGCCAACGGGTGGGAGGACGCCAACATCAACTACCTGGTGAACGAGACGGCCACCGCCGCCAACATCCGGGGGGCCCTCGGCTGGCTGGTCGACCAGAGCACCGACGACGGCTTCTCGGTGTTCGCCTACTCCGGGCACGTCAAGCAGAAGTCGGGCGATCTCGACGGCGACGGCGAGCTCAACGACGAGTTCCTCTGGCCCCACGACAACTCCTTCATCTCCGATGGGGAGCTGGCCGCCAGCCTCAACGCCTTGCGGGGCGACGCCTGGATCAACATCGCCGGCTGCGAGGCGGCCGGCTTCGACGACGGGGTGAACGGCCCCCGGCGCCTGTTCACGGCAGCATCGCACGAGCCGGAGAAGGGCTACGAGCACCCGGAGTGGCAGCTCTCGGTCCACAACGGCCTCATGGTCCGTGACGCCCTCGCCGGCGGCCAGGGGGACAGTGACGGCAACGGCGCCGTGTCGATCCAAGAGGCGCTGGCCTACACCGCCACCATCGCCCCGGAGCTGACCGCCACCCAGCGCTACGGCCCCCAGCACCCCTACATCAACGGCGGCGACGGCGGGGAGTGGTTCCTGTCGCCCCCGCCCCCGCCGCCGGCGCCGCCGGCTGCCGACGGTGGTGGCCTGCTCAGCCGGCTCCTGGGCCGCTTGCTCGGCTGACATTGCCCGGTCCCCGGGGACGCGGGAGCCGGCGTACCCTTCGGGCGGGGTCCGACGTTCACCCGGGCAGGTGAGCATCCCGCAGCGGAAGGCACCCGACACCAGCCGTGAGCCCACTCCATCCCGACTCGCTGCCGTCGTCGCCCGGCCCGCGGTCCGCCCCCTTCGGTGCCACCTTCCCCCAGGTCCTGGCCGCGGCCCAGGCCGATGCCCCATGGGCCTACCGCCGGCTCTTCGCCTGGCTCGGCCGTCCTGTGGCCGGCTACCTCCGGGGCCAGGGGGCCGACGACCCGGACGGGCTGGCCAACGACGTCTTCCTGCGGGCCTTCACCAACCTCGCCGGCTTCCAGGGCGGCGAGGAGCGCTTCCGGTCGTGGATCTTCACCATCGCCCACCACGTGTTGATCGACGACCGCCGCCGGGCGGCCCGCCGGCCCCCCCGTGCCGGCTGGCCGGTGACCGAACGGCCGGGAGCGGCCAGCACCGAGGGAGACGCCCTGGCCCGCCTCGGCACCCGGCAGGTCGAGGAGCTGCTGGCCGAGCTGACTCCCGACCAGCGGGACGTGCTGCTGCTGCGCATCGTGGCCGACCTCACCGTCGAGCAGGTGGCCGAGACCCTGGGCAAGGCTCCGGGGGCGATCAAGGCCCTCCAGCGGCGCGGGCTGGCCACGCTGCGCCGGCGCCTGGAGGGCACCGCCGCCGCCGGCACCATGCCCTCCGGGCGGGCCCGTACCCTTTCGCCGCTCACCGACGTTCACCCGTGACATGAGTACCAGGGGCGACGTCGACGAGCTGGCGGGCGACGCCGCCCTGGGGCCCCTGTTCGACGACCTCCGGGGCCTGGCCGCCGGACCCCCGCCGCCCGCCGGTCCCGAGCTGTCGGCGGTCCTGGCCCGGGGGTTGCGAGCCGGTGGCGGGGCGATCGCCGGTGTACCCGGCGGTGTCCCTGCCCGGGCGGCGGCCCCGGTGGCATCTGCCCGGCGCCCGTCCCTGCGCCGGCGCCTCGAGGGGCGCCGGGCCCGCCTGGCCCTGGGCGCGGCGGTGGCGACTCTGAGCCTGGCCGGTACCGGTGGCGCCGGAGCCCTGCCCGGGCCTGTGCAGAGCGCCTTCGAGCGCACGGTGGCGGTGGTGGGCCTGGAGGTTCCGGCCCCTGCCCGGCCGGTCGATGAGGAGCCCGCCACCTTCGAGGAGAATGGTCCCCCCGCGGGGGCCGACGGGCCGGCGTCCCCCGACCCGAGTGCGACCGGGGGTTCTCGCTCTGCACCGGCCCCGCCCGGCCGCGGGAGCGGGAGCGGCACCGATGCCGGCGACCGCCCGTCCCCGCCGGGAGCGGGAAGCGAGGATTCGATCGAGGGGCCGAGCGTTCCCGACCCCGATGGCGCCCCTGGGCGCTCCGGCGATGCCCCGGGGCCGCCGGCCGACCGGGGCCCGGGCCCGGCTGGGCCTCCGGGGGGTGCCCCCGCCGACCCGGGCCCGCCCGCCGACCCGGGGCCGCCCGCCGACCCGGGGCCGCCCGCCGACCCGGGGCCGCCACCCGGTGCCGGTCGGCCGGGCGCGGGGCCCTCGACCGCACCCGGGCGGCTGGCCGAGGAGCCCGGGAATGAGCAGGCCACCCTCCGGCGAGGCGAGCCGGCCGCTCCCCGGCCCGCCGGGCCCGGCCCTTCCTCCGCTCGACCGTCCTGATCACTCCCGGGCCGGGCCCAGGGTGGTCGCCGGTCGGGGAACCGGCGCCGGCGAGATTTCTGCCACAAGTAGTACCCCTACGGCCACCACGAGCGTTCACCCCCTCGACCCTGCTCGCCCAGAGCAACCTGACCGAAGGGAAGAACCACCATGATCAACCTGCGAGGAACACTCGGAAGCAAGGCCCTGGTCGTCGGCGTCACCGGCCTCCTGGCCACCGCCGGCATCGGGGTGGCCGCCGCCCAGGTGGGTGACCTGGGCACCGACCCCGTCGACGAGGTCACCGAGGTGACCGAGGACGTGATCGACCTCGACGAGATCGTCGAGGTGCCCGACACCACCCTGCCCGAGGTGCCCGACACCACCCTGCCCGAGGTCCCGGACACCACCCTGCCCGAGGTCCCGGACACGACCCTGCCCGAGGTGCCCGACACCGGTGTCGACGAGGTCGACGACCTGATCGACGACATCGAGGACGGCCTCGGTGACGTCACCGAGGAGCTCGACGAGGGCGAGGACGAGGACGAGGGCGACGACACCGATGAGGGCGAAGACGGCGAGGCCGCCGACAACTTCGGTGCCCGCGTCAGTGCCGATGCCCGGGGGGAGAGCGACGGCCAGCGTGGCGTCGACGGGCGCCAGATCTCGGCCGAGGCCCGGGCCCGCGGGCAGGCCCGCTAGACCGCAGCTGCGGACGCCACCGGCGATACCGGGCCGGCGGAGGGAGGTCCTGGAACCTCCCCCGCCGGCCCCGGCGCGTCAGCGCAGGGCGCGGCGCAGCCCGGCACCGAGGAGGTCGACCACCAAGGTCAGGGCGACGAGGGCGAGCAGGGTGGCGAGCACCCCCTGGTAGTCGAAAGCGGCCAGCTGCAGGGCCAGCAGGGTGCCCAGCCCGCCGGCGCCGACCAGGCCCACCACTACCGTCTCCCGGATGGTGACCTCCCAGCGGTACAGCCCGTAGGCGGCGAAGCGGGGAAGGGCCCGGGGAACGGTTCCGTAGAGGAAGGCCTGGAGGCCAGGGGCGCCCTGGGCCCGCAGGCCCCGTACGGGACGGGGATCGAGGTTCTCCACCACTTCGGCCATGAGTCGGCCGAGGATCCCGAGGTTGTACACGGCCAGGGCCAGCGCCCCGGGCAGCGGCCCGGGGATGAACACGAAGACCAGGATCAACGCCCCCACGGGCGGGGGGATGGCCCGGCAGACCAGGAGCACGGCCCGGGTGAGGAGGGCGGCGGCTGCTCGGCCCCAATGCCGGGGGCGGCGTCCGTCGTGGGCAGTGACGCCCCGGTCGGGCCGGATGAAGGTGGACGCGGCGAGGAAGGCCAGGGCCATGCCACCCACCGAGGCGAGCACGGCGGCGATCACGGACATGGCCAATGTCTCCAGGCTCAGCCGGCCGAGGGTGGCGAGGGTCTGGGCCCCGAGATCGGGCGGCAGGGCCGAACCGGCGAGGTCGGCGGCCAGGCCCTGGGCCCGGGGTGACCACAGGGTCGAGAGGTCCACCTGCAGGTGCACCACCGAGATGCCCACCAGCACCGGGGCGGCGACCGCCGAGAGGAGCAGGCGGCGGTCCCGGCGCAGCCCCAGGCGGTGGGTCCCGGGCGTCGCCTCCGCAACCAGAGCCGGCTCGGACCTGGCGGCCGGGAGGCGGCTCGGGCGGCGCAGGCTGGTGCTCCACCAGTCGGCCAGGCCGCACACGACCACCAGGGCGTAGATGAGCGTCCACATCTCCCGGTAGCGCAGGGACTGGAAGCTGAGGGCGAGCTGGAAGCCCAGCCCCCCCGCACCGATGGTCCCGAGGATGGCGGCGCCCCGGATGGCGCACTCGAAGCGGTAGAAGGCGTAGGCGAGCATGTCGGGAAAGGCCAGGGGGACGACCGAGTAGGCCAGGGCGGCCAGGCGGCCCACGCCGGCCGAGCGCAGGGCGGCGAAGCTCTGGTGCGGTGCCTCGTCGAGCAGCTCGGAGTAGACCTTGGCGGTGACGGCGCCGTAGGGGATGCCGATGCCGAGGACGGCCACCAGGGGGTCGAGACCGAGGATGCTGACCAGCACCAGGGCCCAGACGGCCTCGTGGACCCCCCGCGGCAGTCCCAACACCGCCCGCGCCCCGAGCCACCCGCCCAGCGCCCGCACGCTCCGGCCGGGCCGGCCCGGCCGCCGGGACCTGGTCGGCGACCAGAAGCTCTCGGACGCCAGCACCCCGCCGACCACCCCGATGAGCGTGGCCAGGGCTGTTCCCAGCACGGCATAAGCGACGGTGGTCAGGGTGGCTTCGGCGGTGAGGCGGAGGAATTCGGCATCGAGCACCGGGTCGGTGGCCGCCGCCAGGAACGCCCGGACCTGGGACCAGCCGGCGGCGTTGGTGACCTGGCCCCGCCCGACCCCGGACCGGATCAGGGAGGCGACGAAGGCGACGACGACCACCAGCGCCCACAACCGCCGGCGCCGGGCCCCACCAGGGCGGCCGGCGGGCAGTCGGCTCCCGCCGCCCGGCGCCCCGGGGCGCAGCACCGCCGGCCGTACCGCCTCGACGGCCACGGCCGGTGGCTGGCTCAGGTCGCCTCCCTGGGGCCCACGCCCGAGCACTCCTGCTCGATCCGGTACAGGTCGTCGACCATGGCCCCGCTGACCTCGGCGGAGGGAGCATCGAAGGCGACCCGGCCGGCCCGGAGCCCGACCAGGCGGTCGCAGTGGCGTACGGCGTGGTCGACGGCGTGCAGGCTCACCACCAGGGTGCGGCCCTCCTCCCGGCCCGCCAGCGAGGCCAGCAGGCCCATGATCTCGGCCGCCCGGGCCGGATCCAGGCTGGCGATGGGCTCGTCACCGAGGATGGCCACCGGCTCCTGGACGAGCACCCGGGCCAGGGCGACCCGTTGCTGCTGGCCCCCTGAGAGGGCGTCGGTGCGCTCGTAGATCTTCTCGGGGATGCCGACCCGCGCCAGGGCGGCGGACACCGCCGCCACGTCGCGGGGCCGGACCAGCGAGGCGACGGCCCGGGCCAGCGACCACGATCCCAGGCGACCGGCGTTGACGTTGTGCACCACCCGCAGAGGCCCGACCAGGTCGAACTGCTGGTGGATCGTGCCGATCCGGCCCTGGACCCGGCGCAGCTCGGCCGGGGACATCCGGGTCAGGTCCCGGCCCTGGACCGACACCGTGCCGGTGGAGGGGCAGAGCGACCCGTTGAGCAGGGCCAGCAGGGTGGACTTGCCCGCCCCACTGGGGCCGACGAGGGCGACCCGCTCGCCGGCCACCACGTCGAGGTTGACATCCGCCAGCGCCCAGATGGACCCGTAGCGGACTCCGGCTCCCCGCAGGGAGAAGAGGGGCCCGGCCCCGCTCATTGGGTCACCAAGCCCAGCTGGCGGGCCACCTCCTCGATCTGGTCGTAGTTGCCGTCGTCGGTCTCGATGAAGCGCTCGGCGCCGAACAGCTCCAGGATCTCCGCATCGTCCGGCTCGGCCGGGTCGAGCTCGACCAGGGCGGCGGTGACGTCGTCGGTGAAGCCGTCGCCGAAGCGCTCCCCGACATCGGGACGGATGACCCAGTGGTAGTCGTGGTAGGCCGGCGTGCGGAAGACGACCTGGACTTTGCCCTGGTCGACTTCGCCGGCCTCGGTGCGGGCCGCCCACACCTGCTCGTTGAGGGCACCGGTCTCGAAGGTGCCGGCCTCGACCAGCTCGATGGTGGTGTCGTGCGATCCGGAGAAGCCGGGCGGACCGTCGAAGTCGTCGGTGCTCACGCCGGCCTGGCCGAGGAAGTACTGGGGCATGAGCCGGCCCGACGTCGACGACTCCGAACCGAAGGTGAAGCGGGTGCCGGCCAGGGTGTCGAGCCCGTCGATCTCCTCGAAGGGCTCGACGCCACTGGCCGTGTTGGCGATGAAGACGCTGTGGAAGTTCTCGTCGATGTCACGCTGGACGATGGCCTCGGCCCCCTCCACCTGGAGGCGGGCCTGGACGCCGGTGAGGCCGCCGAACCACACCATGTCGAGGTCTCCGGCGCGGAACAGGCTGACCGAGGCGGCGTAGTCGGTCACCGGCACGTACTCCACGGTGACGCCGAGTTCGGCGGCCAGGTAGTCGGCCACGTCGCCGTAGAGGCGTTGGAGCACCTCGGGATCCTGGTCGGGGATGGCACCGATGGTGAAGGTCTCGCTGCTCGGGTCGGGGCCGGCGCCGGCCACGCCGGCGGGGTCGTCGTCGCTGCCGCAGGCGGCGGCCACCAGGGCGACGGCGAGGAGAAGCGGGACGAGGCTCCGGTGCGGGCGGCGGGCGCGGGTGGTCCCCGGCTGCTCGGTGTTGCGGGCCTCGAGCACGTCGAGGCTGCGGGAGGCGCTCATCTGGGCGACCTCCCGGCGGGCGGGCGGGAAATCAACGGAGGCGCAGGCATGGCAGCGGTCCTTTCGGCCGGGAACGGAAGCCCGGACGGTATCACCGGCCCCACCCGGTCCGACCGCGTGCCCCCGTCAGGGTGATTGTCCCAGCCGTGGACCACAATGGGTCCGGTGAGCCGCGCCGAGCAGCCGAGCTTCTTTCCCGAGGAGGTTCCCGACCCCACCTACGGGGTGGGAGAGCTGGCCGCCGCCGTCACCCGGGCCGTGGCGGCCGCCTTCCCGTCCGAGGTGTGGGTCCGGGGCGAGATCGACGGTCTGCGCCCGGCCAATGCCAGCGGCCATGTCTACTTCTCCCTGTGCGAGCGGAACTCCCGGCGGGGGCCCACGGCGTCGCTCGGGGTGGCGCTGTTCCGCACCGATCGCCTGCGGGTCGAGCGGGAGCTGCGGGCCTGGCCGGGGTTCGCCCTCGCCGACGGTCTCGAGGTCCGCATCCGGGGCCGGGTCCAGCACCGCTTCGGCCGGGTGCAGCTGGTCATGTCGGCCGTCGATCCCGTGCACACCCTGGGACGGCTGGCCGCCGACCGGGAGCGGGTCCTGGCCACCCTGGCTGCCGAGGGGCTGCTCGAGGCCAACGCCCGCCTGCCCCTGGATCCCGTCCCGCTGCGGGTGGGGCTGGTGACCAGCGCCGGCAGTGCCGCCTGCGCCGACGTGCTGGCCGGGCTGGAGAGCAGCGGCTTCGCCTTCCAGGTGACCCTGGCCGACGCCCGGGTCCAGGGCACCGGGGCCGAGACCTCCATCCTGCGGGCTCTGCACCTGGTGGCCCGCCAGCCGCTGGACGTGGTGGTGGTGGCTCGCGGGGGCGGGGCCCGCACCGACCTGGTGACCTTCGACAGTGAGCGCCTGGCCCGGGCGGTGGCGGCCATGCCGGTGCCCGTGCTCACCGGGGTCGGCCACGAGACCGATTCGAGCGTGGTCGACGAGGTGGCCCACACCGCCTGCAAGACCCCCACCGCCTGCGCCGGCGTGCTGGTCGAGCGGGTGGCCGGCGCCCTGGCCCGGGCCGAGGCGGCCTGGGCGGCCACGTCGCGGCGGGGTCGGACCGGCCTGGCCCGGGCCGAGGCCCGCCTCGGGGGCCACGCCGGCGCCGTGGCGGTGCGAGCCGGTGGTGCGCTGGCCGGTGCCCGGGGCCGCCTCGACGGCCGGGCCGCCCAGACCGCGACCCTGGCCCGCTCCCGGATGGTCGCCGGCGGGGCCCGCCTGGATGCCGCCACCCGGCGCCTGGACGCGTCCCGCCTCGACGCCCGCCTGGCCGCAGCAGAGGCCCGGGTCACCGCTGCCGGCACCCGCGTGGGGCGGGCCGCCAGCCAGGTGGCGGCGACGGCCGACGCCACCGTCGATGTGGCGGCGGCCCGGGTCGGCGCCGCCGATCCGGCCCGGGCCCTGGCCCGGGGCTGGTCGCTGACCCGCACGGCCGGCGGCTGCCTGGTGCGCCGGGCGGGTCAGCTGCAGCCCGGCGACGACCTCGTCACCACCTTCGCCGACGGCGAGGCCCGATCGACGGTGACCGCCAGGACGACGACCACCAGCGGGGAGAGCTGATGACCGGCGAGGACCAACCAGCCAGCTACGGCCAGGCCATCGACGAGCTCGAGGCCATCCTCGCCGAGTTGGAGGACGATGCCCTCGACGTCGACCACCTGGCCGAGCGGGTGGGCCGGGCCGCCGTGCTCATCCGGTTGTGCCGGGAGCGCATCAGCGACGCCCGCCTCCAGGTCGAGCGCATCGTGGCCGACCTCGACGGGGCGGGGCCACCCCCCGGGGAGCCACCGCCGGCCGGCTGACCCTTACTCCGGGGTGCCCGCCCCGCCAGTGCAGGCGGCGCCCGGCTCCGGTGTCTGGGGTCCCTGGGCGAAGTACTCCACGAACTCGCTCAGCTGAGGGTCGCCGGCCGACTCGAACTGCATCTGCTTGCCCCAGGCGGAGGCCACCACCGGAGCCGGCAGCTCGCCCTCCCAGGGCGACACCAGGACGTAGCTGCGGGCGGCCCGGGAGCGGAGGTCGTCGACCTGGTCCTCGGGAAGATCCTGCTGGTAGGTGATCCACACGGCGCCGTGCTCGAGGGAGTGGACGGCGAACTCGGAGGCGATGGGCTCGGAGTAGTAGCCGCAGTTCTGCCATACCGGGTTGTGGTTGCCTCCCACCGGAGGGGTCTCGGGGTATTCGACGGGAGTGTTCACGTGCTCGGCGCCGGCCACCTCGACGGTCTCCACGCCGGCCGGCTCGGTCTCCGGTTCCCGGCCCTCGAGCGAGGAGAGGACGATGAGGGCGATGCCGAGACCGACGACCAGGACCCCGCCGCCGATCCACCACAGCCGGCCCTGGTCACGAGCCGAGGCCCGGGCGGCTCTGGCCCCCTGTCGCCCCCGGGACTTGGCCGGGCTCATGACCGCCCCCGGAGCTCGCCTGCGCCCCCCCCACGCCGTTCTTTGTCGACTGGGCGGTGCGACGCACCGCCCAGTCGACAAAGAACGAGGGGGGTGGCGGGAGGCGGGGCGGAGGCCATGGGCCTAGGGTAGGTGACGCCCGGCCGTGGGTGACAGCCGGCGTCATGGCGTCAGCGGCGGCGCCGGCCGGCGTTGCCGGAGGGGCGGCCGGCCCGGGCGGCCAGCTCGGCCCGGGTGCGGGCCGGTCCGGCCGAGCCACCCCGCTTGGCCCCCGAAGGGCGCCCCGGGGGGCGACCGGAGGAGGTGCTCGCCCGGCCCGGCCCGTTCCCCGACCGCCGACCGTTGCCGGGGCGGCTGGTGCGGGGG